>NZ_JBMKJG010000014.1:0-147749 GCF_049237765.1 Enterobacter cloacae complex sp. SHL021 | reverse complement strand
TTGTTAGCGCAACCAGTAGATCACACTTCATCGTGCTTTTCATTTTTCTGGGGAACCCTCAGCCCTGTGGGAGAGGGTCAGGGTGAGGGCATCAGACCGCACCCTGTGCTTCGACCTTAGAAGTCGTAACGCAGACGCACCAGGTTCATATCGCCCAGGTTGTCGGTGCTGGAGGTGAACACGTGTTCGTAATCCACACGGAAACCGTAGTCCAGCTGGAAGCTGATACCTACACCGTTGTCGATGCGCTGGTAGTTACGGCCGTTCACGTACTCGATACGGTCACCCATGAAGTATGGCTGGATGGATTTAACAGCATACTGATTGATTGGGAATTTGTACCCTGCGAAGTATTCGATACCCCATGCGTCACCGGCAAAGTAGTCGTTAACAGACACTTTTTTGGTGGTCAGGAAGTTCTGGTACCAGCCGCCGCCAGCAGAGAAGGTCCAGTTATCCGGTGTCCAGCTGAGCGCGGTACCGAGGATGTTCTGGTCATAGGTTTTGCTGTCGCCGTTGTCCGGGTTACGCATATCTGCACGGGTGTAGTTCCATGCCGCGCCCCAGGTCAGATCGGTGGTCAGGTGGTAATCGATACCCAGGGAACCGCCGCCTTTACGCTTGTAGCGCAGACCGTTGCCCGGCAGGTATTCGCTGTCTTCAAACAGGTAAGAGGCGTAGATATCAGCATCGCCAACGGTTTTCTTATATTTCAGCATATTGCGTGAACGATAAGAGCCATCGTAGTCGCCGTTGATACCGTTACCTGGTGCCTGACCGATCATGTCGTAGTCCCAGATATCGGTTTTCACGCCCACCACATCATAGTACACGCTGTTCTGTTGACCGAAGGTCAGCGTACCCCAGGTGTCGCTCTTCAGGCCGGTGTAGAGCATACGGCGCGTGGTGTCGTGAGCACCTTCAGCATAATGATGATCCCAGTTGAACTGGGCAGGGATATTCACACCCAGTTCGTAGTAGCTGATCCAGCTGATGTCGTCGAACAGATAGTAATCTGCCGCAAAACGGAAACGGGTGCCGCCGTCGAAACCGTTACGTTTGTAGCTGTTTTTACCGTCGTCGCCCGTCATGTTCTGGAACTGAGGACGAATACTGCCGCCAACGGTAAAGTTCAGACGGCTCAGCGGGTTACCCGCCTGAGGATCTTGCTTAAGAACTGTGATTTCCGCCTGAGATGCGAAGGAGGTTAATGCCACTGCTGCGCCAATAGCTGTCGCCAGCGCGGTTGTTTTTATAGTCATTATTTTTCCTTAATAGACACGCTGCTAAATATTTAGCGTGTGAATATTAACTGGAAATAATCGGGCTGTGTGGGCGGGTTTTTAATGTTTTGTGCTACTAAATGAGTGGGTATTATCGATTTGTGCTGTTAACGGGCTGCGCACCAGCATTTAAACCGGTACGCAACCATCACATCTGTGAACTAACTGACAAACTGGCGGAACAATGCCTTGCCTTTTAACAGCCGCGTTCCAAGCCAGCCGCCGCAAAGCGAAAGCAAAAGCGCACCGCACACCGGCAGCGTCAGCCACAGGCGCCAGTCTGGCTCCCACGGGAAGTCGAAGACTTTCGACTGCAGCACTGCCAGCGCCGCCTCTGCGCCAATGGCGGCCACCAGGCCTGCCACCAGCCCCAGCAGGGCGAACTCGCTCCACAGCGTAGCCCTCAGCAGGCGCTTGCCGGCTCCCAGCGTACGGTAGACCACCAGCTCCTGATGACGCTGACGCATGCCAACCTGCACCTGTGCCAGCAGCAACAGCACGCCGCAAATCGTCACCAGTACCACCATAACCTCCAGCGCGCGGCTGACCTGCTCCAGCACCTGACCGACCTGTTTCAGTATCGCGCCAATATCCAGCAGGCTGACCGTCGGGAATTCCCGGTTAAGCTGCGTCAACATGCCGTTGCCGTTCTCCCAGCGGAAGCTGGTGAGCCAGCTCTGCGGCTGTCCATCCAGTGCCCCGACAGGGAAGATAAAGAAGAAGTTTGGCCGCAGGCTTTCCCAGTCCACTTTGCGCAGGCTGGTCACTCTGGCGCTGAAATCCTGCGTGTCGCCGGTAAAGGTCACGCTATCTCCCAGCTTCACATTCAGACGCTTTGCCAGCCCCTCTTCCATCGACACTTCCCCGGCCTTTGGCGGCCAGCTTCCGGCGATGATCGGGTTGTGATCCGGGCGCTTCTCCTGCCAGGTCAGGTTTAGCTCACGGTTGAGCGACTCATCTTTATTTCCCTCCGTCGACTGACCGTTGATCTGCGTCAGGCGCGCACGCACGATCGGATAGAACGACTCGGGAATAATGTGATGCTCAGAGAGAAAACCCTTCAGTGGCGTCACCTGTTCTGGAGCAATATTGCTCAGAAAATAGTTCGGGCTTTCCGGCGGAAGCTGCTGTTGCCAGCGATCCAGCAGATCGCCGCGCAGCACCAGCAAAAGCGCCAGCAGCATAAACGAGAGCGAAAACGCCGAAAGCTGGCTCAGCGTTGACCACGGCTGATGCAGCAGACGGTTCACCGCCAGCCGCACGGGAAGGGAGTTAATCGTCATCCTTTTCAGAACAGTGAGCAACATCCAGCCCAGCATGCCACACAGCAGCGCCAGAACCACCGCCCCGACCAGCACGGCCCACAGCAGGGTACTCCCGCCCATCAGCCAGGCAAGGAGCCCGATCACCACGGCTATCATCACCGGCAGGTAGTATTTAAGCGGCCAGACGTTGGCCACCACATCGCGGCGCAGCACGCGCAGCGGCTGGGTGGCGAGCAGGAGACGGTACGGGCGCAACCCCACCAGCAATGAAATCACGGTCATCGCGCCAATCGCCCACAGCCACGGCCAGAGGCTTGCTGGCGGCAGCGCGGCAGGCAGTACCGGTTTCAGGAGCATCATCAGCAGCTTTTCAAACAGCAGACCTGTCGCCCCACCGGTGACGGCCGACAGCGCCAGCACCATCAGCCACTGGCCAACAATCAGCCTCCGCAATTGCGCCCTGCCCGCGCCAAGGGTTTTGAGGATCGCCACCAGATCGTAACGGCTGCGGCAGTAGTGTCCCATCGCCACGGCTACCGCCGCGACGGCCAGCAGCAGGGTTAACAGCGCCGAGAGCAGCAGAAACTGCTGAGAGCGTTCAAGAGACTTGCCGAGCGCGCCCTCATCCTGCTCAAGCCCGTACCAGCGGTGCTCCGGTTTTAACTGCGGCAGAAGCCATTTTTCATACGCCTCCAGCTGCGCAGGCGTGCCGCCAAACTTATAGTGCCAGGTGACACGGCTCCCCGGCTGGACGGCGTTGGTTTTTGCCACGTCTGCGGTGTTCATCAGCAAGCGTGGGGCGAGCTGGAACGGATTGAAGCCGGAATCGGGTTCCTGAACCACCTCCCCGGCAATGGTCAGCGTCGCGTCCCCCACGTCGATGCTGTCACCTGTTTTCAGGTTCAGCAGCGCCATCAGTCGCGGTGCCAGCAGCACCGTACCGGGTTTCGGCTTGACGTCTGGCGGGCTGGTCTGCAGTTCACCGTACATCGGGTAGATATCATCCACGGCTTTGACGCTGGCCAGTTGCGGCGTGTCACCGGCAAAGGTCATGGTCTGGAAGCTTATCTGCTCCCCGACCTTGAGCTCCCGCTTGCGCGCTTCGTCGATCCAGCCTGGCGGGACGGCGCGCGAGCTTTGCAGCGCCCTGTCGCCCGCCATAAATTCGCGGCTTTGCTGGCTAAGCCCCTTCTCCATGCGATCGCTGACGCTGCCCAGCGCCAGCACGCAGGCCACCGCCAGGCTTAACGCCAGCCAGACGATCAGCAGCGAAGGCGAGCGCCACTCGCGCCAGAACCAGCGGGCAATCATGCTTCCTCCTGCAATTCACCGTTGACCAGCCGCAGGCGGCGATCGCAGCGGGCGGCCAACTGCGGATCGTGCGTGACCAGAATCAGCGTGGTGCCATGTTCCCGGTTGAGCGAGAACAGCAGATCGGCAATCTTATCGCCGGTTTTACGGTCCAGGTTCCCGGTGGGTTCATCGGCAAACAGTACCTCCGGGCGACCATTAAATGCGCGGGCCAGCGCCACGCGTTGCTGCTCTCCACCGGAAAGCTGCGCCGGAAGATGGTCAAGGCGTTTCCCCAGCCCCAGCTGTTCCAGCAATGCCTTCGCATGATCGCGGCTTTCACGGCTGCTTTCTCCGCGCAGCAGCGCGGGCAACTCAACATTTTCCAGCGCGTTCAGGGTGGGGATCAGCATGAAGGACTGAAACACAAAGCCGATGTGACGGGCACGTAGCGCGGCACGCGCCTCTTCATCAAGCTGATGCAGCGGCTGTCCGACCAGGTTAACCTCGCCGCTGCTGCCGTCGTCCAGTCCGGCCAGAATAGCCAGCAGCGTGGACTTACCGGAACCGGATTCGCCAATCAGCGCAATGGTTTCGGCAGGTTTGACAACGAGTTCAACTCCGGTGAGGATGGAAAGCTCGTGTTCCCCCTGACCGACGGACTTCTTAAGACGATGAACTTCAACAATGTTTTCCGCTGGCATTTGCCCTTCCTGTTTTTGATTCTGATGACTTTCCGCGCGGCGGCAGCGGACACGTTACTGGTTCTCGGCGACAGCCTCAGCGCAGGCTATCGTATGGCGGCCAGTGCGGCCTGGCCGGCTCTGCTCAACGAAAAATGGCAGAGCAAAACGTCTGTTATCAACGCCAGCATCAGCGGTGATACCTCGCAACAGGGCTTGTCGCGCCTGCCGGCTTTGCTCAAACAGCATCAACCGCGATGGGTGCTGGTGGAGCTGGGCGGTAACGACGGATTGCGTGGCTTCCAGCCTCAGCAAACGGAACAAACCCTGCGCACCATCCTGAAGGACATTAAAGCGGCGAACGCCCAGCCGCTGCTGATGCAAATTCGCCTGCCCGCCAACTACGGTCGTCGGTATAATGAAGCCTTTAGCGCGATCTACCCTAAGCTTGCCAACGAGTTTGATATTCCGCTGCTGCCATTTTTCATGGAAGAGGTCTATCTCAAACCCAACTGGATGCAGGATGACGGGATCCACCCCAATCGCGATGCACAGCCGTTTATTGCCGACTGGATGGCAACGCGGCTGGCTCCTTTAGTTAACCATGACTCCTGATTAAGCGGAGATCCTGACAGGTAAAGTTATGCAAAAATCGGTCTTAATTACAGGATGTTCCAGCGGAATTGGTCTTGAAAGCGCGCTCGAATTAAAGCGTCAGGGATTTCAGGTGCTGGCGGCCTGCCGTAAACCTGACGATGTGGAACGCCTCAACGGGATGGGGTTCACCAGCGTGTTGCTGGATCTGGACTCACCGGAAAGCGTTGAACGCGCCGCCGATGAGGTGATCGCCCTTACCGGCAACCGTCTGTACGGTCTGTTCAATAATGCCGGTTACGGTCTCTATGGCCCGCTGAATACGATCTCCCGCGAACAGCTTGAACAACAGTTTTCCAGCAACTTTTTCGGTGTGCATCAGCTCACCATGCGCCTGCTTCCGGCGATGCTGCCTCACGGTGAAGGGCGTATCGTGATGACCTCCTCGGTGATGGGGCTGATTTCTACCCCCGGCCGCGGCGCGTATGCCGCCAGCAAATATGCGCTGGAAGCATGGTCGGACGCCCTGCGCATGGAGTTGCGTCACAGCGGGATTAAGGTGAGCCTGATTGAACCCGGCCCCATCCGCACCCGTTTTACGGATAACGTCAACCAGACGCAGGCGGACAAACCGGTCGAAAACCCCGGCATCGCCGCACGTTTTACCCTTGGGCCGGAAGCGGTTGTCGCGAAAGTGCGCCATGCTTTTGAGAGCGATAACCCAAAAATGCGCTATCCGGTAACGCTGGTCACCCATGCCGTAGGCTGGTTAAAACGTCTGCTGCCGGGCCGGATGATGGACAAAATTTTACACGGTTGAGTTGAAGCGACGACGCTCACCCCCATGTAAATAACAAACCGATAAAAGAGAATGCCGCATGTCCGTACAGAATATCGTCAATATTACTGAAGCAAACCTGCAACAGGTCCTCGAACAGTCGATGGTTAAACCGGTACTGTTCTACTTCTGGTCTGAACGCAGCCAACACTGTCTGCAGCTGACGCCGGTCCTCGAAAGCCTTGCCGCGCAATACAATGGCCAGTTTATTCTCGCCAAACTGGACTGTGATGCAGAACCCATGGTGGCCTCACAGTTTGGCCTGCGCGCCATCCCCACGGTCTATCTTTTCCAGAATGGACAGCCTGTTGATGGCTTCCAGGGACCGCAGCCTGAAGAGACGATCCGCGCCCTGCTGGATAAAGTGCTGCCGCGTGAGGAGGAGCTAAAAGCGCAGGAAGCCATGGCGCTGATGCAGGAAGGTAAATACGACGAAGCCCTGCCGCTGTTGAAAGACGCCTGGCAGCTCTCTAAGCAGAACAGCCAGATTGGCCTGCTGCTGGCTGAAACGCAGATTGCCCTGCACCGCTCAGAAGATGCCGAAGCCGTGCTAAAAACGATCCCGTTGCAGGATCAGGACACCCGCTATCAGGGCCTGGTGGCGCAAATTGATCTGCTGAAACAGGCGGCGGATACCCCGGAAATACAGCAGCTCCAGCAGCAGGTTGCCGATAACCCGGCCGACGCAGCGCTGGCAAGCCAGCTGGCACTCCAGCTGCACCAGGTGGGTCGAAATGAAGAGGCCCTGGAACTGCTGTTCAGCCACCTGCAAAACGATCTGGCTGCCGCAGACGGTCAGGCGCGGAAAATGTTCCAGGAGATCCTGGCCGCGCTGGGTACCGGCGATGCGCTGGCCTCGAAGTACCGTCGTCAGCTGTACGCGCTGCTCTACTAAAAAAAATGCCCGGTGGCGCTCACGCTTACCGGGCCTACACAAACAGGCTTAATCCGCTTTTTTTAGCTGTGTGACCACCAGCTGGTGGCGCGCGTTGTAGAACTTCCTATACGTCAGATAACAGGCAATGATGGTCGACAGGCTCGCCGTGGAGAGCAGCATAAAGGTCACCATGATCTGATATTTGATCGCTTTCACCGGATCAATGCCAGCGAAGATCAGCCCTGACATCATCCCCGGCAGACTCACCAGTCCGACCGTTTTCGCCGAATCCACTGTGGGGATCAGCGACGCGCGGATACTCTCACGAATCAGCCGCGCCGACGCCACTTTTGGCGTGGCCCCCAGGCTTAACTTCTCCTGCAGCTTCTGTTGCTCACTGCTGAAGCGCTGGCCAAGGTTGTTGTAGCACAGCCCTACCGCCACCATGGCGTTCCCGGCGATCATCCCGGAGATGGGGATCACCTGCATCGGCGTAAACTCAATAGAGCCAGATAGCACCAGCACCGCCAGCGTCAGCGCGGTCCCGGTCGTAATGGCAATAAATGACGAGACAAACGCCTTATCGATATATTTGCTGCGCTTCTGCGCATTCCACGCTGCGTTGAAGCAGATAAACAGCACCATCAGCAGCGTCAGCACCGCGTGGTTGACGTTAAAGATGTACTTCAGCACATAGCCAACGATGATGAGCTGAATCACCGCGCGGCAGATGCTCCAGAGGATATCTTTCTCCAGCCCCAGCTTTTCCCGGTAGCTCACTAAAATCGCCACCAGTACCAGCACCATGGAAAACGCCAGCGATGCGTTGGTGATATTATGCTCACCCATGGTTTGCCTCCTGCCATTTCCCACCCTGCGGCTGCAGCGTGATGACATCATCCGCATGGGCAATTTCATTTGCGTCGTGCGTCACCCACAGCACGGCAATATTTTGTTCACTGGCGTAGCGATGGATGATGTCGTTCACGTTGCGCTTGTTGGCCTCATCCAGCGCGCTGGTGATCTCGTCCAGCAGCAGCACCTTCGGTAAAAACTGCAGGTTACGAATCAGCGAAACGCGCTGCTTTTCGCCCCCGGAGAGCTCATTAATGGATTTTGTCAATGTCTCCTGCGCCAGGCCAAAACGGGCCAGGTCAGCGATAAATTTATTCGGCTCCGGCGTTTGCTGGCGAATCTGCCACGGGAAGATCAGGTTGTCATAGACCGTTTCGCCGAACAGTGAAGGGGTCTGTACACAATAAGAGACCTGCTGGCGATAGCGTTCCGGGGAGAGGGTCGCAATATCGTTGCCCTCAAACAGAACGGTTCCCTCCGTAGGACTTAGCAGTGAAGCCACAATTTTCAATAACGTGCTTTTGCCGCAGCCTGACGGCCCGGTGATTAATTTAAACTCGCCCGGTGAAAGGCAAAATTCGACGTGCTGAAGGATCGTATTTCCCCCAACACGAAATCCGACATCCCTGAGATGTAATATGTTTTTTTGATCGTTCATTCCGCTTCCGTTAACCGCTTCTGGTAAAAATCGTCTGTAGCATAATCCTTTGTCCCTTCCCAGCCTATTTTCAGAGGCGAATTTCAGCCCGATAGCCGATATACTGATGAACAATAAACATGCATTTTTACTCATCAACAGCATGCAAAACAGGAGGTTTTTATGCTTATCGTTGTTCCTGTCCTTATATTCGTTGCGCTGGTTATTGTGGGCGCCGGGGTCAAAATTGTCCCGCAGGGATATCAGTGGACCGTTGAACGCTTCGGCCGCTACACCAATACACTCCAGCCAGGTTTGAGCCTGATTGTTCCC
This sequence comes from Enterobacter cloacae complex sp. SHL021, assembly GCF_049237765.1. NCBI lineage: Bacteria > Pseudomonadati > Pseudomonadota > Gammaproteobacteria > Enterobacterales > Enterobacteriaceae > Enterobacter > Enterobacter cloacae complex sp. SHL021. The sequence goes on along the minus strand of NZ_JBMKJG010000014.1, from coordinate 139,094 downwards.
TTCATGGACAGAATTGGTCGCAAGATCAACATGATGGAACAAGTGTTGGATATCCCCTCGCAGGAAGTTATTTCGAAGGATAACGCCAACGTCACCATCGATGCCGTCTGTTTTATTCAGGTAATTGATGCGCCCAAAGCCGCCTATGAGGTGAGCAACCTGGAGCTAGCGATTGTTAATCTGACGATGACCAACATCCGTACGGTACTCGGCTCTATGGAGCTGGACGAAATGCTCTCTCAGCGTGACAGCATCAACACCCGTCTGCTGCACATTGTTGATGAAGCGACAAACCCGTGGGGCATTAAAGTCACCCGCATTGAGATCCGGGACGTTCGCCCACCTGCGGAGCTTATCGCTTCGATGAACGCCCAGATGAAGGCAGAACGAACCAAGCGCGCCTATATTCTGGAAGCCGAAGGGGTGCGTCAGGCGGAGATCCTGAAAGCCGAAGGGGAAAAACAGTCGCAAATTCTGAAAGCGGAAGGGGATCGCCAGTCTGCCTTCTTGCAGGCAGAGGCGCGTGAACGTTCTGCCGAAGCGGAAGCTCGCGCAACCCAGATGGTATCCGAGGCCATTGCTGCCGGTGACATCCAGGCCGTGAACTACTTTGTCGCGCAAAAATATACCGATGCGCTGAAAGAGATCGGCTCGGCAAATAACAGCAAAGTGGTGATGATGCCGCTGGATGCCAGCAGCCTGATGGGCTCCATTGCCGGGATTGCTGAACTTATCAAAGACAGCGGAAACGAGCGCAAAAAATGATTGAGCTGATCGTCGCACATCCTCATGCTTTCTGGCTAAGCCTGGGTGGCTTACTGCTGGCCGCAGAGATGCTTGGTGGCAACGGTTATCTGCTCTGGAGCGGTGTGGCCGCGGTGATTACCGGGCTGCTGGTCTGGCTGCTCCCCCTGGACTGGGCGTGGCAGGGCGCGCTGTTTGCCGTGCTGACGCTGGTGGCCGCCTGGCTGTGGTGGCGCTGGCTGAACCGTCAGGTTAACGAGCAAAAACCGCTGGATACCCATCTCAATCAGCGTGGACAGCAGATCGTCGGGCAGCGCTTTACGCTTGAGACCGCGCTGGTGAACGGCCGCGGACATATGCGTGTGGGCGATAGCTCCTGGCCGGTGGTGGCCGACGATGACCTCAGCACCGGGACGCGGGTTGAGGTCATCGCGGTGGAAGGGATTACGCTTCGGGTTAAAGCCTGCTAAGCCTGCGCCTTACGATGACAGCAGCCGGCAAGATTATCGATAATCGGGCAGTCGGCGCTGTCATCTCCCGGACAGGATTCCGCCAGCGCCAGCAGCTGCTTGCGCATCGCTTCCAGTTCCGTAATGTGCCGTTCAATCTCCGCCACTTTTTCCAGCGTCCTTTTTTTTACATCTGCGCTGTGGCGTTTTGGATCGTTGAACAGATTCACCAGCTCACCGCACTCTTCAAGGTTAAAACCCACCTGACGCGCCTGACGCAGTAAGGTCAGCTCGTCCAGATGCAGTTGCGTGTAGCTACGGTAGCCGTTTTCGCTGCGCAGCGGCGGCGTCACCAGCCCCTTCTCTTCATAAAAGCGGATTGCTTTGCTGGTCAATCCGGTTTTTTTCGCAACATCGCTGATATTCACATTTCCCCCTTGACCTTCCCCTTGATGGAAGGTTTAACCTTCATAACAGTTAGCGAAAAGCGTTACTCCGGTCAACAACTGACCAGTTCATTATACGGGAGTTTTGTTATGTCTCACACAATTGACCTGACACTGGACGGCCTCTCCTGCGGCCACTGTGTCAAACGCGTTAAAGAAAGTCTGGAACAGCGTCCTGATGTCGAAAGCGCTGACGTCACTATCGATCACGCCGCCGTCACCGGCAGCGCCAGTGCGCAAGCGCTGATTGATACCATCAAACAGGCAGGTTATGGGGCGGAGCTGAGCCACCCAAAGGCTAAACCGCTGGCAGAGTCATCATCCCCGTCGGAAGCACTGACAGCGGCCACTCCTGAGCTTCCGGCAGCTGATGATATCGATGACAGCCAACAGCTGCTGATCAACGGCATGAGCTGCGCCAGCTGCGTCTCCCGGGTGCAAAATGCCTTGCAGGCGGTACCCGGAGTCGCGCAGGCACGGGTCAATCTTGCGGAGCGTACTGCGCTGGTCATGGGCAGTGCCTCCGCCGCAGAATTAGTGCTGGCCGTTGAAAAAGCGGGCTATGGCGCAGAGGCCATCGAAGATGATGCCAAACGCCGTGAACGTCAGCAGGAAACGGCCATCGCCACCATGAAACGCTTCCGCTGGCAGGCCATTGTTGCGCTGCTGGTCGGGATCCCGGTGATGGTGTGGGGCATGATCGGTGACAACATGATGGTCACCGACGACAACCGCACGCTGTGGCTGGTCATTGGTATCATTACGCTTGGTGTAATGGTATTTGCAGGCGGACATTTCTACTCCAGCGCCTGGAAGAGCCTGAAAAACCGCACCGCAACCATGGATACGCTGGTGGCACTCGGCACGGGTGCGGCATGGCTCTACTCCATGAGCGTGAACGTCTGGCCACAGTGGTTCCCGATGGAAGCCCGCCATCTCTATTATGAAGCGAGCGCGATGATCATCGGCCTGATTAACCTGGGCCATATGCTGGAAGCCCGTGCCCGTCAGCGCTCCTCAAAGGCGCTGGAGCGGCTGCTGGATTTAACCCCCCCGACCGCCCGCGTGGTCACTGACGACGGAGAAAAAAGCGTTCCTCTGGCCGAGGTTCAGCCCGGTATGACGCTGCGTCTGACCACCGGTGACCGCGTTCCCGTGGACGGAGACATTACGCAGGGCGAAGCCTGGTTTGACGAAGCGATGCTCACCGGGGAACCCATTCCGCAGCAGAAATCACAGGGTGATGGCGTGCATGCCGGTACGGTGGTTCAGGACGGCAGCGTGCTGTTCACCGCCAGTGCAGTGGGAAGCCACACCACGCTGTCCCGTATTATCCGCATGGTGCGCCAGGCACAGAGCAGTAAGCCTGAAATAGGTCAGCTGGCCGATAAAATCTCCGCCATTTTTGTGCCGGTGGTGGTGGGCATTGCGCTGCTGAGCGCGGCTATCTGGTATTTCTTCGGCCCGGCGCCGCAAATTGTCTATACCCTGGTGATCGCCACCACGGTACTGATTATCGCCTGTCCTTGCGCGCTCGGCCTTGCGACGCCGATGTCGATTATCTCCGGCGTGGGACGCGCCGCCGAGTTTGGCGTGCTGGTGCGTGATGCCGACGCCCTGCAACGCGCCAGCACTCTCGACACGCTGGTCTTTGATAAAACCGGTACCCTGACCGAAGGTAAACCGCAGGTTGTATCCGTGCATACCTCAGGCTTCGCGGAGGCTGACGCGCTGCGTCTCGCCGCGGCCCTGGAACAAGGCTCCAGCCACCCGCTGGCGCGAGCCATCATTGAGAAAGCCGGTGAGGCCAGCCTGCCGCAGGTGAACAACTTCCGCACCCTGCGCGGATTAGGCGTCAGCGGTGAGGCCGAAGGACACACACTGCTGCTGGGTAACCAGGCCCTGATGAATGAAAACGGCATAGCAACTTCAGCGCTGGAAAGTGAACTGAATGCCCAGGCATCGCAGGGCGCAACCCCTGTGCTGCTTGCGGTGGACGGTCATATTGCGGCCCTGCTGGCCGTGCGCGATCCGTTACGTCAGGACAGTGTGGATGCCTTACAACGACTGCACCGCGCGGGCTACCGTCTGGTGATGTTAACCGGGGATAACCCAACCACGGCCAACGCCATCGCCAGAGAGGCGGGGATCGATGAAGTCATTGCCGGTGTCCTGCCGGACGGCAAAGCGGACGCCATTAAAACGCTGCAACAGCAGGGGCGCCAGGTCGCGATGGTTGGCGACGGTATTAACGATGCGCCTGCGCTGGCACAGGCAGAGGTGGGGATTGCCATGGGAAGCGGGAGCGACGTTGCCATTGAGACGGCAGCCATCACACTGATGCGACACAGCCTGATGGGTGTTGCCGATGCGCTGGCGATTTCGAAAGCCACGTTGCGCAACATGAAGCAGAACCTGCTGGGTGCGTTTATCTATAACTCGCTCGGTATCCCGATTGCAGCCGGCATTCTGTGGCCCCTGACCGGTACGCTGCTTAACCCGGTGGTCGCAGGTGCAGCGATGGCGCTCTCCTCCATTACCGTGGTGAGTAACGCCAACCGTCTGCTGCGCTTTAAACCGAAAGCGTAATACGTTGTAGGCCGGGGAAGCGCAGCGCCACCCGGCTTTTTTGCCTGATGGCGCTGCGCGTATCAGGCTTACGAAACGTGCCGACGTTCACCTGTTGCGCCGCCCTTCCCCACGCGTTAGCATGAACCTTTCCGTTTATGGAGCGCGTATGAGTCTGTTTCGCCGTATAAAAACATCGTTTCGCGCCCTCTTCCCCCGCCGTTATACCTGGCCCGGAATGGATATTTCGCTCCCCGGCGGTCAGCATCTGCACCTGGTGGGCAGCATACATATGGGCACGCAGGATATGTCCCCGCTACCCTCTGGTCTGTTATCCCTCCTGAAGCAGGCCGATGCGCTGGTGGTTGAGGCGGATATTTCAGGCCACGAGTCTCCCTTTGCCGGGCTGGAGAGCGATCTCACCCTGGCCGACCGTCTGGACGAGGCTCAGCTCGCCGAACTGACGCGCGTGGCGGATGAAACCGGCGTTTCGCTCTCGATGCTGGACACCCTGCCGCTCTGGCAGATTGCCATGATATTACAGGCGACGCAGGCGCAGCGTCTGGGTCTGCGCGGTGATTACGGTATTGATTACCAGCTGCTGAATGCAGCCCGGGCACGCCGTCTGCCGATCATTGAGCTGGAAGGTACCGATAGCCAGATTGCCCTCCTTCGCCAGCTGCCTGATGACGGTCTCATTCTTCTTGATGATACGCTAACGCACTGGCATACCAACGCCCGTCTGCTGCAAACCATGATTGGCTGGTGGCTGGATGCCCCGCCTGCTGAGGGGAAATTAACGCTGCCATCGACGTTCAGTGAATCGCTGTACGATGTGCTGATGAACGCACGCAATGCGGCATGGCGGCAGACGCTGCATGCGTTACCTGCTGGGCATTACGTGGTTGCAGTGGGGGCATTACATTTGTACGGAGAAGGGAATTTGCCGTCGCTGCTGAAATAAAAAAATGGCCAATATTTCTATTGGCCCGTCAAAGAGGAATTTCATCGTTTTTATTATGCCGAAGGAGACCTTCGGTTGAGCCGATTGTCGCTCAAAGTGACCATCACTGCCAATACTATTGCGCAAGATGGTGCTATTTTTTAGACAAACGTCAGGCGTATGCTGTCAGCATGAATTGTCTGTCGTAAGAAGGATAGCTATGACTCCCGCCGTTAAATTACTCGAAAAAAACAAAATTTCTTTCCGGATCCACACTTACGATCACGATCCGAACGAAACCAATTTTGGTGATGAAGTGGTGCGCAAACTGGGGCTGAACGCCGACCAGGTCTATAAAACGCTGCTGGTGGCCGTGAATGGCGATATGAAGCATCTCGCCGTCGCGGTCACGCCCGTGGCTGGGCAACTGGATCTGAAGAAAGTGGCCAAAGCGCTGGGAGCGAAAAAGGTAGATATGGCAGACCCAATGGTTGCGCAACGCACCACGGGTTATCTGGTGGGCGGGATCAGCCCGCTCGGGCAGAAAAAACGCCTGCCAACGCTGATTGACGCCCCTTCTCAGGAATTTGAAACCATCTATATTTCCGGCGGCAAGCGCGGGCTGGATATCGAACTGGCCGCAGGCGATCTGGCCAAAATGCTGGATGCGAAGTTTGCGGATATTGCGCGCAGGGATTAAAAGAAAAAGCCGGGTGGCGGCTGCGAGGTAAAAGCAAAACGGTAACAGACGTTACCGTTTTTTGTGTTCGCGCCCTCTCCCGGTGGGAGAGGGTTGGGGTGAGGGCATCAGGCCGCACAATGTTACTGCCAGCTCACCTCGCCTTTCGGCTCATACGCATTCACGTCGATCGGTGAATTCTGCTCGATAAACTGCTTCAGAACCTCGGCATCAATAAAGCCGGTATTCACATAGCCCGGTTTATTATCGATGTGCGGATAACCGTCGCCGCCGGTGGCGTTAAAGCTTAAGGTTGCCAGACGGTAGGTTTTCGCGGGATCAACCGGCTCACCCTTGATTTTGAGATCGTTGAGCTTGCCGTCTTTGGCCACAAAGCTGACGTTAGCGAACTGCGGATAAGCGCCAGAGTCCGGTTTCATCTGCGCAACGGCGGTAAGGTACTCAATCACCTCTTTCCCGCTCATATCGGCATAAACCACCACGTTGCCAAACGGCTGCACCTTCAGCACATCTTTATAGGTGATATTCCCGCCTTCGATGGAATCACGGATCCCGCCGCCGCTCATCACACCAAAATCAGCGCCGGTGCGCGCGATTTGTGCCGCCAGCACCAGGTGACCCATATTGGTCTGTACGAAACGGACTTTGCTGCGGTCCCCTTCCAGACGCCCGTTCAGCGTACCGATTTTCACCTCCAGCTGCGCTTTGCCTTTATTCTGGAACGGGGTTAACAGGGAGAGCATCTGTGGGTTCTCGGGGATCTCCGGGGTGTAGAGCACGCGCTCACTTTTCCCGTCCGGGTAGGTCACTTTTTTCTTCAGGTTGACCGGGATGAGCTGATAATGCACCAGTTTCATCTCGCCGTTACGGAACTCAAAGTCGGCACGGCCAACGTATTTACCCCACTCGTGCGCCTGCACAATCCAGATCCCGTTCTGACGGTCTGGTGCACACGGCGTGCCGGGAACATAATCCACCTGCTTTTTATTCTCCGAGGCCATGCACACCGGATCTTGTGAGTGACCACCCACAATCATTGCCAGCGAGCCCGCAGGGAGGCTGCGCGCCATTTCAACGTCGCCCGGTGCGTTAGAACCATGCTCGCCGTTGTCGTAATGTCCCATATGGGTGGTGGCGATGATCACGTCCGGTTTTTCATTTTGCTGCAACTCCTGAATCACCAGCTTCGCTTCGTCTGCCGGTTTACGGAATTCGATATCGGTAAAGAACTCTGGGTTGCCAATTTTTGCCGTATCGTCCGTGGTGAGGCCAATCACCGCGATTTTCAGATCCTGACGCTTAAACAGCGCCCACGGTTTAAACAGGCGTTCACCGGTACTTTTCTGATAGATATTGGCGGAGAGGAACGGGAATTTGGACCATTTTTCCTGCTGGCGCAGCACGCTCAGCGGGTTATCAAACTCATGGTTTCCGACGGCCATTGCATCGTAACCGATTAAATTCATGCCACGAAAATCAGGCTCAGCATCCTGTAAATCGGACTCCGGCACGCCGGTATTGATATCGCCCCCCGATAACAGCAGCACGCTGCCCCCTTCGGCGGCAACCTCTTTACGAATGCCATCCACCAGCGTTTTTTGCGCGGAGAGACCATATTCGCCGTACTCGCTGCGCCAGAAATGGCCGTGGTGATCGTTGGTATGCAGGATCGTAATTTTATACGTTTTGTCTTTTTCATACGCCTGTGCGGGCAGGCTTGCCAGACCCCAGGCGGCGAGCAGCGCCAACGCGACGCCATGCTTCATTAACTTCATCTTCTCTCTCCCTGACCAATAGACAAACGCAAAAATTACAGTGAGTAACAAGAATAGACAAATAAGTTTTCATAATTGCGACTTTCTTCAAATGTCGCTGGCAGGTATGTTAGTTGGATAATAATTACCCCCTGCATTTTTCATCACTAACGACGTGGTATTTATGGCAATCAGTGAATCAACCCAGCCCGTTTCGGGCGCGCCGGCGTCGCCGCCACCCTCGCGCACCTCATTTAAAGTCTTAGGCGCTATTAGCCTCTCCCATCTGCTCAACGACATGATCCAGTCGCTGATCCTGGCGATTTACCCGCTGCTGCAATCCGAGTTTTCATTAACCTTCGTGCAGATCGGGATGATCACCCTGACCTTCCAGCTGGCCTCTTCGCTACTGCAACCGATCGTCGGTTACTGGACGGATAAATATCCGATGCCGTGGTCGCTGCCGATTGGCATGTGCTTCACCCTGAGCGGGCTGGTGCTGCTGGCTATGGCGGGCAGTTTTGAAGCGGTGCTGCTTGCCGCCGCACTGGTGGGAACCGGCTCGTCGGTCTTCCATCCGGAGTCCTCCCGCGTGGCACGTATGGCCTCCGGCGGGCGCCACGGGCTGGCGCAATCACTCTTCCAGGTGGGCGGTAATTTTGGCAGTTCCCTCGGCCCGCTGCTGGCGGCAGTGATCATCGCCCCCTACGGCAAGGGTAACGTCGCCTGGTTTGTGCTGGCCGCCCTGCTGGCGATCGTTGTGCTCGCCCAGATCAGTCGCTGGTATGCCGCACAGCACCGCGTAAACAAAGGCAAACCAAAAGTGAAGGTTATCAATCCCCTTCCACGTAATAAGGTGATCCTGGCCGTCTCCGTGCTGCTGGTGCTGATTTTCTCGAAATATTTCTATATGGCGAGCATTAGCAGCTATTACACCTTTTACCTGATGCAAAAATTCGGATTATCGGTACAAAACGCGCAGTTCCACCTGTTTGCTTTCCTGTTTGCCGTCGCAGCAGGGACGGTGATTGGCGGGCCAGTCGGGGATAAAATTGGCCGTAAATATGTTATTTGGGGCTCTATCCTTGGCGTTGCCCCCTTTACCCTTATTTTGCCTTACGCCAGCCTTGAATGGACGGGCATTTTAACGGTGATTATTGGTTTTATTCTGGCTTCGGCGTTCTCGGCTATCCTGGTGTATGCGCAGGAGTTGTTACCGGGGCGTATTGGTATGGTTTCCGGGCTCTTCTTTGGTTTCGCCTTTGGCATGGGCGGCCTTGGTGCAGCCGTGTTAGGCATGGTTGCCGACCACACCAGTATCTTCCTGGTTTATAAAATCTGCGCTTTCCTTCCACTTCTGGGGATGTTGACCATATTCCTGCCTGATAATCGTCATAAAGCGTAATTTCATGGCTGCCAAAGTGTAACTTTGGCAGCCTGATGCCCTCATGGCATAAGGCTTTCCTGTTCATCCCTCCTCTGATTTTATCAAAACCTGCCTTTTCTGAGGCATATTGCCGTTTTATTCAAACTTCAACAATTATTCATAAACACAAGGGTAAAAATTGTCATAAACTATTACTCGGTTTTTGGTTTTCACCAAAATGGAACACCCACAACGAAAGGAGACGGAATGCACCACGCCACACCGCTTATCACCACCATTGTTGGTGGACTTGTGCTCGCTTTTATTCTCGGCATGATTGCCAATAAACTGCGTATTTCCCCTCTTGTGGGCTATCTGTTAGCCGGGGTACTGGCGGGACCGTTTACGCCTGGCTTCGTTGCGGATACCAAACTGGCACCTGAACTGGCGGAACTGGGCGTGATTCTGCTGATGTTTGGCGTGGGGCTGCATTTTTCCCTGAAGGACCTGATGGCGGTAAAGTCGATCGCCATACCGGGAGCGATCGCCCAGATAGGGGTGGCAACGCTGCTGGGCATGGCGCTTTCGGCCGTACTGGGCTGGTCGTTAATGACCGGCATCGTATTTGGGCTGTGTCTCTCAACCGCCAGTACCGTGGTGCTGCTGCGCGCGCTTGAAGAGAGGCAGCTGATAGACAGCCAGCGCGGACAAATCGCAATCGGCTGGCTGATTGTTGAAGATCTGGTGATGGTGCTGACGCTGGTCCTGCTGCCTGCCGTCGCCGGAATGATGGAAAAAGACACCCTCGGCTTTGCCTCGCTGGCGCTGGATATGAGCATCACCATCGGAAAAGTGGTGGCGTTTATCGCCATCATGATGCTGGTAGGCCGCCGTCTGGTGCCGTGGATCATGTCGCGCAGCGCGGCCACCGGCTCGCGTGAACTGTTCACCCTTTCCGTCCTTGCGCTGGCGCTGGGGATTGCCTTTGGCGCAGTGGAGCTCTTTGACGTCTCCTTTGCCCTTGGCGCGTTCTTCGCCGGGATGGTGCTGAACGAATCCGAACTGAGCCACCGCGCGGCGCATGACACCCTCCCCCTGCGTGATGCCTTCGCGGTGCTGTTCTTTGTCTCCGTCGGGATGCTGTTTGATCCGATGATTCTGGTTCAGCAGCCGCTGGCCGTACTGGGGACGCTGGCGATTATCATCTTTGGTAAGTCGGTCGCCGCCTTTTTCCTGGTGCGAATGTTCGGCCACTCGCCGCGTACCGCTCTTACCATCGCCGCAAGCCTGGCACAGATTGGTGAGTTCGCCTTTATTCTGGCGGGTCTGGGGATGGCGCTGAACCTGCTGCCGCAGGCCGGGCAGAACCTGGTGCTGGCGGGGGCGATCCTCTCAATTATGCTGAACCCGGTGCTGTTCGCGCTGCTGGAAAAATATCTCGATAAAACCGAAACCCTTGAAGAGCAGACGCTCGAAGAGGCCATTGAAGAAGAGAAGCAGATCCCGGTGGATATTTGCAACCACGCCCTGCTGGTCGGCTTTGGCCGCGTGGGAAGCCTGCTCGGCGAGAAGCTGATGGCACAGGGGATCCCGCTGGTGGTGATTGAAACCTCGCGTACCCGCGTCGATGAGTTGCGCGAGCGCGGTATCCGCGCGGTGCTGGGCAATGCGGCGAATGAAGAAATTATGAACCTGGCGCATCTGGACTGCGCCCGCTGGCTGCTGCTGACCATTCCAAACGGCTACGAAGCGGGTGAGATTGTGGCCACTGCACGTGAGAAATGCCCAACGATTGAGATCATTGCCCGCGCCCATTACGACGACGAGGTGGATTACATCACCGAACGGGGTGCGAATCAGGTGGTGATGGGTGAGCGCGAAATTGCGAATACGATGCTGGCGCTGCTGGCGAAGCCGCCGGTTGAAGAGGCTGTGACGAGGTAAGTTTCGTGCGGCCTGATGCCCTCACCCTGACCCTCTCCCACCGGGAGAGGGAATAAACACTAAAAACGGCAACATGCGTTGCCGTTTTGCTTTTACCTGTCCCAGTACGCCTCTTCGAGGCTGTCTTCCCTTTCCGGCAGGCCACGCGTTAAGCGCGGGGAGTGCTGGTTCAGCACCTGATAACTGACGCGGTTCGCGTATTTACACACCTGCGCCAGAGACGAATAGGTGAGCCAGCTGAACTTATGTTTGCTGGAATTCGGCACGTTGGTTTTGTGGTAGGCATTGGCGGTGATGTCATGCAGCAGTGCCGCCAGCGCGCCGTCGCCCGCGCCGTTGGTGTTCATAATCTTCTCCGGGCCGCCCATGTACGGGGCGATGTGTGAGTAGATCCGCAGCGGATTAACACAGTCTTTATAACGCATGCCACGGCTGAACTCATACTGGTTGAACTCGGCGATGGCGCCAGGCAGCAGCGGATGCTGGGTTTTGCGTTTGCTCTCTTCTTCCGTGAAGCCTGCCATATACAGCCCTACCGGTCCGGCGGTGCAGAGCACCAGGTCCACCCAGTCCAGCGCTTTATCGGAGGCCAGCAGCGGATCGCTCTCGCCGGTGAGAGCCTCAGCTTCTTCTTCGTTCATCGCCAGAATCGAGACATGCTCTTTCAGGAAGGCCTGCCACCACTCCGGGTTGTCGGCAATCACAAATTTCGTTCCCAGCGTCAGGACCACCGGCACATCGTACTTTTTCGCGTACTCAATCGCCTTCATGGTGGCTTCCGGCATCGGCTCGCCCGGCTTGCAGCGCACCAGGTAGGAGGTGAGCACCAGCGCCGACGCGCCCGCAATCACCTCTTCGGGAATGCTCTCGGCACGCAGCTTGTTCATGTGGCCAGGGCTGATGGCAAAGGTACGCTCGCCGGATTCACCGATCAGCGTAAAGCAGCGGCCAATGGGGCCGTCGACACCCTGCAGATAGTTAAGATCGGTACGGCTGGAGGTATTGCACAGATAACGGTAGGCGTAGCCACCAATTTCGATGTTGCTGCACATCACGCCGAGCAGCACTGAGCGGTCGTCTGCCAGAACGGAGTAGTTGTGCATGGTATTGCCGATGGTGCCACCGGCAAACTGATGGGTGATCAGGTTGTCACGCACCAGCTCCTGATAGAGCGCCTCCGCAACGTCGTCTTCAATTACCAGCGAGTGGCCGGCGCTCAGACCGTAACGGGCGACAAACGCATCATCCACTTTCGCTTCAATGTCCACCAGCGTCTGATCAATACCGACGACCCATGCGGCGCTGGTTTCATTTTCAGGCTGGATTTGCTGCAGGAGCGGATCGCGGGCATCAACAGGGAAGTAGTGTTTGGATTTGCGTTTACCGGGAAATTTCATGGTCTGAACTGTGCATAGAATATGGGCCGGGAATGGTAGCACAAACCCGGCCCAGAGTGCGATCAGCGGCTGTTGGTCACCAGCGAGACCATCATGTCGATATGTTCCGGAGCGTCGTTAAGTGCCGGAATGTACTCGTACTTCTCACCACCAGCCTCAAGGAAAAACTCCCGGTTTTGCACCGCGATCTCCTCCAGCGTTTCCAGGCAATCGGCCGAGAAGCCCGGGGACATTACCTGAATATGCTTCACGCCTTTCTCGCCGAGCATTTTGAGGGTTTCATCCGTATACGGTGTCAACCACGGCTCGCGACCAAAGCGCGACTGGAAAGTCATCATCACCTTCTCCGGCGGCAGGCCGAGCGCGGACACCAGCTCACGCGTGGTATCGCGACAGCGCTGCGGATAATCATCCCCTTCGTTAGCGAAACGCTGCGGAATGCCGTGATAGGACAACAGCAGCAGATCCGGCTCGCCGTGTTTTTCAAACGACGCGCGGGCACTGCTGGCAAGCGCTTTGATATAGAGTTCGTTATCGGCGTAGTCGCGTATAAAGGTCACGCCCGGAATGCGGCGGCGGGTCGCCAGAATGCGGGCCAGTTCGTCCCACACCGCAGCGACTGTCGAGCAGGAGTACTGCGGGTAGAGTGCCAGCACCACAATGTGCTCAACCCCCTGCGCCAGCAGCGCGTCGACCGCACTTTCTAGAGACGGTTTGCCATAGCTCATGCCGAGTGCGACAGGCATATCCGGCAGGCGGGCAGCCAGCGCTTTCTCCTGACGACGGCTGTAGACCATCAGCGGCGAGCCCTCTTCCATCCAGACAGACTGATAGAGTTTGGCGACGCGCGGTGAACGAATGGGCAGAATCACGCCACGCAGTAATGGCCACCACAGCAGTCTTGGGGTATCCACAACGCGCGTGTCGCTTAAAAATTGTCGCAGATAGCGTTTTACCGCTTCTGGCGTAGGTGCTTCTGGGGTGCCCAGATTGGCAAGCAGGATGCCGGTTTTCGCCTGACTCATTCACGCCTCTTAACCATTTGAATGGTTGTCAATTGTAGCGGAAATGCGTTTAAACGGAACCCATTGCTGTAATAGGTAAGATGAGAAATATTCTCACCCGGGGACCCGGGTGAGAGCAGTGCGATTAGCCGAGGATTTTTTCCAGCTCTGCACGAACGTCAGCCACGGCTTTGGTGCCGTCAACTTTCGCGTATTTGGTGTTACCCGCCTGCGCTTCTTTGGTGTAGTAGCCGATCAGCGGCGCAGTCATCTGATGGTATTCCACCAGGCGCTTACGCACGGTCTCTTCCTGATCGTCTTTACGGGTGGTCAGCTCTTCGCCGGTTACGTCGTCTTTACCTTCAACCTTAGGTGGGTTGAATTTAATGTGGTAAACGCGGCCAGAAGCAGCGTGCACACGGCGACCAACGATACGATCAACGATCAGCTCGTCTGGTACGTCGAACTCCAGCACGTAGTCTACGTTGATGCCCGCTTCTTTCATGGCGTCAGCCTGAGGAATGGTGCGTGGGAAGCCGTCCAGCAGGAAACCGTTACGGCAGTCTTCCTGAGCAATGCGCTCTTTGACCAGAGCGATAACCAGCTCGTCGGTCACCAGTTTGCCAGCGTCCATGATGTCTTTCGCTTGTTTACCCAGCTCAGAGCCAGATTTAACAGCGGCGCGCAGCATATCACCGGTGGAGATTTGCGGAATACCGTATTTCTCCATGATGAACTGAGCCTGAGTTCCTTTACCCGCGCCCGGAGCGCCAAGCAGAATAATACGCATTGCGAAAATCCCCTCAAAAGTCGATTCAATTTTTCAAAAGCGCTAAACAATACCACCAGAACGGATGCGGCTCAAGGAAGGCGGGAGGGCTGAAACGGTTAATGGGGGGAGATAATTTGGGGGAGTGCGGTCTGGTGCCCTCACCCCGGCCCTCTCCCACGGGGAGAGGGAGAAGACCAGGGGAGGCGTGGTCAATTACGCCAGCAGCAGCGCATTCACACGTTTAATGAAGAGGTTAGGATCTTCCAGCGTGCCGCGCTCGGCCAGCAGAGACTGATCCAGCAGCAGTTCAACCCACTCGGCAAAGCGGGTTTCGTCCTGGGTATCCGCCGCGCGTTTCACCAGCGGGTGATCCGGGTTCAGCTCGAAGATATATTTCACTTCTGGCATCGCCTGACCTGCCGCGGCGAACAGTTTCGCCATCTGGGTACCCATTTCGTCCGCATCGGTAGTCACAATCGCCGGCGTATCGGTCAGACGGTGGGTGAAGCGCACCTCTTTCACACGATCGCCCAGCAGGGTTTTCACGCGCTCAACGAACGGCTCCAGCGCCTTCTCGGCTTCTTTCGCGCTTTCATCTACTTCATCCGCCAGCTTGTCGATGGATTCATCGGCTTTGGCAACAGACTGGAATGGCTTACCGTCGAACTCGGTCAGGTAGTTCATCATCCACTCGTCGATGCGGTCAGAAAGCAGCAGCACTTCGATGCCTTTCTTACGCAGCAGCTCCAGGTGTGGGCTGCTCTTCGCCGCGGCGTAGCTGTCGGCGGTGATGTAGTAGATCTTCTCCTGCCCTTCTTTCATGCGGGAAACGTACTCTTCCAGCGACACGGTCTGCGCGGAGGAGTCAGTGTGCGTAGAGGCAAAGCGCAGCAGTTTGGCGATCGCTTCTACGTTCGCGGTGTCTTCCGCCGGGCCTTCTTTCAGCACCAGGCCAAACTGCTTCCAGAAGGTCTGGTATTTTTCCGCGTCGTCTTTCGCCAGTTTTTCCAGCATCTGCAGCGTACGTTTGGTCAGCGCGTTACGCAGGTTGCGGGTCACGGTGCTGTCCTGCAGAATTTCACGGGAGACGTTCAGCGGCAGATCGTTGGAATCTATCAGGCCACGGACAAAGCGCAGGTAATTCGGCATGAACTGCTCGGCGTCGTCCATGATGAAGACACGCTGAACGTAAAGCTTCAGACCGTGCTTGTGATCGCGGTTCCACATATCCCACGGCGCCTGCGACGGGATATACAGCAGGCTGGTGTACTCCTGCTTACCTTCCACACGGTTATGGCTCCAGGTCAGCGGATCGGTAAAGTCGTGGGCGATGTGTTTGTAGAACTCGTTGTATTCGTCGTCCTTGATTTCAGCCTTATTGCGCGTCCACAGGGCCTGCGCCTTGTTGATTTTCTCCCAGGAGACCACGGTTTCACCGTCTTTCTCTTCCTGTTTTTCAATCTCAACCGGCAGGGCAATATGGTCGGAATATTTGCTGATGATGGAGCGCACGCGCCAGTCGTTCAGGAAATCATCTTCGCCTTCACGCAGGTGCAGGGTGATTTCGGTGCCGCGATCCGCTTTGGTGATGTCATCAACGGTGTATTCACCTTCACCTTTGGATTCCCAGAACACGCCGTTTTCCGCGCTGTCACCCGCCGCACGTGTACGCACGGTCACTTTGTCCGCCACGATAAACGCCGAATAGAAGCCCACACCGAACTGGCCGATCAGCTGGCTGTCTTTCGCCTGGTCAGAGCCCATTGATTCCAGGAACGCTTTGGTCCCGGATTTGGCGATAGTCCCGAGGTGGTCGATCACCTCGTCGCGGTTCATGCCGATGCCGTTATCGGCGATGGTCAGGGTACGGTTCTCTTTATTGAAAGAGACGCGCACGCGCAGCTCGCCGTCGCCTTCATACAGATCCGGGTTAGACAGCGCGCGGAAACGCAGCTTGTCCGCCGCATCGGAGGCGTTGGAAATCAGCTCACGCAGGAAGATTTCTTTGTTGGAATACAGGGAATGGATCATCAGGTGCAGAAGCTGTTTTACTTCTGACTGGAAACCACGGGTTTCTTGTCCTTTCATCTAAGTCGACCTCAACAATGCCATTTAATGGGGTTGTAAAACGTTGAGGGAGAGATGGGGATAAGCAGGGAAATTTTCAAGCGGAGGCTGCGAATGCCGCCTCCGTTTGGTCAGAAAATAATCTTGTGACGTCCGGCCAGAGAGTGCGACAGCGTGGTGCCGTCAACCATCTCCAGCTCGCCGCCAACCGGCACGCCGTGAGCGATACGGCTGGCGTCAACGCCGTACTGCGCGCACAGCTCGGCGATGTAGTTGGCGGTTGCCTCCCCTTCCACCGTGGGGTTGGTGGCGAGGATCACCTCTTTGATGGTCTCGGACTCCAGACGCCGTTCAAGGCGATCAAGACCGATATCATCCGGGCCAATACCGTCCAGCGGGGAGAGATGCCCCATCAGCACGAAATAGCGGCCAGAAAACTGCCCGGTTTGTTCGATGGCATAGATGTCCGCCGGACTCTCCACCACGCAAATCTGACCGTTCTCCTGACGACGCGGATTCGAGCAAATATTACAGACGTCCTGCTCGGTAAAAGTACGGCAATCCGCACAGTGACCAATCTCTGACATGGCGCGGGTCAGAGCCTGCGCCAGGCGCATCCCGCCGCTGCGGTCGCGCTGCAATAGCGTAAACGCCATACGCTGCGCCGACTTCGGGCCTACGCCCGGCAGGCAGCGCAACGCTTCCATTAACTGCGTGAGCAGCGGACTGGTTTGCATCAGAACGGCATCTTGAAGCCCGGCGGCAGTTGCATACCGCTGGATACAGAGGCCATTTTCTCTTTCTGGGTTTCGTCGATACGGCGAGCGGCATCGTTGAACGCGGCTGCAACCAGATCTTCCAGCATCTCTTTGTCGTCTTCGAGCAGGCTTGGATCGATTTCAACGCGGCGGCAGTTATGCGCACCGTTGATGGTCACCTTGACCAGACCGGCACCGGATTCACCCGTGACTTCCAGCTGAGCGATCTCTTCCTGCATCTTCTGCATTTTTTCCTGCATCTGCTGAGCCTGCTTCATCAGGCCACCCAGACCGCCTTTTCCACCAAACATAGGCTTCTCTCTCTTTCACGTTTAACGATGACAACCGTAAGTCAGACTCACGATCAAATGGGGCGAATACTCTCTTCATCCAGATCGGCGTCGAAGAACCGGCGCAGGGTCTGGATGTTGTTATCCGCAATAATCGACTCACGCGCCTGCGCGAGTTTCTCTTCATAAATGGCCTGGCGCCACTCCAGTGGCGTTCGCACCGCCGGATTATCATCTTCAATGATAGTCAATTCAACCGGTGCACCCTGCAATGTGGCCAGCGCCTCCGCCAGCGCTTTTTGTGCGCCGGGGGAGTTCAGGTGCCGTTGACCGGGACGCAGATGCAGACGCACCTGATTACCGTCCTGCTCTTTCCAGGCATTCAGCGCGACCTGCTCAACCAGCTTAGGCAGTTGCAGTTTACTGACCTCAGCGGCCCAGGCGTCACGCGCGATAGACTCTTCCGCGAGCTTCGCGGAAAGCTCCGGTGTTTTTTCATGCTCCAGCGCTTTCTTCAGCGCTTTTGGCGTGGCGACCTCTTTCTTCACCTCTTCGACGATGGTCGTCGACTTCCAGCGGTAAGCCTCTTCTTTCACCGGGGCTTTTTGCTCGAGCGCGGACGGTGCCGGGCGCGACTGTACGCGCTCCGTTACCGAGGCCAGTCGTTCAAGCGCGGCGTTGTTTACCGGCCGCGCTCTTCCTGGCGCTGCCGGTTCACTCTTTTTTGGTTTGGTCGCTCCCTGCGCTCGCTGCAGCTGGCTGCGGGCGGCAAGCACCGAACTGGTGGCATCCGACAGCGGTACATTTTGCGGCGGCGGCGCTGCCGGCTGTGCTGGCACCTGCTGCGGCGACATCACTGCCGTCGGGGCGGTCGGGGCGAATGACTGCCGGGGCACTTCAGGCTCTGGCAGCGGCATACGCGGGTGGAACGCCAGCGCACGCAGCAGCGTCATTTCAACGCCCATTCTAGGATCCGGCGCAAACGGCAGCTCTTTACGGCCAATCAGCAAGGTCTGGTAATAAAGCTGTACGTCAGCAGGCGGCACGGTTCGCGCAAGTTCACGCATCCGCTGTTCAATGGCCGCCATATCCGCCCCCATTGCTGACGGAGAAAGTTGCAGCATCGCTACACGGTGCAGCAGGCTAAGCATCTCGACCAGTAGGGCTTCCCACTCGACGCCGCGGGTTGCAGCGGCATTCACCAGCGACATGACGCGCTCACCGTTCGCGGCGATCGTGGCTTCAATCAGGGAGAGCGCCTGGTCGTCATCCAGCGTGCCGAGCATGGTGCTGACCGCCTCCGTCGACAGTTTACCGTCACCGCTGGCAATGGCTTGATCCGTCAGGCTGAGCGCATCGCGCAGGCTGCCGTCCGCTGCACGGGCCAGCAGTTGCAGGGCGCGCGGCTCGTGGACAATGTTCTCTTCGTCGAGAATGTGTTCCAGCTGAGTGCGGATCTGTTCAACGTCCAGCGCCTTCAGATGGAACTGCAAACAGCGCGACAGAATCGTCACCGGCAACTTTTGCGGATCGGTGGTCGCCAGCAGGAATTTCACATGCGCAGGCGGCTCTTCCAGCGTTTTCAGCAGGGCGTTGAAGCTGTGACGTGACAGCATGTGCACTTCATCGATCAGATAGACCTTGAAGCGGCCACGCGCCGGGGCGTACTGCACGTTATCCAGCAGGTCACGGGTATCTTCAACTTTGGTGCGCGAGGCGGCGTCGATCTCGATCAGATCGACAAAGCGCCCCTGCTCGATCTCACGGCAGTTGTCACACACGCCACACGGCGTGGCGGTGATCCCGGTTTCGCAGTTCAGACCTTTTGCCAGCAAACGGGCAATAGAGGTTTTACCGACGCCGCGGGTACCGGAGAAGAGATAGGCGTGATGGATACGACCTAGCGACAAGCCGTTCGCCAGGGCCGTCAGCACATGTTCCTGACCGACAACGTCGGCAAAGGTTTGTGGTCGCCATTTACGGGCTAACACCTGATAACTCATGGGCAGGCTCTGCAACGCTGGAAGGTGAATTAATGGAGGGGAATGCTATCACAACCTCACCCATTGAGCGAGGTTGTGAGAAACGGGATTAATGACCCGGGAAAGGCACCAGGCTGTAGCTGGTAATACCCTGTTTTTCCAGGCGCTGTTCGCCGCCCAGATCGAACAGATTGATGATGAAGGCCGCATCGGTCACTTCACCACCCAGGCGACGAATCAGCTTCACGGTCGCTTCGATAGTGCCACCGGTTGCCAGCAGATCGTCCACCACCAGCACTTTGTCGCCAGGCTTAATGGCATCAACGTGGATTTCCAGCTGATCGGTGCCGTATTCCAGCTCATAGCTCTCCGCGATGGTTTCACGCGGCAGTTTGCGCGGCTTACGCACTGGCACAAAACCTACGCCCATTGCCAGCGCCACCGGTGCGCCAAACAGGAAGCCACGGGCTTCGGTACCTACTACTTTGGTGATCCCGGCGTTTTTATAACGCTCTACCAGCAGTTCAATGCTGAGCGCGTACGCTTTCGGGTCTTCCAGCAAGCTGGTGACATCACGGAAAAGAATGCCAGGTTTTGGATAGTCCTGGATGCTTTTGATGCTGTTTTTCAGATATTCAAGCTGCTGTGCAGTTGCGGTCATCGGTTTGTGCCTAAATGAAACAGTGTTACTCACAGCGCGCAAAGAGGCGGTAAAGGTAACAATTGTTTAACCTTTAACCAGGCGCGCCTGTGCTCGAAAACGGTCGAATTTACTGGCTGCGCGCAATAATTGCAACAGCCATTATAAGGCTTCAGTGCTTTTGTTGCTTTTCATCAACCACGGGGATCCGCCACATGAAGATAAGCAGGCAGGTCAGGATAACCAGCAGCAGGATCCGCACCCACATCATTTTCACCAGCCATAATGAAATGGCGAAGGTGATGAGGATGACTGCAATCGCACGCGGCTTTGCGCCAGGCGGCATGGCCCGGTGTTTCTGCCAGTGGCGCAGATAGCCGCCAAACCACGAGCGATACAACAGCCAGTGATGAAAACGCGGGGATGAGCGGGCAAAACACCAGGCTGCCAGCAGAATAAACGGCGTCGTGGGCAAAAGTGGCAAAACCACGCCCAGGGTGCCTAACACTACCGCCAGCCAGCCAATGATGATTAAAATAGTACGCTGCATAATGCGAATCGTTATCAAACTGAACGGCTACTTTACCACTGGAGCGCGCCTTGAAAATAGCCCTGCTTTTAGAGACGCTGCAAAATCAGCTCGTTGCCCTGCGCACGCAGGCGTCACCGTTGATGCAGCATGCGACGCTCAAACCGCGCTTTGACCGGCAGTTATTTCATACGCGTAGTACGCTGATGAAAGACTATCTTGATGAGGCGCAGACCAACCTCGACGAACTGCGACAGTCCGTGAATGACGGTAAACATGAGCAGGTGGCCTGGCTTGCGGAGCATCTCACCAGTCAGATCACCGCCCTGCACCGGGAGATCGCAGCCTGGCCCCTGCGTACCTGGGATAGCGCGTCGCCCGGCCTCGGTAAATGGCAGCGCAAACGGTTGGAGCACCAGGAGTTTGAACGCCGTCTGTTTGAGATGAAGCGCGAGCGGGAAGCACGTCTGAACAACAGTGAAACACTGGAAGAGCAGCAGTTATTGATGCGTGAAATCGACGCGCTGGATGGACGTCTTGTCCGCTGCCGTCAGGCGCTGGATGAGATCGAACGCGTCATTGAACGCCTGACCCGTTAAAAGGAGCCACACATGTCGCTGGAAAATGCCCCCGATGAGGTCAAACTGGCCGTCGATTTGATTATGCTGCTGGAGAATCATGAGATCCCGGCTGAGACGGTGCTGAAGGCACTGGAGATTGTGCGGCGGGATTTTGAGGGAAAGGTGAAGGCCGGTTGCCCTCACCCTAACCCTCTTCCACAGGGAGAGGGAAAATAGTTCAGGCGGGAGTCGGTTCGTCACCCTTAATCTCACGCTTCACTTCCGTATGCTCGTCACCTTTCTCGTTATGCAGGTGAACCTCAAGCTGGTTGAAAGCAATATTGATATTGTTTTCACGGCACAGACGGTCGATGGAGCGGTTCAGTTCATCCACGGTGTAGCTGCGATCGCGAAGCTCACGCACGTATAAACGCAGCTCGTGATCCAGCGTGCTCGCCCCGAAGGTGGTGAAGAAGACGTCTGGCGCCGGCTCGTGCATAACCTTTGGATGCTCTTTTGCGGCCTTCAGCAATACCTCTTTCACCTTATCCAGATCCGAACCGTAGGCTACGCCGAGGCGGATCACCACACGCGTCGTCGTATCAGAGAGCGACCAGTTGATCAAACGCTCGGTCACGAACGCTTTGTTCGGGATGATCACCTCTTTGCGATCGAAGTCGGTAATGGTGGTCGCACGAATGCGGATCTTGCTGACGGTACCGGAGAAGGTCCCGATGGTCACCGTATCGCCAATTCGCACCGGACGTTCGAACAGGATGATCAGGCCGGAAACGAAGTTACCGAAAATCTCCTGCAGGCCAAAACCGAGACCCACAGAGAGCGCTGCCGCCAGCCACTGCAGTTTGTCCCATGACACGCCCAGCGAGCCGAAGACCGTCATCGCCCCGACAATAATAATGACGTAGTTGAGGATGGTGGTAATGGCATAGGACGCCCCCTGACGCAGGTTCAGGCGCGACAGCACCAGCACCTCCAGCAGACCCGGCAGGTTTCGAATCAGCGCCCAGGCCACCATCGACGACACCACCGCAAACAGCAGGCTGCCCATGGTGACGCTCTTCATCACCGCAGCGCCTGCTTCGGTCCCGCTGTACTGCCAGAGGGTGATACTGTCGAGATAGGCAAAGACGGTAATCAAATCAGACCAGATGGCCCAGAACATCACCGCGAACAGGGCAATCATCACCAGCATGGTGATACGCAGCGTCTGCTGGTTAACCTGCTCCAGCGCGATGGTCGGCTCTTCCTGCGGCTCCGCGCCTTCGGCGCCCTCTTTCACCTGATGCTGACGACGCGCAATGGCGCGGCGATAAGCGATACGGCGAGCCGCCACGCTCAAGCCGCGCAGCACGGTCTGGTAGAGCAGGTTCCAGACAATCACCAGATAGACGGTTTCTATCCAGCGGCCGGACAGACGCAGCGTGGTGTAGAAGTAGCCCGTCGCCGTGAGCACCATCAGCGCCAGCGGAATGATTGCCAGCACCGTGACGGTGGCGAGGCGCAGGTTGTGGGACTCTTTATCACGCCAGCTATCGCGGCACATCGGCCACATCAGGATGGCAATCAACAGCAGGTTCAGCAGAATGACCAGCTGACCCAGAACGTCATCCATCAGATGCAGCGGAGAAAGCTCGGAAACCACCGACCAGAAGTGCAGCGGCAGGAGCGCCAGGCTGATGCGGACAATCTGACGACGCCAGTGGCTGGTCAGTTGCTGTGGCATATTGAAGTGACGCACCGCCACGCCGTCTTTTTCCAGCACCTTCCAGCACAGACCAAACACCAGCCAGAACAGGGCCAGCTTTTTACTGAAGGCCCACAGCAAATCGCTGACGTTGAGCTGCATGGTGAGCAGGATCAGGCCAACAGCAAGGATGATCAGGCACACCGGCAGCGCGCGAATGAGATCGATCAGAATCGCTTTTGGCGTATGCAGCTGGCTGTCATTTCGCAGTTGCCCCACTTCTGAGGCCAGCTTCGCCTGATAGTTCTTCAGCCATCCCAGACGCCAGCGGATCACGCCCGCAATCAGCAGCAGCGGTAATCCCGCCAGGAAGGCAATCATCATCGCGGGCCAGGCTTTCTCCCAGTTCCCGGTGATTTTCATGCTTTTAATCTGCGTATTCAGCGTTTCGGGGAAGGATTTAATCCAGTCCCAGTCCATCGGTTTGTTGCTGTTAACCCAGAAAATCTGCTGGGTTAAAATCTCCTGCAGACTTTTAGAAACGCTCACCAGCTGCTGCTGGTTGATCTGCAGGTTAATCGCCATCATCAGCTGATTACCCAGCTGTTTATTGAGCTGGTCAAGCAGCTCGCGGCGCATATCCACCACCTGCAACAGTGCGTCGTGCACTTCCGGGTTCACTTCACTGGAGTGGCCCTCTTCTATTTTGGCGACAAAGGTATCGCTCTGGAAAAGGGCATCGCGCTGCTGGTTGACGTCAAACTGTTCCAGACGTAAATCCGCAATGCGGTTGGTCATGTCCTCCAGCTCGTCGGCAGAGGGCAGCGTCTGCTGTTGCTGATAAAGAATGCGTGACAGCAGAAGGCTGCCTTTCAGCACCGCAATTTGCTCTTTGATGTTACGTTCCGCCTGGAGCGCGCGGTCCAGCCAGTTTTTAACTTTAATGTTCTGTTGAACCAGCGAGTTACCGTTTTCGGTCGCCTGAATCAGGCGCTCGCTCAGCTGATGGTTCGCATCGAGCTCCTGCTTCACCAGCGGATTGGCCTGGATGCGGGCGGTTTCGTCCGGCGATACCGCCTCCTGGGCGGTTTTTTCCGTCAGCGTCAGGCGCTTGCTGTTCACCGCCTCCTGCAACAGCTGAAGCTGGTGTTCCAGACGGTTAATGTTGGCGGTCACGTAATCACGCTGTTTTTGTAGCGTGTCCTGCAGCACCGTATTCCCTTCCAGGCTTTTACGCTGCTGTTCAATTTGCGCATTCAGTAACGACTGCTGAACCAGCAGCAGCGTTTGCTGCGTCGGGCGCAGCGTGCCTTCACCCACCGTGGTGCCGTTCAGGCGGTTACGGATTTGCTGCAGCTGCTGAGACGCGGCGTACATTGCGTTTTGTACGCGCTCGGGCTGAGTCTGCAAAGAGACAAGCTGACTGTTGTAGGTGGCGAGATCCGACTGTGCGGTTTGCAGGTCGTCGAGCAGTTGTGCGACGCGTGACTCCAGCTGACGCAGCGACAGCGTTGCCAGCGTTTTGCGCGTTTCGTCGTCGTTATCCACGTCGCTCAGGGCATTTAGCGAATCCGTTGCTTTACGCATGTTTTCAGGCGCCTGCGCCACCTTCTGACGAAGCTGGGTGGTTTCCGCTTTGACGCGATCGATTTTATCCAGTGATTCCAGCGTTTCCGTCAGATCCTGCTGAACGAGTTTGTCCTGAGGCGTGAGATCTTTTTGTTTATTCAGGGCGTCGAGCTGCGACTGAACATCAGCACGTGATGGAATGTCATTGCCGTTATCGGCGCGGGCCCAGGAAAGCGGTGCCGTTGCGAAGAAAAACAGCGTCGCGAAGAGTAGTGCAAGAACAGGATGTTGCGAGCGATTGGTGTGCAGCATAGTCGTGAGTGATGTCAGAAGATGACCGAAAATAGTCCGGCGTGCAGAATATCACGCTCGCCTGAAGCAGAATAGCGCGAACGTGAGCCTCTGAGATAAATCCTGGAAATGGTTCAGGCAGTGAGTGAAGGCGCGTCGCTGCGCAGCGTCGGGCAGAGCTGTAGCATTTCCAGTAAAATCGCCACGTAGCTGCGGGCTTCCGCTTTTAAGTCAAAGGATTGCGGGGCAAAAAGCCAGTTTTCCATCAGGCCCGAAATGTAGCTGCGCATCAGAATAGCCGCCCGGCGGGTCAGGAGATTGGCCGGTAACAGTTTAGCCTGCATGCACTGGTTCAGGTTCTGTTCAATGCGGTCATAGCTTTCCAGGCTAAGGCTGCGCTGCGCCTGCTGCACAACAGCCATCTCTCCCACAAACTCACATTTATGGAAAATAATTTCCATCATTAACCGACGGCGCTCTTCAACTACCGTCGCTTCAAGGATATATACTAATATTTCTCTTAATACTGAGAGTGGATCGTCAGGGAATTTTGCCCGATACTCACTCTCGAGATCGCTAATGCTGGACTCTGAAAGCTCCCAGATTTCACTGAACAGATCTGACTTGTCTTTAAAATGCCAGTAAATCGCTCCCCGCGTAACGCCAGCGGCCTGAGCAATCTGTGCCAGCGAGGTTGACGAAACACCTTGCTGAGAAAATAAGCGGATTGCCACATTCAGAATGTGTTGTCGGGTTTCAAGCGCTTGTTGTTTGGTTTTTCGTGCCATAAGTGGGTGAATTTACAGGCGTCAGATTTACATACATTTGTGAATGTATGTACCATAGCATGACGATAATATAAACGCAGCAATGGGTTTTTGGACTCAGGACCATTGATCAATTTGAAATCGGACACTCGAGGTTTACATATGAACAAAAACAGAGGGTTAACGCCTCTGGCGGTCGTTCTGATGCTCTCAGGCAGCTTAGCGCTTACAGGATGTGACGACAAACAGGCTCAACAAGGAGCGCAGCAGATGCCAGAAGTTGGCGTTGTGACGCTCAAATCCGAACCTCTTCAGATCACCACCGAATTGCCTGGCCGCACAAGTGCTTATCGCATTGCAGAAGTTCGTCCTCAGGTGAGCGGCATTATCCTGAAACGTAACTTTACCGAAGGCGGCGATGTGCAAGCCGGTGAGTCTCTTTATCAGATTGATCCCGCAACGTATCAGGCGTCGTATGAAAGCGCGAAAGGCGACCTGGCGAAAGCGGAAGCGGCGGCCAAAATCTCTCAGCTGACGTTGAATCGTTACAAAAAACTGCTCGGTACGCAGTACATCAGCCAACAGGACTACGACACAGCCCTGGCGGATGCACAGCAGGCTAACGCGGCCGTTGTGGCAGCAAAAGCAGCTGTCGAAACCGCGCGCATCAACCTGGCCTATACCAAAGTGACCTCCCCTATCAGCGGTCGTATTGGTAAGTCCTCCGTGACCGAAGGGGCGCTGGTACAAAACGGTCAGGCCACAGCGATGGCAACCGTGCAGCAGCTTGATCCGATCTACGTTGACGTGACGCAGTCCAGCAACGATTTCCTGCGACTGAAACAAGAGCTGGCAAACGGCACCCTGAAGCAGGAGAACGGTAAAGCCAAAGTGGAGCTGGTCACTAACGACGGCATCAAATATCCACAGGCGGGCACGCTGGAATTCTCTGATGTGACGGTCGACCAGACCACCGGTTCCATCACCTTACGTGCGATCTTCCCGAACCCTGACCACACCCTGTTGCCAGGTATGTTCGTTCGCGCACGTCTGGAAGAAGGCACTAACCCAACCGCACTTCTGGTTCCACAGCAGGGTGTGACCCGTACGCCACGCGGCGATGCGAGCGCACTGGTTGTTGGCGCTGGTGACAAAGTCGAAATGCGCAATATCACTGCTACGCAGGCGATTGGCGATAAATGGCTGGTGACGGACGGTCTGAAAGATGGCGATCGCGTGATTGTTACTGGTTTGCAAAAAGTTCGTCCTGGCGCGCAGGTTAAAGCACAGGAAGTGAAGTCTGACGATAAACAACAAGCTTCGGCCGCTGGCCAGTCAGAACAAACCAAGTCTTAACTTAAACAGGAGCCGTTAAGACATGCCTAATTTCTTTATCGATCGCCCCATATTCGCATGGGTGATCGCCATTATTATCATGCTGGCCGGGGGACTTGCGATCCTGAAGCTGCCTGTTGCGCAATATCCGACCATTGCGCCACCGGCGGTGACGATCTCCGCAACCTACCCGGGGGCGGATGCGAAAACGGTGCAGGATACCGTTACGCAGGTTATCGAACAGAACATGAACGGTATCGATAACCTGATGTACATGTCCTCAAACAGTGACTCCACCGGTACGGTTCAGATCACCCTGACCTTCGAGTCTGGTACTGATGCTGACATCGCGCAGGTTCAGGTGCAGAACAAACTGCAGCTGGCGATGCCGCTGCTGCCGCAGGAAGTACAACAGCAGGGTGTGAGCGTCGAGAAATCGTCCAGTAGCTTCCTGATGGTTGTTGGCGTTATCAACACCAACGGCACCATGACGCAGGAGGATATTTCCGACTACGTGGGCGCCAACATGAAGGACGCCATCAGCCGTACTTCAGGTGTGGGTGACGTTCAGCTGTTTGGTTCCCAGTACGCGATGCGTATCTGGATGGACCCGAACAAACTGAACAACTTCCAGCTGACGCCGGTTGACGTCATCAACGCCATTAAAGCTCAGAACGCCCAGGTTGCAGCCGGTCAGTTAGGCGGTACGCCGCCGGTGAAAGGCCAGCAGCTTAACGCGTCTATCATCGCGCAAACCCGTCTGACCTCCGCCGATGAATTCAGCAAAATTCTGCTGAAAGTGAATCAGGACGGTTCGCAGGTTCGCCTGCGTGACGTGGCAAAAGTGGAGTTGGGTGGCGAAAACTACGACATCATTGCGAAGTTTAACGGTAAACCGGCTTCCGGTCTGGGTATCAAACTGGCGACCGGTGCTAACGCCCTGGACACCGCAACGGCTATCCGTGCAGAACTGAAGAAGATGGAACCGTTCTTCCCGTCAGGTCTGAAGATCGTTTATCCGTATGACACCACGCCATTCGTTAAAATTTCGATTCACGAAGTGGTTAAAACCCTGGTAGAAGCGATCATCCTGGTCTTCCTGGTGATGTATCTGTTCCTGCAGAACTTCCGCGCGACGCTGATTCCAACCATCGCCGTACCGGTCGTCTTGCTCGGAACCTTCGCCATACTGGCAATATTTGGCTACTCGATAAACACCCTGACGATGTTCGGGATGGTGCTCGCCATCGGCTTGCTGGTGGATGACGCCATCGTGGTGGTAGAAAACGTCGAGCGCGTCATGGCGGAAGAAGGTCTGCCGCCGAAGGAAGCAACCCGTAAATCCATGGGCCAGATCCAGGGCGCGCTGGTCGGTATCGCGATGGTGCTGTCCGCCGTATTTATTCCGATGGCCTTCTTCGGGGGCTCTACCGGTGCGATTTACCGTCAGTTCTCCATCACTATCGTTTCTGCGATGGCGCTGTCGGTGCTGGTGGCGTTGATCCTGACGCCTGCGCTGTGTGCAACCATGCTGAAACCGATTCAGAAAGGCGGTCACGGCGAGCACAAAGGGTTCTTCGGCTGGTTTAACCGCATGTTTGATAAGAGTACGCACCACTATACCGACAGCGTAGGGAACATTCTGCGCAGCACCGGTCGTTATCTGCTGCTCTATATCATCATCGTGGTGGGCATGGCCTATCTGTTCGTTCGTCTGCCAAGCTCGTTCCTGCCAGATGAAGACCAGGGCGTATTCCTGACGATGGCGCAGCTTCCGGCGGGTGCATCGCAAGAACGTACCCAGAAAGTGCTGGATGAAGTGACGGACTACTACCTCACCAAAGAAAAAGCGAACGTTGAATCCGTGTTCGCGGTTAACGGCTTTGGCTTTGCGGGTCGTGGCCAAAACACCGGTATCGCCTTCGTTTCACTGAAAGACTGGTCCGAACGTCCGGGCGAAGAGAACAAGGTTGAAGCGATCACCGGCCGTGCAATGGGCACCTTCTCGCAGATTAAAGATGCGATGGTCTTCGCCTTTAACCTGCCAGCGATCGTTGAACTGGGTACGGCGACCGGTTTCGACTTCCAGCTGATTGACCAGGGCGGTCTGGGCCACGAGAAACTGACTCAGGCGCGTAACCAGCTGTTTGGCGAAGTGGCTAAACACCCTGACCTGCTGGTCGGCGTGCGTCCTAACGGCCTGGAAGATACGCCGCAGTACAAGATCGACATCGACCAGGAGAAAGCGCAGGCGCTGGGTGTATCCATCAGCGACATCAATACCACACTGGGCGCAGCCTGGGGCGGTAGCTACGTTAACGACTTCATCGACCGCGGTCGTGTGAAGAAAGTGTACGTGATGTCTGAAGCGCAATACCGTATGTTGCCGAACGATATCAACAACTGGTACGTTCGCGGCAGCGATGGCCAGATGGTGCCGTTCTCAGCCTTCTCGACGTCGCGCTGGGAATACGGTTCACCGCGTCTGGAACGTTATAACGGGCTGCCATCCATGGAAATTCTGGGGCAAGCCGCGCCGGGTCGAAGCACCGGTGAAGCCATGAACCTGATGGAAGAGTTAGCCAGCAAACTGCCTGCGGGTATTGGCTATGACTGGACCGGTATGTCCTATCAGGAACGTCTGTCCGGTAACCAGGCCCCTGCTCTGTACGCCATTTCACTGATTGTGGTGTTCCTGTGTCTGGCGGCACTGTATGAGAGCTGGTCAATTCCGTTCTCCGTTATGCTGGTCGTGCCATTGGGGGTTATCGGTGCGCTGCTGGCTGCAACGTTCCGTGGGCTGACCAACGACGTGTACTTCCAGGTAGGCCTGCTGACAACCATTGGCTTGTCGGCGAAGAACGCGATACTTATCGTCGAATTCGCCAAAGATCTGATGGAGAAAGAAGGTAAAGGCCTGATCGAAGCCACGCTTGAAGCTGTTCGTATGCGTCTGCGCCCTATTCTGATGACCTCACTGGCATTTATCCTCGGGGTACTGCCGCTGGTTATCAGCTCTGGTGCGGGTTCCGGTGCACAGAACGCGGTAGGTACCGGGGTAATGGGCGGTATGATCACCGCGACCGTACTGGCTATCTTCTTCGTACCGGTGTTCTTTGTGGTGGTTCGCCGCCGCTTCAGCCGGAAGAATGAAGATATTGAACACAGTCATTCGGTAGAACCTCACTGATACCGGTTTCACATGATAAAAAGGCCGCATTAGCGGCCTTTTTCATTTCTGAAAAAAATCATAAAATACGCTTATTGTCGTTTTATTTATTTTATGCCATGTTTAAAAGGCATATCATAATTAGCAGAAAACTTAATGGGCGAACTCAGGATTGTTTTAATTCCATTTCGCCGCTTAACTTATTAGGAATATTCCTAATAACAAGTCCATACAAAGAAAATTCTGAATCCGGACTTTTTCCGCGTGTTTACGCTAAATCAATGAAACGTAAGGAAGCGAAAAAAAACCAGCGTTAATTTGGATAAAAGTGTTCATCTTAGGATGTACTATTGCGTAAACGCTCGCAGACTCTGATTTTAATTGTAATTTTTCGTAATAGCGCGGTGAAATCCTGATCAGAGTGGCTTATAGTTAGAGTGAACAGGAGCACAGCACCCGTAGAGCTAAGTAGGTTGTATCCATCCCGACAATGATGTTCGGTGAGTAAGAAATCACTCAGAAGGGGATGCGCTATGGACGAGTACTCGCCAAAAAGGCATGATATCGCGCAGTTGAAATTTCTCTGCGAATCCTTGTACCATGACTGCCTTGCCAATCTTGATGAAAGTAATCATGGCTGGGTGAACGATCCAACATCGGCCATCAATTTGCAATTGAATGAGTTGATAGAGCATATCGCGACCTTCGCACTTAATTATAAAATTAAGTACAATGAAGATAATAAACTGATTGAGCAAATTGACGAATACCTGGATGACACCTTTATGTTGTTCAGCAGCTACGGCATTAACGCGCAGGATTTGCAGAAATGGCGTAAATCTGGAAACCGGCTATTCCGCTGTTTCGTCAACGTGAGCAGAGCTAACCCGGTTAGCCTTTCCTGTTAAAATTATTACAATGACTAAGGTGAATTTATGTCTGATAAACCACTCACAAAAACCGATTATTTGATGCGCTTACGACGTTGTCAGTCAATTGACACACTCGAACGCGTGATTGAAAAAAATAAATACGAGCTTTCTGATAATGAACTGACCGTATTTTATTCAGCCGCTGACCATCGCCTTGCCGAGCTGACCATGAATAAACTGTATGACAAAATCCCGCCTTCCGTGTGGAAATTTGTCCGTTAGTTGTTGAAGTGTGTCTGTAGAGGTTCTACGCCACTCTCTTAGTTGTTTATACCTTTCGAATTACGATCCCGGTGTTAAAGCCAGGTCTCCGTGTAAAACGTGATCATTAGCAACAATGTTGTGACTTTAGTCACACGCGCTTTTCGGGAACGTTCCCTTCCTGGCTTATCCCGATTACCCTGCGGTAATCGAACCCAGAGAGGCATCCTATGAGCGTAGAAAAACAGAAAATGATTGCGGGTGAACATTACCGTCCTGGTGATGAAACATTACGGGCCGACCGACTGCGCGCCCGCCATCTGGTTCACCGCTATAACCACTCCGCCCCCGATGAGAAAACAGAACGCCAGAAGATTCTGGCGGAACTGCTGGGGCAAAGTGAAGGGGCTTATATTGAGCCAGCTTTCCGTTGTGACTATGGCTATAACATTTTCCTGGGCAAAGAATTTTACGCTAACTTCGACTGCGTGATGCTCGATGTCTGCCCTATTCATATTGGTGATAACTGTATGCTCGCGCCTGGCGTGCATATTTATACGGCCACCCACCCGCTGGATGCCGAAGAACGCAACAGCGGAGTGGAATACGGTAAACCCGTGCGCATTGGCAATAATGTCTGGATCGGCGGACGAGCGGTGATTAACCCGGGCGTCACGGTGGGGGATAATGTGGTGATTGCCTCCGGCGCTGTGGTGACAAAAGATGTTCCGGCCAATGCCGTCGTCGGGGGTAATCCGGCGAAAATTATCAAAATGCTGTGAGGGTGTGGGGAGTCAACTGTTATGGTCTTTCAGCACATAACTGTTACTTTTTTCAGTCAAATGGCTCCCCTAAAATAGGCAGATCCCCTGTATTCAACAATCATGAAGGCAAAAAATGACCGAAATACAGCGCCTGCTTACCGCCACCATCGACGATCTCAACATCCGCGAAAAGCGCGATAATCGCCCGCGCTTTAGCATTAGCTTTATTCGCAAACATCCAGGCCTGTTTGTCGCAATGTATGCCGCCTGGCTGGCAACGCTGATTGTCATGCTGAAATCCGAAACGCTGGTGGACTCCGTCTGGCTGCTTGTGGTGCTGTTTGTGGTATTTAACGCGTTTTTCTTTTTTGACGTGCATCCGCGCTATCGTTATGAAGATATCGACGTGCTCGATTTCCGGGTCTGCTACAACGGCGAGTGGTACAACACCCGTTTTGTCCCGCCGGAGCTGATCGACAGCATTCTGCACTCCCCTGCAGTAGAAACCGAACAAAAAGAGAAACTGCAAAAAATGGTCTCAACCAAAGGCCAGCTCTCTTTCTATGATGTCTTTACCCTTTCCCGCCCTGCTGTTGCGTGATCAGTATTTGTATGCGTCGGATAGCCGACGCATACAGTGAAGCGGATGTGTTTCCGTAGCCTAATACCAGACCGCTCTGCCCCTGTTTTGTATCAAGGTAATACCCGCTCAATGCCGCTGGAGCCAGCTGATACGCCCTGGCCTGTTCCACCAGTTGCCTGTCGTCGATTCCGTCAATCGCCACCGTCAGATGCATGCCCCCTTCCCCCGCCAGAATCCGGTGTGGTACATGAAGCTCCGCATTCAGAGCCTCACGCAGCTGCCGGTAGCGTTTACGATAGAGACGACGCATGGCTGCCAAATGGCGGGCATAGTGACCCTCTTCAATGAACAGCGCCAGGGTACGCTGCTCGGCGCGATGCCCGCCGCGCAATAACGAACCGATGGCCGGGCGTGCCGCTTTCGCCAGCGCTGGGGGGAAAACCATAAACCCCATTCTGAGCGACGGGAATAACGTTTTGCTGAATGTTCCCAGATAAACAACGGGCGCATGGTTAATCATTCCCAGCATCGCCGGTACCGGCTCACCGCTATAACGAAACTCACTGTCGTAATCATCCTCGATAATCCAGGCGTTATGTTGTCGCGCCACATCCAGTAACGCCAGACGCCGCCGCGCGCTGAGGACACTTCCGTAGGGAAACTGATGTGAAGGTGAAGTAAAAATAAGCGAAGGGGACGGCGCCTCTGTTCCTTCCCAGCACATGCCCTCTCCATCAACCGGTATTCCCGTTATGGCTAAACCCGCTTTCACAAAGGCGCTTTTTGCGCCGGCATAGCCGGGATCTTCCACCCAGGCAACATCGCCCGGCTCACTCAATAGCAGGGTGCAGAGGTTCACACCTTCCAGTGCGCCTTCGGTGATCACAATCTGGCTGGCGTCGCAGTCAATCCCGCGGGAAAGCGCAAGGTGGCGGGCAATGGCCGCCCGCAAAGCAGGTTCCCCGGCGGGATCGCCGTAGCCCAACAGGGCACTTCCCTCCTCCCGCAACACGCGATCGTACAGGCGCCGCCAGAGCGGCAAGGGAAAATAGTTGATGGCCGGTGTCCCCGGCGTAAAGGCCAGAACCGGCGTGCTACGCGGTACAGGGGCAGGCAGTGCGCTAACCCGCCCGGCAAGCGCAACCGCAGGTGCCGGTAAATCCTGCGCGAGCTGACGGGCCGCCAGCGGTGCCACCCGCGTTCCCTGGCGGCTACGCAACAGATACCCTTCGAGGGTGAGCTGTTCCAGTGCCCCATTAACGGTGTTTCGGGAAAGGGAGAGATGCCCGGCCAGCGTTCTGGAACCAGACAGGCGACTACCGGACTGTAACCTGCCGGACAATATGTACTCCCGCAATGAAAGATAAAGCGTGCGCTGCAGCGTCTCTTGTCCGCGGTTTTTCAGCGCCGTATTCAGCAAGGTATACAGTTCATCGCCTGGAATATTCATCGCCCCTCCTCGTGGTACCACCAAAACATAGCCTGTTGGTACTTTTTAAGGAACCACTACTTCACTAGTCTGGAACTCTTTACAACGTCACGGAGATGAAGATGAATACTTTCAATCAGTTTGGGCAGCCGGTGGGCGAACCGCTAATCGACTGGCAGCCCCGTCAGCACCCTTCCCGGGTGGTCCTTCAGGGCCGCTACTGCTGGCTTGAGCCGCTGCAGGTGGAGCATGCCGGTGCGCTGTTTGCCGCTTATTCGCTCGCCGGGGATACCCGAAGCTGGACATGGCTTCTGCGTGAACCCGATGCCACGGCAGGAGAATTTGCCGCATGGGTGGCAAGCGTGAGTGAATTATCAGACCCGATACACTTTACCGTCTTCGATAATCAGACCCGCTCCCCGGTGGGAACCCTGGCCCTGATGCGTATCGACCCTAAAAATGGCGTTGTGGAGGTGGGACACGTTCATTTCTCCCCGCTGTTGAGCCGCACGCCAATGTCTACCGAAGCGCAGTTTCTGCTGATGCAATACGTGTTCGATACTCTGGGCTACCGGCGTTATGAGTGGAAGTGCAACAGCCTGAACGAGCCTTCCCGCAAGGCTGCGCTGCGTCTGGGCTTTTTGTTTGAGGGGCGTTTTCGCCAGGCGCTGGTCATCAAAGGCCATAACCGGGATACGGACTGGTTTTCGATTATCGACAAAGAGTGGCCAGCGCTGGCGAGCGCCTTTGAAAGCTGGCTTGCCACCGACAATTTTACTGCCGATGGCAAACAGAAAAGATCCCTGGAAAGCTGGCGTGAAACGGGCGTCTAGCGTCTTTTTTTACGTCCCTGCACCGCTTTAAAGCGCGGGTTTGATTTGCAAATCACATACAGGCGTCCCTTACGTTTGACTATCTGGCAATCCGGGTGACGCTGTTTCGCACTCCGCAACGAGTTAAGTACCTGCATGATCACCCCCGCTTCGCATTAAGAAAGCCGCCAAAACGTTTACGGAAGCGCGCCGCGCTGCCATCCGTCGAGAAGGTTTTCTGTTTGCCGGTATAAAACGGATGCGATTTTGAAGAGACCTCGATGGTGATGTAAGGATAGGTTTCACCGTCGAGTTCAATTTCGCGGTCAGTCTTGATGGTTGAACCAACTTTAAAGTATTCATTGGCACTGGTGTCGTGAAACACCACGGTGCGATAGGCTGGATGGATATTGGGTTTCATCGTGAATCACTCATGTTTTGTTATAACATAACAAAATAATATCCAGGCTCTGCGGTAAAAACAACCCCCGAAAGTGCATCACATTTCCGACGATATTTTTTGATTTCGCTGCTGCGGAACGAAAACCATGACGCTCACGTGCTATAACTATATCATTTCGCGGTAAAAACTTTCTCCTCTGGCAAGCGTCTCAGTGCCCTGGAGTGGGCATATGAGGAAGGACACAGCAGCATGAAAACCCGACATCTGGTCAGCCTGGTGACTGGCATACTGATCTTTTCTGTGCTGATACCGATTTGCCTCAGTATCTGGCTGGCGCATCGCCAGGCGGAAGAAAAATTTGTCGATGCGCTGGACAGCTATGCCTCACGCGTGCTGTTGCGTACGGACAGGGTTGTTGGGCAGGCCAAGGAAGCACTCACGCAGCTGCAGACCTTTAAAGGCCCTCCCTGTAGCCATTTGCATTTACGGGAAATGCGCCGGATCGCCTTCTCGTGGCTCTATGTTCAGGAAGTGATCTACACCGATAACCTTAAACCGCTGTGCTCGTCGCTGGAACAGGTCAGCAAAGCAACTGCGTTCCCGCCGCCCATGCGCATTACGGAAGATGGCTATAGCGCGTGGCTTACGAGGCCAAATGAACTCGGTTTCAACCGCAACATGGCCGTGCTGGGGCAAGGACATTATCTTGTACTGGTCGATCCCGCCTCGCTGGTGGATGTGATCCCCTTCGCCGATATTTCTATCGATGCCGCCCTGGTAGCGAACGCAACACATCTCGTGTTCTCCAGCAGCAGCAAACTGGATCCGCACATCCGCGACATGATTAAAGATCAGGAGATGGTCAGTGTTGAGTACAACGGTGCAATGTACGTCATGAAGCCCGTACCGGAGCTGGGAATAAACGTTGTTGCATGGGCTGCGCTGAAACCGCTGGCGGAAACCTGGCACCGGCAACTCCTTTTCTGGCTGCCGTTTGGCATGCTGATAAGCCTGCTTGCCGCCCTGTTTGTTCTGCGGATATTGCGTCGCATCCAGTCACCGCGTAACCGCCTGCTTGATGCCATCAATAACCGCGAATTCGAGGTTTACTACCAGCCTATTGTGGCGCTCTGTAGCGGGAAAATAGTGGGCGCAGAGGCGCTAACGCGCTGGCCTCAGCCTGACGGGAGTAGCCTGTCGCCTGAGAGTTTCGTCCCGCTGGCGGAACAAACGGGGCTTATCTCGCGCCTCACGCATCTGGTGATCGAAAAAGTGTTCGAGGATATGGGCAACTGGCTGCATCTCCATGCCGATCAGCATATCTCCGTCAACCTCGCGCCTGCAGATTTAACCTCCGGCAAGCTGCCACCGCTTCTGAGCCAGCTACTCAATAAATGGCAAGTCCGCCCGGAACAGATAGCGCTTGAATTAACCGAACGCGGCTTTGCCGATCCCAAAATCAGCGCACCGGCCATCGCCGCTTTTCGCCGTTCGGGCCACGCTATTTACATCGATGATTTTGGCACGGGCTATTCCAGCCTGAGCTATCTGCAGGATCTGGACGTCGACACGCTGAAAATTGATAAGTCGTTCGTGGATGCGCTGGAGTACAAAAACGTAACGCCACACATTATAGAAATGGCGAAATCACTGAAGCTGGCGATGGTTGCTGAGGGCGTGGAAACCGCAGGGCAGCTCGCCTGGCTGCACCGTCACGGCGTGCAATACGGGCAAGGCTGGTACTACAGTAAGGCGCTGCCAAAAGCGGAATTTATGGCATGGGCAGAAAATAACCTTAACGCCCCTTCTACTTCAGATAAGATTTGATCACCTGTAAAACCACGCCAAGATCGGCCTCACGCTGATCTTCCTCAGGCTCTTTGACGACGTGATCGGTTAAATGGCCTTCGATCACCTGCAGCATCATGCCATTCACCGCACCGCGGATCGCGGCCAGCTGCTGTAATACCTCAGCACACTCATGCTCGTCGTTACTGAGCATTTTTTCCAGCGCGGTGCTCTGTCCCTGAATTTTCTTCAGGCGAGTCAATAACATCTTCTTGTGACGAACCGTATGTGACATCTCTGCATCCTTCTTCTTCTGGCGGATAAAGCATAACACGCCCTACTCCCCCTGAGTATATTTCTACTGGGGGGTAGTATTCAACTACTGGGGGGGAGTACTATCTGCGCACCTTTTCCAGAGCGGATTTTGTAATGAACGATTTTGCTTCTCTTCTGCAACAGGGCAACGCATGGCTATTCATTCCCAGCGCGATCCTGCTCGGTGCCCTGCATGGTCTTGAGCCGGGCCACTCTAAAACAATGATGGCAGCCTTTATTGTGGCGATCCGTGGCACGCTGAAACAGGCGGTATTGTTGGGGCTGGCGGCCACGCTTTCCCATACCGCGGTAGTCTGGATCATTGCCATGGCGGGATTATGGTTTGGTCGCGGCTGGGATGCGCAAACCTCTGAACCCTGGTTCCAGCTTATCTCTGGGGTATTGATCGTTTTGATCGCGCTGTGGATGGCGTGGCGTACCTGGAAGGAGAATCAGCCGCACGATCATCATCACCACCATGACCATGACCATGACCATGACCGCCATCATGATCATCACCACCATGAACATCAACTGGTTGCAGAGGAGTGGCAAGACGCCCACCAGCGCGCCCATGCGCAGGATATCAATCGTCGTTTTAACGGACAAAACGTCACCACCGGGCAAATTGCGATGTTTGGGCTGACCGGCGGGTTGATCCCCTGCCCGGCGTCAATCACCGTCCTGCTGATCTGCCTGCAGCTCAAGCACTTTGCCCTGGGCGCCACGCTGGTATTTAGCTTCAGTATTGGTCTGGCGTTAACGCTGGTGGCATCGGGCGCGATTGCCGCATTAAGCCTTAAACATGCCACAAAACGCTGGCCGGGGTTCAGCGAGTTTTCACGCAAAGCACCGTGGTTCTCTGCGGCACTGATTATCCTGGTGGGGGGTTACATGATCCTGCACGGGTTAGGCGGTATCCTGGCCTGAACCAGGCGGCCAACGCGTGGCCGCCACCTAAGGTCAGTTGAGGTTCTGACGCCAGCTAAAGCGATAGCGAAGCTGACGATTTTGCAGGATAAATTCCGGCGAGACGCTGGGGCTCCAGGAGTCATCTCCACCCACGCCCATATGGAACGCATCAAGATTGAGCCAATACCCCGGCTCGTCACGCAGCAGATGGTGATGGGTTGTCTCACGCAGCTGTTGCTGGCTGTAGCGGCTCACGGAGAAATGGAACTGCCCGTTCAACTGATGCGTCCCCAGCACCAGTTCACGGGTATCGCACCGCAAGCCGTTTTCCGTCGGGAAGATGTACGGCGTATGCATTGCCTGCAGCGGCAACGTCCAGCGTCCCTGCTGTGCTGCCAGCTTTCTGTCCGGGTAGTTTTCATGCGGCCCCAGCCCCAGCCAGTGAACGGCTTCCGGCGGCCGGGCAAGATGCATGCTCAGGCCAATACGCGCAGGCTCCGGAATATCAGACGCAACCTCTACCTCAACCTCACCGTGCAGCACACCCTGATCATCCACTCGCCAGACTTTACGGCTCAGGAACAGCGCTTTGCCGAGATGTTCCCAGGCATGCAGCGTCGTGACTACCGCCTCGCGGGCATGCTGCTCTCCTTCACAACGCAGCAACCGCGGGGTGACGTCGTACATCCCCGCCGCCTTCCAGCGCTCCACCCATGCATTTGGATCGATACGCGTGGCCTCGCTGACCCCGATATCATTGTCCAGCGGCGCGCGGGTAAAGTTATCCGTCAGCGGCGAGAGCAGCGTTTCAACGCCATTGTTCAGCCACTGCGTCAGGTGTCCTGAGGTACGGTCAACTATCCATCGCTGCTGCTGGTGCGTCAGGGTCAGCATCTCATCGGTTTGCGTCAGTACCGGCGGCACACCCACCGGTGCGGGCGGGGCGATAAACAACGGTGCCGGGAGTGGCCATTGATCCCACGCGCAGCGATGGTTTTCCGGTGACCACGGCGTCGCCTTCAGCTGGTACACCTCTACATTCAGCCAGACCTCGCCCGGCTCCGCCGTCAGCGCGGGCAGCGAGATGTCCAGACGCTGAGTCTCCTGAGGCGCGATGGAGAGCGTAACCTCCCCCTTAGCCAGCACCGTTCCGTCACGGGTCACCGACCATCTGAGCAGCTCGTTATCCGTATGACGGAACAGGTAATCGCTTTGCACGTCCACCACCAGCGGAGAAGTGCTTACCCGCGTAAAGGTAAAGAACTGCTGCGCGCGCTGAGCCTCATACAGTGCCGGGTGCGGCGTGCGATCGGGGAACACCAGCCCGTTAAGGCAGAACTGTCGGTCATTGGGTGTATCACCAAAATCGCCGCCGTAGGCCCAGAACGGGGTGCCATTTTCATCTTTCTTCGTCAGCGCCTGGTCGACCCAGTCCCAGACAAATCCTCCCTGCAGACGTGGATGGCTACGAAACGCCTGCCAGTATCTGGCGAAGCCGCCAAAGCTGTTGCCCATTGCGTGGGCGTATTCGCAGAGGATCAGCGGTCGGGTTTCATCCGGCAACCCGATCCATTTTTTAATGGACCATTTCGGCACCGCCGGGAACGGCTGATCCTGATCAACACGGGCATACATCGGACAAATAATATCGGTCGCCGCCGTGTTCGCCCCACCGCCTTCATATTGAACCGGGCGCGTCGGATCGGCGGTTTTTAGCCAGCGATACAGCGCGTCGTGGTTTGCACCGTGACCAGACTCATTGCCCAGCGACCAGATGATAATGGACGGATGATTAC
Source organism: Enterobacter cloacae complex sp. SHL021 (assembly GCF_049237765.1). Taxonomy (NCBI): domain Bacteria; kingdom Pseudomonadati; phylum Pseudomonadota; class Gammaproteobacteria; order Enterobacterales; family Enterobacteriaceae; genus Enterobacter; species Enterobacter cloacae complex sp. SHL021. The sequence goes on along the minus strand of NZ_JBMKJG010000014.1, from coordinate 99,410 downwards.
GATCGCGTTGCACCATGCGGGTCACGCGCTCGCTCATGGCGGGCAGCCAGCGGGGATCGTCAGCGAGACGACTCATCGGCACCATGCCGTGGGTTTCGATATTGGCCTCGTCAACCACATACAGGCCGTAGCGATCGCAAAGCCGGTACCACAGAGGATGGTTCGGGTAGTGCGAGCAGCGCACGGCGTTGAAGTTGTGCTGCTTCATGATTTCGATATCGCGACGCATCGTCGCTTCGTCCATCACCTGGCCGTTTTCCGGGTGATGTTCATGCCGGTTGACCCCGCGGATCAGTAGTGGCTTGCCGTTGAGCTTCAGCAGGCCATTGCTGATTTCAACGCGGCGGAAGCCCACATCACAGGCTTCAATCTCCAGCACCTCACCCTGCGGGTCCAGCAGTGCGATCGTCAGCCGATAAAGCGCTGGGGTCTCAGCACTCCATAAGGCGGGTGATGCAACCGGGATCGCCACCGTCAACCGCTCGGCCCAGTTGCCGCGTTCATCCACAATGGCCGAGCCTGGCTGCCGGGTGGCGCTGGCACAGCGTTCACCGTTGCGCCAGAGCGTTATTGCCACCTCGCACTCCGTAAAGTGAGCGCCCGCCAGGGCGACATCCACCTTCAGCACGGCGCGATCCAGCTCCGCATTGAGGTCGGTGGCCACATGATAATCCGCGATGTACGTCTCCGGCTTATGCAGCAGCGACACATCGCGGAAAATCCCGCTCATGCGCCACATGTCCTGATCTTCCAGATAGCTTCCATCGCACCAGCGCAAAACCATCACGGCCAGGCGGTTCTGGCCAGCACGCAATACGCCCGAGAGATCGAATTCGGCCGGCAGACGGCTGTCCTGGGAATACCCCACCCACTGACCGTTGCACCAGAGATGAAACGCCGAGTTCACGCCATCAAAGATAATGCGGGTTTGCCCGCCCTCGAGCCACGCGTCCTCCACTTCAAATGTGAGCGAGTAACAACCGACCGGATTCTCTGCCGGAACAAAGGGCGGATTGACGGGAATGGGATAGGTGACGTTGGTGTAAACAGGTGTATCAAACCCCTGCATCTGCCAGTTTGACGGCACCGGCATCGCAACGGCATCCGGGCAATCTTCGCCTGTCCATGCCTGCGGAACCTGCTCAGGTGCAGAAAAGAAGCTAAATCGCCACTCCCCATTCAGGGAACGTCGGCTGATGGATGCCGCGTCCTCTCTGGCGGCGTGTTCATTACGCCAGCTGTGAAATGGCGCATGCGCCTCCAGCCGGTTCCACTGGGTGACGCCGGGATTTTCCCAGTCCCGACGGGCCAGAAGTGCGCTGAGAGTCAGTGAGACAGTATTGGACATGTTTTCCTCTTTGCGAAGCGCTCACAATTTTACTCAACATGCCCTGGCAAACTGCCGCGGTAAAGCGTGGGATCGCCGTGTAGCGAGTCAGATCACAAAAGTGTTACTGGCGAGCAAGTTGCTCTGCCAGCAGGGCCAGGCTTCTGAGCTGCTGCGCAAGATCCTCACGATCGGCCTGCTGCGGGGTGCGACGGGCACTGGATTGTCGGCTAATCAACGTGACGGGCAACTGAACCTGCCAGCAGGCTTCATGGCGGGCGGGAGCCAGCAGCCACTCCACACTTTGTTCACCTGCCTCGCGAAATGCCTGACGGATGGTGGTAAGCGGAGGTGAAAACCAGGCGCTGTCGGCGGTATCGTCAAATCCCACAATCGATATCTGGCCCGGGATCGTCACCCCTTTTTCCGCGCAGGCCCGCATCACCCCCAGCGCCATTTGATCGTTAGCCACCAGAATGGCATCCGGTAACGTTGCAGCAGACAACAGCGCATGCCCCTTCTCATAACCGCAGGCTGCGCTCCAGTCGCCGTAGGCCACCGCCGCCGCCTCAAGGCCAGCTTCCGCCAGCGCGGCTTTCCATGCCGCCAGACGGGCACGAGCGGAAACAGAGCTTTCCGGCCCACTCAGCAATGCAATACGCTGATGCCCGAGCGACAGCAAATGTTCAACGCCCAGACGAGCGCCCTGTTCAGCATTGAACACCAGGCTGTTGACCGCTGCCGACGGAGAGACATCCAGAAACAGCACCGGCACGGGCGACGCCAGTGCCTTGAGTTGTTCGGCGTGGGGATCGTCAAGCGGCACGTTCACCAGCAGGGCTTCCACGCGCTGCGCCAGCAGCTCCTGAAGCGCGGCCTGGCACTGTTGCGGATGTTCCACCATTGAGATCAGTACGCTCGCCCCCTTTTCTACCGCCCGGGATTTGACCGCAGAGACAATTTGCGAAGGCGCATGCAGCGCCAGATCGGTAGTGATCAGTCCCAGCGTACGGGTGCGCTTGCCCGCCAGCTGCTGCGCGCCACGGTTAGGAACATAGTGCAGCTCCGCCATGGCCTGCTGCACCTTTTCCCGTGTCCGGGCAGAAACATGCTCCGCGTCGTTAATCACACGGGAAACGGTTTGATAAGACACCCCCGCAAGGAGGGCAACATCATAGAGGGTAATGGCTTTCATGCATTCCGGCCTGGTGTTAACAGAGCCGTCTATTGTGGCACAGCGCGGCCATTAATACCTGTGAGCGCTTCGCAAAATTAAACAACCCGCTCTGGCTGAGGAACGTTATCCGTACGCGGCTTCTGACGGAACCACGGCAAACAGAGCTGGATAAGCGGGCCGATGGTCAGGGCATACAGTACCGTCCCGACGCCAAACGTTCCGCCAAGGACGCAGCCAATCAGCAGAACACTCACTTCAATTGAGGTTCGAACGCTGCGGATTGACCACCCCAGCCGGGCGTGAATGCCGGTCATCAGTCCATCGCGTGGGCCCGCCCCGAACCCGGCACCGATATACATACCGGTTGCTATCGCGTTCAGCACAATGCCCCCAACCAGCAGAGCAATCCGAATGGGGAGAAGATCCAGCTCGGGGATAAGGGCCATCGAGGCATCCGCCGCCAGGCCAATACAGACTACGTTACTGAGCGTTCCCAGCCCAGGCGTCTGACGCAGCGGGATCCACAGCAGCAGCACCGTAGCGCCGGTCAAAATAATCACCGTACCGATGGTCATCCCCAGCTGTAATCCCACCCCAAGGTGAAACACATCCCACGGGTCAACCCCCAGATCCGAACGAATAAACATCGCGGTTGAAAGCCCATACAGGCCTAAACCTACGTACAGTTGCAGCAGACGACGTACCATTTTAGCTTCTCCAGTGAACCAGGCTTTCATCTTGTTCGAAAATGGCACTATGATTAATGTCCAGTTTTCAAATAGTGGACTGCATATGTCATCACGCCGTTTCGGAAGTCAGTCGCTGGTTCGCCTTTTGGGCCACTGGCAACAAACCCCGTCCCGAACCCCGCTCTGGCGACAGCTGGCCGACGCGTTGCGCCTGCTGATCCTCGACGGCAGGCTGGCGTTGAGCACGCGCCTGCCCGGTGAACGTGAACTGGCCACGGCGTTAGATGTAAGCCGGACGACCATCAGCAGCGCGCTGGCCCATCTGCGAGAAGAAGGGTATCTGGAGAGCCGCCACGGCAGCGGTTCACGCGTGATCCTGCCCGATACCCGTGCCATACCGACGCTTTCAGCGGCAAGCGCAGCGCTGGATCTCTCCACTGCCGCCCTGAATGCCGGGCCAGAGATCCACCAGGCTTACACCTGGGCGCTCACCGCGATCACCCAGCACCTCGCGCTGACCGGTTACGATCAGCTCGGCCTGGCGGCTCTGCGCGACGCCATTGCCGCTCGCTATACCGCACGCGGGCTGCCGACCCGCGCAGACGAAGTGATGGTGGTTAATGGTGCCGTCAGCGGTTTTGCACTGGTACTGCGGATGATGGCCGGCCCGGGCGATCGCGTCGTGGTCGATCATCCCACCTATCCGCTGGCGATTGCAGCCATCCAGGGAGCATCGTGTCGGCCGGTGGGCGTGTCGCTGCCGGAAAGCGGCTGGGATACGGATGGCTTTGCCGCCACACTTGCGCAGACAGCACCGCGCCTGGCGTACCTGATGCCGGATTTTCACAATCCAACAGGGCGATGCATGGATATCGCCACCCGTCAGGCAATAACCGACATTGCCGCTCGCACCCGTACCACGCTGGTGGTCGATGAAACGATGGTCGATCTCTGGTTTGAAGCACCGCCCCCGCCGCCGCTGGCGTCGTTTAATTCGCAGGCTACGGTGATCACCCTGGGTTCGGCGGGAAAAAGTTTCTGGGGTGGGCTGCGCCTCGGCTGGATCCGCGCCTCGTCGCGCACCATTGCCACACTTGCCCAGACGCGGGATACGCTGGATTTAGGCTCGCCGCTGCTGGAACAGCTGGCCACGCTGTGGCTCATCAACAATAGCGAGACATTTCTGCCTGCGCGCCGGAAAATACTGAAGGAGCGACGCGACCGCTGCGGTGAACTGCTGCGCGAACATTTTCCCCAGTGGCGGTTTCAGGAGGCGGAAGGCGGGCTATCCTACTGGATCGAGCTGCCGGGCATGCTGGCGACACAGCTCGCCGCACGTGCAGAAATGCTGGGGATTAATCTGGGAACCGGCACACGCTTTGGTTTATCGGGTGCGTTTGACCGCTACTTACGCATGCCCTTCTCGCTTGAGTCGGCAGAGCTTGAGCAGGCGTTGCTACGAATCAAACCGGTTTGGCTCGCATTAAATAAAACCGCGCCGTCTGTAAAACGCAGTCTTGTTTAATATAAAAGTTTGAAGTGGATCATAAAATAAAAACTGCTGACTGTCATACGGCAGTCAGCAGTTTTCACCAGTCAGGAATCAGTGCTGAGGAGGAATAGGAAAACCTTTCAGTGAAATAACAAAACTTTCACCGTCTTTCTTTATTTTTGCGCCGGTATCACACCAGTCAGACGCAATACGAAAGAACTCATCACTTCCTACATTCCAGCCAAGACGGACATGCTTCACGTAGCCTGAACGCAACAGATCGCAGGCTTCTTTGTAGTCACTGGCGGTCGATAGTTGTTGTTTCATTTTCTCTTCTTCAGAAGTTTACGTAGAGCTTTGATTTCTTTAGGAGTAAAAGGCGTTACACTCTCTTCTTCCGTATGCTGATTATCAATATCCTCTTCCGATACTCCCACCTCGTCTGCGGCTTCAAATGCCAGCAGCAGCAACTTCTCTGTGGTCACGCTTAAGTTCTCGTTATTCACTTCCGCATAGTGGCGAAGTCTTTCTTTTAGCGCTTCGTCAATCTTAACGTTTAATACCGCAGTAGCCATGATTGTCACTTCCCTTCGGAATAAGTGCTTTATTTAATACACGATGTTAACAATGTAATCCAGATATATATTTTTAACTTATGACAGAAAAAAGACGCCCAGAAATAAAATGACAGTCTATTATTACAGGTTTATGACAGTAATATTTCAGCGCGATGAAATATATATTACACAACGAATTAAACCCTGTTAATTCTGTGGAATAGCCATGCCGGAAGGAAGTAAAAAACGGGGAGATATTGCCAGAAGCATAAATGGGTGGGGGCCCTGCCAGCTACATCCCGGCACACACGTCGTCTGCCCTGGCTGCTTCCTTCCGGACCTGACCTGGTGAACAGAGTAGCGTTGCGGGAGAACCAACAGAGCCCCCATTGTGAGCGTTGTTACCCAACGCGCTGGCGCATTATCCCTGTGCTAACGGTCAATTGCAAGCTGCCAGCAACCGGATGGTGGTTTCTTGCGCAAACAGGCACAGCAATCGGCGCAATCTTCGTTTAACATGACACTTCACTCATCCCCACAGGTGTACTGATGGACGAACACGACTCCTTTTCACAGCGAGTGTGGCAAATTGTGGCCTCCATTCCGGAAGGCTACGTGACAACCTATGGTGACGTCGCACGTCTTGCCGGCTCCCCCCGCGCGGCGCGTCAGGTGGGTGGCGTGCTAAAACGACTCCCTGAAGGCAGTACATTACCCTGGCATCGGGTTGTGAATCGTCATGGTGCCATCTCGCTCACCGGGCCGGATTTGCAGCGCCAGAGACAGGCATTACTTTCAGAAGGGATACAGGTGTCCGGGTCAGGGCAGATTGATTTGCAGAAGTATCGCTGGGTGTATTGACCCCCTCCCCCGAAGGAGAGGGGAACACATTACAGCTGAGTCGGTGGGGTAGGTACAGACGGTTGGTTCGTCTGTGGTGCGATCGGCACTTCGGTTTGCTGCACCGGCACCAGGTTCAGGTCGATTTTCGTACCACCGTTGTTGATGGCTTCCTGAACCGTATCGGTAATAAACACCAGCTTACCGTTGATGGTTACCGCAGCGCTCAGAAGGATACGGGCGTTCGGCTGTACGTCTGCCGGGTTATACGGCAGCACGAAGCTAAACGGTGCCTGCTTACCTTCGGTACGAACGGCACGCTGGGCCACCACTTTCGACGGCGCGTCGGCCAGAGAAGCATCAGACAGCGTGACCGTTAATACCGCATCCGGTGGTAAAGCGACTCGCTGTTTGATCCAGATAGTACCGGAAACATTAGGTTGCTGAATGGATTGCTGTGAGAGTGTATTAATCCCATTTGGATCTGCTGCTGGCACCGGCACCTGGGCGCTCTTACCTGCACAGGCGGACAACGCCACCGCAATAGCTACACCACTTAGCATGGGCACGAGTTTCATTGAAGTCTCCTTATCATCAATGCACCAGCGGGATCGATCCCATCCGATGTCGTTTCAAACACATATCGTATTCAAGTGTGGCACAGATCACTGATTAATGCCTAAATTCTCCCTGATATTCAGATAATTCTACCCGTCGGACCACTTTCATTTCTGCGTTATACTCTGCCTATCTTTCGCCACGGCGTTTATTGAGGACAACTATGAGTCAGGCACTGAACAATCTGCTGACATTACTGAATCTGGAAAAAATTGAGGAAGGGCTCTTTCGCGGACAGAGCGAAGATTTGGGCTTGCGTCAGGTCTTCGGCGGGCAGGTCGTCGGACAGGCACTGTACGCTGCCAAGGAGACCGTCCCGGCAGACCGTCTGGTGCACTCCTTTCACAGCTATTTTCTGCGTCCTGGCGATAGCGCAAAACCCATTGTGTACGACGTGGAAGTGCTGCGTGACGGCAACAGCTTTAGCGCGCGCCGCGTGGCAGCCATTCAGAATGGCAAGCCCATCTTTTACATGACCGCCTCTTTCCAGGCACCTGAACCGGGTTATGAGCACCAGAAAACGATGCCAGCGGCACCGTCGCCGGACGATCTCAAATCGGAGACCGATATCGCCCGCGCGCTGGCCCACTTGCTGCCACCGCAGGTCAAAGAGAAGTTCCTTTGTGATAAACCTCTGGAGATCCGCCCGGTCGAATTCCATAACCCGATGAAAGGCCATACGGCCGAGCCGAAACGCCAGGTCTGGATCCGCGCCAACGGCACCGTACCAGAGGATTTCCGCGTGCATCAGTATCTGCTGGGCTATGCGTCAGATTTTAACTTCCTGCCGGTTGCACTGCAGCCGCACGGCGTGGGGTTCCTTGAAAAAGGGATGCAGGTTGCGACGATCGATCACTCGATGTGGTTCCATCGTCCATTTAACATGAATGACTGGCTGCTCTACAGCGTGGAAAGCACCTCGGCGTCCAGCGCTCGCGGGTTTGTACGTGGAGAGTTTTATACGCAGGACGGCGTGCTGGTCGCCTCGACGGTGCAGGAAGGGGTGATGCGTAATCGCGGGTGATGTTGCCCTCACCCACAGGGCTGAGGGATACCCATAAATAATGCCTGCACAGACGGACCCCTCTCCCTTTGGGAGAGGGCTGGGGTGAGGGGGAACATACGGCTGTGGAGGTCATTCCGTTCACTTTATGTTCCCTGCTACTCTGTAACGGCATGACCCGTGAACGTGCCAGGGCGGCTCAATCGCCACCGCCCTGGCGACCCGGGCTCCCGGCGGTAAATCGCCGCTTCGCGGTGCCCTCGGCTTATTCCTTCCGGCTTATCGGGGACGGGCGGATGTAACGTCCCTGTAAAGCCGCCCTCTCGGCGCATCCATGCGCCTCGCCCCGGCCTGCAGGAAACGCCTCAGCGATTTACAGCCGGACCAGGGCATCGCTGTAAGCCATTCATTTTCCTGAAACAACATTCGTCGCTTTCGGTAAAAAATTACTGGGCTCCCTCAGCCCACGGGGAGAGGGAATAAACACTAAAAACGGCAATCAGGGATTGCCGTTTTGCTTTTACCTTGTGCGGCCTGATGCCCTCATCCTGGCCCTCTCCCACGGGGAGAGGGAATAAACACAAAAAACGGCAATCGGAGATTGCCGTTTTCCTGTTTATTATGCGTTGTACGCATTCTCGCCGTGGCTGTTGACGTCGAGACCTTCGCGCTCCTGCTCTTCCGGTACGCGCAGACCCACAGTCATGTCCGCCAGTTTGTAGCCAATGAAGGCCACCACAGCAGACCACACAACGGTAATGGCGATACTTTCCAGCTGCACCAGCACCTGGTGAACCATGTCAACGCCCTCAGCGTAACCCACTCCGCCCAGCGATTTCGCGGCGAAGATACCGGTCATGATACAACCGACGATACCGCACACGCCGTGCACACCAAAGACATCGCAAGGGTCATCCACGCGCAGAAGACGTTTCAGCGCTGTCACACCCCACAGACCCGCCAGACCTGACACCAGACCGACAAGCAGCGCACCACCGACACCGACGTAACCACATGCTGGGGTGATCCCCACCAGACCGGCAATGGCACCCGAGCACGCGCCCAGCAGAGAAGGTTTACCGCGTACCGCCCACTCACCAAACACCCATGAGAGGATTGCACCCGCCGTGGCCACCACGGTATTCACGAAGGCCAGCGCAGCAATTTCGTTAGCAGCGCTCGCAGAGCCGGCGTTGAAGCCGAACCAGCCAAAATAGAGGATTGCTGTACCGGTAAAGACCATCGGCAGATTGTGTGGTTTGAACGCTTCTTTGCCAAAGCCCACGCGTTTGCCAATCAGGTATGCACCCACCAGACCCGCTACCGCGGCGTTGATGTGAACAACAGTACCGCCTGCGAAATCCAGCGCGCCGTGCGACGCCAGCAGACCGCCACCCCAGACCATGTGTGCAATCGGCACATAGGAGAGCGTCAGCCAGACCACCACAAAGATCAGAACGGCAGAGAAGCGAATACGCTCAGCCAGCGCCCCCACAATCAGCCCCACGGTGATACAGGCGAACGATCCCTGGAACGCAACGTGGATGTACTGATAGAAACTGCCCATTACCGCGGTCAGTTCAATATTTTTTAACATGGCCCAGTTGAAGTTGCCGAAGAAGGCGTTACCTTCACCGAAGGCCAGAGAGTAGCCGTAGACCACCCACAGCACGCAAACCAGCGCGAACGTCACGGCAACCTGCGTCAGCATGGAGAGAACGTTTTTGCCACGGATCAGGCCGCCGTAAAACAGCGCGATGCCCGGAATAGACATGAACAGCACCAGCGCGGTGCTGATCATCATAAAGGCGTTATCGGCTTTGTCTGCCACCGCAGGTGCAGCCATTGCCAGGCCCGGCAGCAGTGCCAGCGAACCCAGACCCGTTTTGATTGTTGCTATCTTCATTTTCTCGATCCCTATCACTGTGTGCCAGGAGTTACTTACAGTGCCGCTTCGTCAGATTCGCCGGTACGGATGCGAATGACGCGCTGCAGTTCGGCAACGAAAATTTTGCCGTCGCCAATTTTGCCGGTATAGGCCGCTTTGCTGATCACATCGATGACTTCATCAAGCTGGTCATCAGCAATCGCGACATCAATTTTTACTTTTGGCAGGAAGTTAACGCTGTATTCCGCCCCGCGATAAAGCTCGGCATGACCCTTCTGACGACCGAAGCCTTTCACTTCGGTGACAGTCAGTCCCTGAATACCCATTGAAGACAACGCTTCACGCACGTCTTCGAGTTTGAATGGTTTGATTACCACCGTAACCAGCTTCATAGATCCCCTCCAGTCAGAATTCGGTAATGGCCGCAGCTAACACGCAGGAGACATTGCAAGGGGTGTGCCAGAAATGAAAACGGAAGGGAAAAGCGGCGCAATGCGCGTTAAAAGACCATTCATGGTCAACAGGTGAAAAAAAACGCACCATGGCAGTGCATGGCGCGTTTCGGTTTTGCACCAACAGCGGTGACTGTTAGCACGTTGCCTGTTTTTGGTGCATCAGGCGCTAAGCGACTCTTCCTCACGGACGCTGGCCGCCAGCTCTTCACCCGCCAGTTGCAGTTGATACATCTGCCAGTAGCGGCCTTTCGCCTCCAGGAGCGCCCGGTGTGTACCGCGTTCAACGGCCTGTCCGCGATGCAGCACCAGAATGGTATCTGCGTCGACAATCGTTGAAAGACGGTGCGCGATAACCACCAGCGTCGTGTGGTCGCGCACGGCGGCCAGTGCCTGCTGGATAGCCTGTTCGGTACCGGAGTCGATGCTGGCCGTCGCTTCATCCAGAATCAGCACCTGTGGCGTTTCAATCAGCACACGAGCCAGCGCCAGAAGCTGTTTTTGCCCGACAGATAGGTTATTCCCCTGCTCGCCCAGCCGGGTGTTGATTCCGTCGCTGAATCCGCGTGCCAGCTCAGCGAGCTGCACTTTTTCCAGCACGGCCCAGACCTGCTCCTCGGTATAATCACGCCCCAGGGTCACGTTGGCGTAAAAGGTATCGGCCAGCACGACCGGGTCTTGCTGCACCATCGCTACGCCTTTACGCAATACGCTGTGGCTGAGCGACGCCAGCGGACGTCCATCCAGACGAATTTCGCCTTTCGTTAACGGGTAGTAGCCCATCAACAGGCTTGCAAGCGTACTCTTGCCGCTGCCGGTATGCCCCACCAGCGCCACAAAGCCGCGCGACGGCACATCAAGATTGATGTCCTGCAACACCAGCCTGTCTTCACGGTAGGCAAACGAGACATGGTCAAACGTAATCGCCCCGCTTTGCAGCGGTGCTGTATCCTCACCATAGGTCTGACGCGGTCTGTCCATCAGTTCAAAGACGCGCTCGCCAGCAACCACCGCCTGCTGCAACATGGATTGTTGGGTTGTGAGTTCAATCAGCGGCTCGTTCAGGCGTCCCAGATAGCTGATAAAAGCATACAGAACCCCCACTTCAATCGTTCCGCCCGGACTCAGGCCAAAGAGCATCAGCAGGCCGCAAAGCACCAGTGCCGAGAAGAGGCTCAGCAACGGACGCAGCAGGAAACCATCAAGGCGCAGCGTCTGCATACGCGCCATATAGTGCGAACGGCTGGCTTCGCCCATGCGTTCGCCAAAGCGAGCCTGCTGGCGGAACTGCTGGATGACGCTCATGCCGTTGATCACTTCGTTGAAGCCATCGTTAATATCGGCCAGGTAGGTCCGCACCCGACGTACAATGGGCGTGCTGTAGCGCTGATAGATCACCATCACAATCAGCACCGCCGGGAAAATCGCGATCGCCACCAGCGCCATGCGCCAGTCAAGGCTGAACATCGCCACCAGCATGGCGCCAATCAACGCGGCACTGCGCAGCACGGTCGCCACGACCGTCACATACAGATCGCGGATCACCTCGGTATCGTTGGTCACCCGCGAAATCACCTGCCCGACCGGCTGGATATCAAACTCGCTCAGCGGCTGGCGCAGCGCAGCATCCATAACGTCGGTACGCAGCTTCTGAACCACACCCACCGCCGCCCGGTTAAAGAGTAGCGACTGCGCATAGTGCAGGCCAGCCGCTGCCAGCTGTAGCCCCACATAGGCCACGCCTAACCCCGCCACCAGCCCCAGCGGCAAATAGCTTTTCGCAACCATATTGTCGATGAAATAACTGATGAGCAGCGGACCGCTCACTTCTGCAATCGCCGCAATCCACAGCAGCACGACGGCAAGAGCAAGGGGTTTTCGCCATGGCGAACCGTAGGCCAGCAGGCGTTTTAGCGTCGGCCACTGCGTTTTTGATTTACGCATTAGCGTCCTCCTCTTCCTGTTCCGGGGCATCGTCGAGTGCCGCTTCAAGCTGCTGATAGCGATACATATCGCGATACCAGCCCGGTTGCTCCGCAAGCTGGTCATGCTGCCCGCGCTGGGCAATGTGCCCGTGCTGCAACACCAGAATTTCACTGGCTTCCGTCAGCGCTGACAAACGGTGGGCACTGATGATCACCGTCCGTCCGTCGCTCCACTGGCGAAGGTTATGCAGGATTTGGTGCTCGGTTCGACCATCCACAGCAGAAAGCGCATCATCCAGGATCAGGATTTCAGCATTGAGCAGCAGCGCACGGGCAATGGAAATTCGCTGTTTTTGCCCGCCAGAGAGCATAACGCCACGTTCACCCACCTCCGTTTCATACCCCTGCGGCAGACGCAAAATATCGTCATGTACGCTGGCTAAGCGCGCGACATGCTCAATCTCTTCCTGCGTGGCCGACGGACAGCCAAGGGCTATGTTGTTCGCCACAGTGTCAGAAAAGAGAAACGGCGTCTGGCTGACCACAGCCAGTCGGCGACGCCAGTCGTCTAGTTGCAGTGTCGTGAGAGGAAGATTGTGGAAACGAATGTCCCCCTGCGTGACATCAAAGTGACGCTGGAGCAGCGAAAGAACGGTACTTTTGCCGGATCCCGTCGGGCCACAGATCCCGAGCATTTGCCCCGGTTGCAGCGTAAAGCTGACGTTTTCCAGCACCGGATGTTCCGTCTGCGGATAAACAAACGTACGGATGTCGACGTTCATTACCCCACGCCCTTCCGGTACCGGTTCGGTACCGTCGTTGACCACTGGCGCTTCAGACAACATGGCGCGAATGCGGCTATAGGCGGCACTGCCGCGCTCCACGATATTAAACATCCAGGCCAGCGCCAGCATCGGCCAAATCATCAGCCCCAGATACATGGCAAAACTGGTTAACTGTCCCAGGGTCAAGGTGCCCTGCACCACCATCCAGCTCCCGCCACCGACGGCCAACAGGTTGGCCATGCCAATGGCGATATAGATGGTCGGATCAAAGCGCGCATCAATACGCGCAACGCGCATGTTTTTTGCGCCGGTGTCTGCAGCATCGGCCGCAAACAGGGCAGATTGCCGATCCTCCAGACCAAAGGCTTTGATCATGCGGATGCTGGTCATACTCTCCTGCGTGCGATCGTTTAGTGACGAAAACGCCGCCTGCGCCAGCTTGAAACGCTCGTGCAGTTGTTCGCCATAACGGTTGATCGCCAGCGCCATCAGCGGCATCGGCAGCAATGCCAGCAGGGTAAGTTGCCAGCTGATCTGAGTGGACATCACAATCAGAACCGCGCAGCCCATCACCAGCGAATCCACCAGCGTTAATACCCCTTCCCCGGCCGCGAACACCACGCGATCGACGTCGTTGGTGGCGCGGGCGATGAGATCCCCGGTGCGATGGCGCAGGTAAAACTCGGGGTGCTGGCGGCTCAGCTGGCGGTAAAAATCCTCGCGCAGCTCAACGGCCAGCTGATAGGACGCGCCAAACAGCAGCACGCGCCAGACGTAACGCAGCAAATAGACGATGACGGCCGTCAGCACCAGCGTGCCAACCCACATCAACACCCGTGCGGTGGTGTAATGCTGTTCCGTAACGCCATCCACGACGTAGCCCACCACCTTCGGCGGGATCAGCTGCAAAATGGCAATGATGATAAGCAGGAGAACTGCGCCGAGGTAGCGCTGCCACTCCCGACGAAAGTACCAGCTTAGTTGGGCAAATAATCGCACGCGGTTTGTTCCTGAAGGTATTTTATGGAGTTATTCAATGGGTAACGCTGTGGTGTATTTAATCTGTTCCATGGCGAAGCTTGAGGTGACGTCCGACAAGCCCGGTACGCTATTCACCAGACGCTTGTAGAAATCATCATAGCGCTTCATGTCTGCCACCTGGACACGCATCAGATAATCGTACTCCCCGGCCATACGCCAGAAGCCGAGGACCTCCGGCATGTCAGAGACCTGGTTTACGAAGCGGCAATACCATTCGCTGCTGTGATGCTGCGTTTTTATCAGGACAAAGGCCGTCAGGCCCAGCCCCAGTTTTTCGGGATCTAATAACGCGACACGCCCCAGCAGAACGCCGTCATCTTCCAGCTTCTTGAGGCGCTTCCAGCACGGTGTGGTGGTCAGATTAACGGCATCTGCCAGCGCCTGCAAAGAGAGGGTGCAGTCACTTTGCAGCAATGAAAGCAGCTTGCGGTCAATTTTATCTAGCATACCCACCTCACAGAGAAAATTTTTCTCCCTTCATTCTATTTTAAAGGCCAGATAGCAACAATTTTTTCTGTGCTTTTCGCTATGCTGGGCACAAAATGACAAACGGATAATTACGATGAATAGCAACTGGGTTAAACATGCCATCAGCGAAATCAATGCCGACTACCAGCGCTCGGCCGACACCCATTTAATCCGCCTCGCCCTACCGGGGTTTGCGGGGATTCAGCTGTATCTGAAAGATGAAAGCACCCATCCTACGGGGAGCCTGAAGCATCGTCTGGCGCGTTCGCTGTTCCTGTATGGCTTGTGTAACGGCTGGATTAAAGAAGGCACGACAATTATTGAATCGTCATCCGGTTCAACCGCCGTCTCCGAAGCCTATTTCGCCCGTCTGCTGGGCCTGCCGTTTATCGCTGTCATGCCCTCCTGCACCGCGAAACGCAAAATCGAACAGATCGAATTTTATGGCGGACGCTGCCACTTTGTAGAAAGCGCCTGCGAAATTTACGCCGCCTCGGAAATGCTGGCCCGTGAGCTGAACGGCCACTATATGGACCAGTTCACCTTCGCCGAGCGTGCAACCGACTGGCGTGGCAATAACAATATAGCGGACAGTATTTTCCGCCAGATGACTCATGAGCCTCATCCGGTTCCGTCATATATCGTCATGAGCGCCGGTACGGGCGGAACCTCGGCCACCATTGGCCGCTATATCCGCTGTCAGGGCTACGATACGCAACTGATGGTGGTGGATCCGCAAAACTCGGTCTTCCTCGACTACTGGCAAAGCCGCAATGCCGACCTGCGCAGTCCGGTGGGCAGTAAAATTGAAGGGATTGGCCGCCCGCGCGTTGAGCCGTCGTTCATTCCTGATGTGGTGGATGAAATGCTCCGCGTACCTGATGCCGCCAGCGTCGCGACGGCGCACTGGCTGGAGACGCAGCTGGGCCGCAAGGTGGGTGCCTCTACCGGTACCAATATGTGGGGTGCGCTGCAGCTGGCAGCACGCATGCGTGAAGAGGGCCGCACGGGCTCTATCGTCACGCTGCTGTGCGACAGCGGGGAGCGCTACCTGGAAACCTATTACAACGCGGAGTGGGTGCAGGCAAACATCGGCGATATTGCGCCGTGGAAAGCGCAAATTGCACAGCTGGTGAAATAAAAAAAAGCCAGACCGAAGTCTGGCTTGCTGGAAGGGTCTCACTATTCGGGGGAATATGGGAGTGTGTTGTTGTCCAGCCAATGTGTTAAAAAATGGGACACCGCTTCATTACGACAGTGTCCGATAACCGGCAGATGAGGAAGCGCAGAGATCAGCTGCGGCATAGCATTCCCCATAATCAAACCGCGCCCGACGCTGCCCAGCATCTCGCGGTCGTTCATGGCGTCACCAAACGCCATACACTCCTGCAACGTCAAGCCCAGGTGGTCGCTCAAAACCGCCAGGGCAGAACCTTTGTTACACCCCACCGGCAACACTTCCAGACAATCCACCGCCGAAAAGGTCAGATGGGCCCGGTCGCCTAACGCCTCATTCAACTGAATACGTAAGCGGCAGAGATCGTCGTGATCGCCACAAAAGCAGATCTTGGTCACCGCGTGGGCAGGGATGCGGCGCAGATCCATCAGCTGATAGCGAAAACCGCTGTAGACATGCGCATGGAGAAGTTGAGGGATTTCACGCCCGGTAAACCAGCCGTTATCGTTAAAGACATGAACGCTGGCCTGGGTATCCCAGGTACTGTGCAGCACGATATCCGCCACTTCCGGGTTGAGATCCTGACGGTGCAGCACCTCCCCTTCGACCGAATGAATTCGTGTTCCGTTGCCGGTAATCAGAAATGCATCCAGGGAAAATGCGCCCAGCAGATGGCGCATCTCCAGCACATGACGGCCAGTGGCAAACGTCAGGGTTACATCACGCTCACGCAGGCGCTTAAGGGTGTTCAGGGTTTTCTCCCCTAAACGGTGATCCGGCATTAACAACGTGCCGTCCATATCAAATGCAGCGAGCCGAGCCATCATAACTCCCGAAATGTGATGCGATTAACTTGTGCATCAGTATTGCGTGAGATATACGGAAGTAATAGTGAATAGATGAGAATTATTGTTCCGGGTTTATTATGCGCCAGCTCAACCGCCTCAAACAGTATCAACGCCTGTGGCAGCCCTCCGAAGGGGCACCGCAGCAGGTCACCATTGCGGAGCTCGCCAGCCGCTGTTTTTGCAGCGAGCGGCATGTTCGCACCCTGCTGCGTCAGGCGCAGGAGGCTGGCTGGCTGAACTGGCATGGACAGTCTGGTCGCGGCAAGCGCGGCGAGCTCAGGTTTTACGTCAGCCCGGAATCACTGCGCAATACGATGATGGAAGAAGCGCTGAAGCATGGCCAGCAGCATAACGCCCTGGAGCTAGCCCAGCTTGCGCCGGAAGAGTTGCGGGAGTTGCTGCATCCCTTTTTGGGCGGACAGTGGCAAAACGATACGCCGACGCTGCGCATTCCCTATTACCGCTCGCTGGATGCGCTGCAGCCTGGCTTTTTACCCGGCCGGGCGGAGCAGCACCTGGCAGGCCAGATTTTCTCCGGGCTGACGCGCTTTAACGGCAACAGCAGCGAACCGACGGGCGATCTTGCCCATCACTGGGAGGTCACGGATGGCGGCCTGCGCTGGCATTTTTATATCCGCTCGACCCTGCACTGGCATAACGGCGACAAAATTGAGACAGCGCAGTTACAGCGGAGCCTGAAGGCCCTGCTTATGCTGCCAGCCCTGCGCAAACTGTTCCAGAGCGTATTAGATATCGAGGTCACTCACCCGCAGTGCCTGACGTTTACCCTGCATCAACCGGACTACTGGTTGCCCCATCGTCTGGCGACCTACTGTAGCCGTCTGGCCCACCCTGACCAGCCCATGACGGGCAGCGGCCCTTTCAGGCTGAGCGTGTTTGATTCCGAGCTGGTGCGTCTGGAAAGCCACGAGCAGTACCATCTTAGCCACCCGCTGATCAAGGCGATTGAATACTGGATCACGCCGACGCTATTTGATTACGGACTGGGGACCAGTTGTCGTCATCCGGTGCAGATTGCCATTGGCGAGCCTGATGAACTGGAGAGCCTGCGGCTGGTAAGTAACAGCACCAGCCTGGGCTTCTGTTATCTCACCCTGAAACAGCGCGACCGGATGAGTGAACTGCAGGCTAGACGGCTAATCAATATCATCCATCTCTCAACGCTACTGCATACGCTCCCGCTGAACGAAGGGTTGATTACCCCAACAGAAGAGCTGCTTCCTGGCCTGCCTATTCCCCGGTGGCCGGATTTAACGCACGTTCCTTTACCGGCAGCGTTAACCCTCGTTTACCATTTGCCCGTTGAGTTACACACCATGGCAAACCAGCTAAAACAGTACCTTGCGCAGCAGGGCTGCGAACTGACCGTTATCTTTCACGATGCGAAGACATGGGACGGATGTCCGCAGCTTGCCGATGCGGACATGATGATGGGGGACAGGCTGATTGGCGAAGCGCCGGAGTACACACTTGAACAGTGGCTTCGGTGCGATACCCTCTGGCCGCATCTGCTAAGCGCGCCGCAAGTTGCGCATCTGCAGGCCACGCTGGATGCCGTTCAGACTCAGGCCGATGAGCAGGCAAGACACGCTGGCCTGAAAGCCATCTTTACCCGGCTGATGGATAATGCGGTGCTGACGCCGCTGTTTAACTACCAGTATCAAATTAGCGCGCCACCGGGAGTAAACGGAATACGACTGAATACCCGTGGCTGGTTTGATTTCACAGAAGCCTGGCTTCCAGCCCCCCGGTCGTGAAGAAGCTGGTCGTCGCCGAAGTCAGACGGTAACATAATGTTTTTACCGTAACTGTCGAGATGATTTATGAAACGTGCCGTCGTCGTGTTCAGCGGAGGACAAGATTCCACTACCTGCCTGGTTCAGGCGCTTCACCAGTACGATGAAGTGCATTGTGTCACTTTCGATTATGGCCAGCGCCATCGCGCTGAAATCGACGTTGCCCGCGAACTGGCGCTGAAACTGGGCGCACGCGCGCATAAGGTGCTGGACGTCACGCTGTTAAACGAACTGGCCGTCAGCAGCCTCACCCGCGACAGTATTCCTGTTCCTGATTACACACCTGACGCCAGCGGTATTCCCAATACCTTTGTGCCAGGGCGTAATATTCTTTTTCTGACCCTGACGGCCATCTACGCCTACCAGGTGCAAGCCGAAGCGGTGATCACCGGCGTTTGCGAAACCGACTTCTCCGGTTACCCGGACTGCCGCGACGAGTTTGTAAAAGCGCTTAATCATGCGGTAAATCTGGGGATGGCCAAGGAGACGCGCTTTGAAACGCCGCTAATGTGGCTTGATAAAGCGGAAACCTGGGCACTGGCGGACTACTGGGGCAAGTTGGATTTGGTTCGCAGCGAAACCCTGACCTGCTACAACGGCATTAAGGGCGACGGATGCGGCCAATGCGCCGCCTGTAACCTACGTGCCAATGGCTTGAATCACTACCTGGCAGATAAAGCCGGTGTGATGGCCGCGATGCAGAAAAAAACCGGGCTGAAATAGGGTTATTTGACCGTGCTGTCGAACAGTTTTACACCGGCAGCACGCGTGACTTTCATTAGCGTCGTCAGTGTTGGATTGCCATTATCAGACAAGGTTCGGTATAGCTGCTGGCGGGAAAGACCTGCTTTGGCAGCAATTTCACCTATGCCGCCGCGGGATTCGATGACCTGGCGGAGTGCAATGAGATAGGCAGGGATCCCCTGATCCTCATAAATTTCTTCCAGTGCTATTTGCAGGTAAAGTTGAGCGTAGGAAGGGTTTTCACGAAGCATTTTTACAACCGCATCGTGATGGTTAACAGAACTTGAATAGTGTCGTTTAGAAGTGCTCATCTGTTTTTCCTTTAGATAGATGATCTTTCAAGAAATCTACCGCCTGTTTAACATCTTGTTTTTGACTCTTCTTGTCACCACCGATGAGTAACAACAAGACCCTCTGATGCTCTACGGCAAAATAGATCCTGTAACCGGGACCACTATCAATTCGCATCTCCCAAACACCTTCTCTAAGGTATTTGTAATCACCAAAATTATGCTTTATTGCACGGTTAATACGCATAAGGATCCGTAAAACGGTCTCCGGATCCTTTCTACGCATCCTGGTTATCCACTCCTCAAACGGCACTTTGCCGTCACGGGTCCGATAACGCTCAACAACATAGTCCCTGTCCATTATTCTATCCCTGGAAAAACACTTTGTCTTTTATAAAAGACAAAAAATCACACGATCATCAACTCCAGCTTTTCCCGCAACTCCCCTTCCAGCGGCAGTGCTTTCTGCGTTTTCAGATCGATACAAACGAAGGTGATCAGCGCATCGGCTACCACCTGCCCTTCCGGATCCAGCGTCACGACCTGACTGAGCACGCCGCTCTTCCCGTTTAGCTGTTGCACCTGGCTGGTCACTGTAAGCACATCCCCCAGTACGGCCGGGCGACGGTAGTTAATATTGATGTTGACAACCACGAACGCGATGTTGTGCGCGGTCAGCCATTGGAAGCTTTCGCTGTTTTCCAGCCCGTCCCAGCGCGCCTCTTCAAGAAATTCGAGATAGCGGGCGTTATTCACGTGCTGGTAAACATCAAGATGAAAACCGCGTACTTTGATTTTTGTCTGCATAGCGCAATAGCCTTTACTGTTGTTATAGGATAAGAGGTCAAGACTGGTATGACCTCTTTATCCTGGCAAACTTTTGCTGCTGTGCAAGTAAAACTGAGATTACAACGTCAGGTGTGAGAGGTTGCGCTCAACCAGTGAACTGCCCATCCCCGGAACCTGCCTGAGGTCGTCAACCGTTTTAAACGGGCCGTACTCTTCACGGTAGCTGACGATAGCCTGCGCTTTTTTAAGCCCTACGCCGTTCATCACGCGGGCGAGATCTTCAGCCGAGGCCGTATTGATGCTGACGCGTGTACCGTCGTCCTCTGTGCTTTTGCCAGGTTCAGCGGCTTTAGTTTGGGCAGATGCTTGTGCAGCGGGGTCCGTTTTGCTCTGTACAGACTGCGTTTTGGCTGCGGGGGACACCGCCAGTGCGCCTGCGCTCATTCCGGTAGTGGCAATAGCCAGTGTGATTAGCAGTGCTTTGATTCCACATTTCATGCTGTTATCTCCTTGTTTGTTGACAGCCATGTCACCATAGCCGTCAGCCAAAAGAGGCTCAAACATGCGTTTGCAGAAATGGAAAAGGCCGCGAAAGCGGCCTTCAGGGTTTGCAGAGCGTTACGAAAATCTGCGAGCAGATACGTAATTATTGCTGCTGAGTGATGGCATCGCCCAGCTTGATTTTGGCTTCTTTACGCAGGTTGCTCATCATCGCTTCGAAAGCAATCTGGGCATTGTTCTGGGTGATACCCTGAACCATTGCTTTCTTTTGCGCTTCTGGCATGGTGCCGGCTTTCACTTCATCCAGCGCCAGCAGAACGACGTTCCCCTGCATGTCGGTTGTTGTCCCGAAGCTCGGTTTGTCTTTCGCTGGCAGGCTCAGACCAAACACAGCCTGGCTGATTGGGTCCTGACCGGTACGGCTCAGCGTTTTCGCGTCACCGAAGCTCAGACCCGCCGCTTTCAGGGCGTCTTCTTTACCGGCTTTCAGGTCAGCCAGGATCTTCTCAGCATCCAGTTTTGCCTGCTGTTCCGCTTTGCTATGTTTAACCTGCGCCACAACCTGATCTTTCACTTCCGCCAGCGGTTTTACCGCTTCAGGCTTGTGCTCGCTCACGCGCAGAACAAACGCACGGTCACCGTCAACGGTAATGATATCGGAGTTGCTGCCCGGCGTACCGTTCTCACCCACGAGACCACCGTTGAAGATGGCATCCGAAACCGGTTTGAAGTTCAGCTCTTCCGGCAGGTTGTCACGGCCAAACCAGCCGGTCTCAACCGCTTTCACGCCAGCAGCCTGCTCTGCACCGGCCAGAGATTCGTTGTCGTTGCTCGCCGCATCGCTCACTTTCTGCTGCAGGGCATAGTACGCATCAAGCGCTTTTTCCTGCTTCACTTTGGCGGCGATATCATCACGCACCTCAGCCAGAGGTTTGGTTTTAGCGGCTTCGATATCATCCAGACGCGCAACCAGGAAACCAACGGACGATTTAATCACACCCGACAGCTGGCCCTTGTCTTTCAGACCGGCATTTTTCAGCTCATCCGGCGTAGTCGCCGCTTCCAGCCAGCCCATATCGCCGCCATTTTTGGCAGAGATGATGTCGGTGGATTTTGCTTTCGCAACGGTGGCGAAATCTGCGCCTTTGTTCAGCTCATCCAGCACCGCTTTGGCATCGGCTTCGGTTTTGGTCTGAATCACGCTGTAGCGGTTACGCTGCGGCTGAGTGAACTGATCCTGATGCTGATCGTAGTAAGACTGGATTTCTGCATCAGTCGCGGTTTCCTGCAACGCAGCAGCATCCAGCTTGATATAGCTCACGCGGAACTGCTCAGGTGCAACAAAGCTGTTTTTATTCTGCTCGTACCAGGCGTTAACCTCTGCGTCGCTCACCTGCTGCTTAGCCGCGAGCGCATTCACATCAATGGTCGCCTGACGCACAACACGCTGCTGTGCCACCAGGGCTGCCAGTTCGTCAGTTTCACCTTTGAGCATGAAATCAGTACCAACCACCGCATTGATGAGCTGTTGCGTCGTCAGCTGGTTACGCAGCGCCTGCGCGTATTGATCGGCCGTCATGCCCATCTGATTCACAATGCTGTTATAGCGAGCGTTGTCGAACTTGCCGTTAGACTGGAAAGCCTGAGTCGAGAAGATGGCTTTTTTAACCTGCTCATCGCTGATACCCAGCCCCAGTTTTTTGGCATATTGATCGAGGAGCGCTTCGTCAATCAGGCGATTCAGCGTCTGCTGGCGCAGGGTTTTCATGTATCCTTCGTTCGCAGCCAGCTCAGAGAATTGGTCGCCCAGCTGTTGCTGCATACGGTTACGTTCACCGGCAAACGCGTTCTCGAACTGACCGCGGCTGATTTCCTGGCCGTTCACTTTTGCGGCATAGTTTGCGCCACCGCCGATAAGGTAACTGCTCACGCCGGTCAATATGAACGACACGATAATGATACCGAAAATAATCTTGAGCACGAGACTGTTAGCAGCCGTGCGTAAGCTGTCCATCATGGTGTAACAACACTCCGCTGTAGGTGACTGGTTACCTGACGCTAACGGAAAATCCTGACCGTCGCGCGTAAAGGCGTATTGTGACAAGAAAACGGGGCGATTGTCAGCCCACAACTCGCATAAACTCGCACAAATCAGGTCTGGACAAATAAAAAAGGCACATCAAATGATGCGCCCTTGTACTTTTCGGCTTCCCTGAAACGGGAAAGCAATCAGTTTACTGCGTCTTTCAGCGCTTTACCTGCACGGAAACCCGGCACTTTAGCGGCAGCAATGGTGATCTCTTTACCGGTCTGAGGGTTGCGGCCAGTACGGGCAGCACGCTCTTTAACAGCAAAAGTACCGAAGCCTACCAGTGCAACGTCGTCCCCAGCCTGCAGAGATTCAGTAACAGAAGCAATTAATGCATCTAACGCACGTCCAGCTGCAGCTTTAGAAATATCAGCACCAGCAGCAATTTTGTCAATCAGTTGAGATTTATTCACTGTTCTCTTCCTCTCTTTATAATTTATATCGCGCCTGAATCCTTCACAACGCGACCGCGCAGCAGTTATATCAGGCCTGCCATGACCTTACAACACCCGTTGTTGATGGCTGACCTAATCAGCAATCTAAATTAGCTATACAAAAAAAGGCTGGCAAGTGCGAAATGACTTACCAGCCTTGTTTTTATTGACGCTCTTTGCGCGAGGTCACTATTTTGCGGTCACAACCTGCATTCCGGAGGGTTCATTCTGCAATGCGAGAGTAAGAACCTCCTCAATTCGCTTAACAGGATGGATCTGCAGATCGGCAATCACGTTGTCCGGAATCTCTTCCAGATCGCGTTTATTTTCGTAAGGAATCAATACGGTTTTGATCCCACCACGATGTGCCGCCAGCAGTTTTTCTTTTAACCCACCAATTGGCAGAACCTGACCACGCAGGGTAATTTCACCGGTCATTGCGACATCAGCACGCACCGGGTTCCCTGTGAGACAGGAGACCAGCGCGGTACACATCGCGATACCGGCGCTTGGGCCATCTTTCGGCGTTGCCCCTTCCGGGACGTGAACGTGGATGTCACGTTTTTCGTAGAAATCCGGGTTGATCCCCAGTTTCTCCGCACGTGCGCGAACCACAGTCAAGGCCGCCTGGATGGACTCCTGCATGACTTCACCCAAAGAACCGGTGTAGGTCAGCTTACCTTTACCTGGCACACAGGCGGTTTCGATGGTCAGCAGATCGCCGCCCACTTCCGTCCATGCCAGACCGGTGACCTGACCCACGCGGTTTTCGTTGTCCGCACGGCCATAGTCGAAACGCTGAACGCCCAGATAGGCATGCAGATTGTCGCCGTTAATGGTGATGTGCTTCAGGCTCTTATCCAGCAGCAGCTGTTTCACCGCTTTACGGCACAGTTTCGAGATTTCACGCTCAAGGCTACGCACGCCCGCTTCGCGAGTGTAGTAGCGAATGATGCCGATAATCGCGCTGTCCTCGACGGTCAGTTCGTTGGCTTTCAGTGCGTTACGCTCAATCTGTTTCGGCAGCAGATGCTGCTTCGCAATATTCAGCTTCTCGTCTTCGGTATAACCAGACAGACGGATCACTTCCATACGATCCAGCAGCGGAGCCGGAATGTTCATGGAGTTGGAGGTCGCCACGAACATCACATCGCTCAGATCGTAGTCCACTTCCAGGTAGTGATCGCTGAACGCCACGTTCTGTTCTGGATCAAGCACTTCCAGCAGAGCCGAGGCCGGATCGCCACGCATATCCGACGACATTTTGTCGATCTCATCGAGCAGGAACAGTGGGTTTTTAACCCCTACTTTCGCCATCTTCTGGATCAATTTACCCGGCATAGAACCGATGTAGGTACGACGGTGGCCGCGGATTTCCGCTTCGTCGCGTACGCCACCCAGCGCCATACGGATATATTTACGTCCGGTCGCTTTCGCAATGGACTGGCCCAGAGAGGTTTTACCTACCCCTGGCGGTCCAACCAGACAGAGGATTGGGCCTTTCAGTTTGTTTACACGGCTTTGTACCGCAAGGTACTCAAGGATGCGGTCTTTAACACGCTCCAGGCCGTAGTGGTCGGTATCCAGGATCTCCTGCGCCTGACGCAGGTCTTTTTTGACCTTGCTGCGGGCATTCCACGGCACCTGAACCATCCACTCGATGTAGCCACGCACCACCGTCGCTTCAGCCGACATCGGAGACATCATTTTCAGCTTCTGCAGTTCAGCTTCCGCTTTCTCTTTGGCCTCTTTCGGCATTTTTGCCGCGTCGATCTTACGCTTCAGCGCTTCGTTTTCGTCCGGCGCGTCGTCCATCTCGCCGAGTTCTTTCTGAATGGCTTTCATTTGCTCATTCAGATAGTACTCACGTTGCGATTTTTCCATCTGCTTTTTAACGCGGTTGCGAATACGCTTCTCAACCTGCAGCAGATCGATTTCAGACTCCATCATCGCCATCAGATATTCCAGACGTTCGTTAACGTCGGACATCTCCAGCACGGACTGTTTGTCCGCCAGCTTCAGCGGCATATGCGCTGCGATGGTGTCCGCCAGACGTGCGGGATCGTCGATGCTGTTCAGCGACGTCAGCACTTCTGGTGGGATTTTCTTGTTCAGCTTGATATAGCCTTCAAACTGGCTAATCGCGGTGCGCACCAGCACTTCCTGCTCGCGCTCATCAAGCTGAGGCGAATCAAGGTACTCTGCCTTGGCAGAGAAATGCTCGCCATTGTCAGACAAGGTGGTAATACGCGCACGCTGCAGGCCTTCTACCAGCACCTTAACGGTGCCGTCAGGCAGCTTCAGCATCTGCAAAATAGAGGCCACGGTCCCGACGGTGAAAAGATCGTTTACACCCGGCTCATCCGTCGAAGCTTCCTTCTGCGCAACCAACATGATTTTTTTATCATGATCCATGGCGGCTTCGAGGCAACGGATAGATTTTTCCCGCCCTACAAATAAGGGTATGACCATGTGCGGATAAACCACCACATCGCGCAACGGCAATACGGGGATTTCAATGCGTTCAGAACGCTCAGGATTCATAGAGCTCTCTCTTAGTTTAGTGTCCGCCAGGTAAACTGGTCATGTAACTGTGCTTCACACAACCATTAACATGTAATCCAGTATATGGGGATGTTTCCCACACATTCAACGCCATGAATACGGAAAAAGTAAAGGGGAGATAAAATCCCCCCTTTTTGATTAACTGCTTGTATGATTTGGTGAATTATTCGCCAGATGCCTGCTGCGCTTCCGGTTTCCCGTAAATCAGCAGCGGCTTGCTTTGACCACCGATAACGGACTCGTCGATAACCACTTTTTCGACATCTTCCATGGAAGGCAGGTCGTACATGGTATCAAGCAGCGCCGCTTCAACGATGGAACGCAGACCACGGGCACCGGTTTTACGGATCATCGCTTTCTTCGCAATCGCATCCAGCGCTTCATCACGAAATTCCAGCTCAACACCTTCCAGGTTAAACAGCGCCTGATACTGCTTGGTCAGCGCGTTTTTCGGCTCTTTCAGGATCTGGATCAGGGCTTCTTCACTCAGTTCATTCAGCGTAGCCACAACCGGCAGACGCCCAATGAATTCTGGGATCAGACCAAACTTGATCAGATCTTCTGGTTCAACCTGAGACAGCAGTTCGCCTTCGTTCGCTTTCTCGGATTTGGCCTTCACCGTTGCGCCAAAACCAATGCCGGAGCCGGTTTCAACACGGTGGGAGATAACTTTATCCAGACCGGCGAAAGCACCGCCACAGATGAACAGGATCTTGGAGGTATCAACCTGCAGGAACTCCTGCTGCGGATGTTTACGGCCACCCTGCGGGGGCACTGCGGCAACGGTCCCTTCGATCAGCTTCAGCAATGCCTGCTGTACACCTTCCCCTGATACGTCACGGGTGATAGACGGGTTGTCTGATTTACGGGAGATCTTGTCGATCTCATCGATATAGACGATCCCGCGCTGGGCTTTCTGTACGTCGTAATCGCACTTCTGCAACAGTTTCTGGATGATGTTTTCCACATCTTCACCCACGTAACCGGCTTCGGTCAGGGTGGTGGCATCCGCCATGGTGAACGGCACATCCAGCAGGCGCGCGAGCGTTTCAGCCAATAGCGTTTTACCGGAACCGGTTGGGCCGATCAGCAGAATGTTACTTTTACCCAGCTCTACGCCATTGCTGGTATCACCGTTACGCAGGCGTTTGTAGTGGTTATATACCGCTACCGCCAGCACTTTCTTAGCCTGCTCCTGACCGATGACATAGTCATCAAGATGATGACGAATTTCATGCGGTGTCGGCAGCGCGCTACGCTCACGGTGAGGCGCTACTTCTTTAATCTCTTCGCGAATGATGTCATTACATAAATCAACACATTCGTCGCAGATATACACGGACGGCCCGGCAATCAGTTTACGCACTTCATGCTGGCTTTTGCCGCAAAAAGAGCAGTACAGCAGTTTGCCCGAACCATCTTTGCGTTTATCTGTCATGAGTCCAAACCTCTTTTTAAGTTCTTTGTGCCGCACATGACGACGCAAATGCCATTTTCAGACGCAAGCTGCTCTCAAGCAGAGTGCCGCTTTACCTTAGTATAGCGGCACACTCGCGTCGCGGGCATCAATTACGATGGGTCAAAATGGAGTCGACTAAGCCGTACTCAACTGCCTCTGAAGCAGAGAGGAAGCGATCGCGCTCGGTATCGCGCTCGATCTGCTCAAGAGATTGACCCGTATGCTGCGCCATAAGTTCATTCATGCGCGCTTTTACTTTCAGAATTTCGCGGGCGTGGATTTCGATATCCGTCGCCTGCCCCTGGTAACCACCCAGCGGCTGGTGAATCATCACGCGGGAATTCGGCAGGCAGAAACGTTTGCCTTTTGCCCCTGCGGTTAACAGGAAGGCACCCATAGATGCTGCCTGACCCATACAGATAGTGCTCACATCAGGCTTGATGAATTGCATGGTGTCATAAATGGACATACCTGCCGTAATCACGCCGCCTGGGGAGTTAATGTACAGGTAAATGTCTTTTTCCGGGTTTTCCGCTTCCAGAAACAGCATCTGCGCCACGATCAGGTTCGCCATGTGGTCTTCCACCTGGCCGGTCAGAAAGATAACGCGTTCCTTGAGCAGACGGGAATAGATATCAAAAGAACGCTCACCACGTGAGGTCTGTTCAATAACCATTGGCACCAGAGCCATATGGGGTGCAAAGTTATCTCGTTCGCCACTGTATGACATTTCCGTCTCCTGGATCAAAATTGAAAACACCTGCT
Source organism: Enterobacter cloacae complex sp. SHL021 (assembly GCF_049237765.1). NCBI lineage: Bacteria > Pseudomonadati > Pseudomonadota > Gammaproteobacteria > Enterobacterales > Enterobacteriaceae > Enterobacter > Enterobacter cloacae complex sp. SHL021. The sequence continues at coordinate 71,670 of NZ_JBMKJG010000014.1, read as the reverse complement.
GTACTGATTGTAACCTTACGGACGGATTATCAGCCAGTCTCATTCATCTGATTACACACTTATGGGGTTTACATTGCCCTATTTCAAGCATAACAACCTTTTGTTGTTACGCTAACACCGAAAGGGCGTTTTAGCACCCTTCCTGGGCTATTGGTGCGATAAAAAAAACCCGTTGCCGGAAGGCAACGGGTTTTTGTTCAAACTTTAAACCTTCGGGGCGAAATTACGCCTGCTGGTTCATCAGTTCGTTGAAAGAGGTCGCTTTTTCGGTCACTTTCGCTTTCGCCAGTACCGCTTCAACAGCCTGCTCTTCCAGGGCAACATTGCGCATGTTGTCCATCAGCTCTTTGTTCTTACCGTAGAACTCGATAACTTCTGATGGATCTTCGTATGCAGAAGCCATCTCTTCGATCAGGCCTTTCACACGCTCTTCGTCAGCTTTCAGCTCGTGAGTACGAATCACTTCGCCCAGCAGCAGACCAACAACAACGCGGCGTTTTGCCTGCTCTTCGAACAGCTCGCGTGGCAGTTCCATCGCTTGCTGCTGGTTGCCACCGAAACGCTGTGCAGCCTGACGACGCAGTACGTCGATTTCGCTGTCGATCAGCGCAGCTGGAACGTCGATTTCGTTCGCCTTCACCAGACCTTCGATAGCCTGAGATTTCACACGGTTACGCACAGCACCGTTCAGCTCGCGTTCCATGTTTTTACGTACTTCAGTACGCAGACCGGCAACAGAACCATCTTCCACGCCGAAACGCTTGATGAATTCTTCAGTCAGTTCTGGCAGCTCGCGCTCTTCCACTTTCTTCAGGTTGATGACGAACTTCGCTGCTTTACCTTTCAGGTTTTCAGCGTGGTACTCTTCAGGGAAGGTCACGTCGATGGTGAACTCTTCGCCCGCTTTGTGGCCTTTGATACCGTCTTCGAAGCCCGGGATCATACGACCCTGACCCATTGCCAGTACGAAGTCAGTCGCTTTGCCGCCTTCGAACTCTTCGCCGTCTACAGAACCGGTGAAGTCGATGGTGACGCGGTCTTCAGCGTCAACAGCGCCTTCTTTCTCTTTCCAGTTAGCCTGCTGCTTACGCAGGGTATCCAGCATGCCGTCAACATCTTCGTCGGTCACGGAAACAATCGGTTTTTCAACTTCGATAGATTCCAGACCTTTCAGTTCTACTTCCGGATACACTTCGAACTCTACAGAGTAGGTGAAGTCTTCGCCCAGTTTGTATTCGCCTGGAACGTAGTTCGGCGCACCGGCCGGATTGATCTTTTCTTTGATGATCGCATCGATAAAGTTGCGGCTCATCAGTTCACCCAGCACATCCTGACGCACGGAAGCGCCATAACGCTGAGCAACAACATTCATTGGTACTTTGCCCTTACGGAAGCCGTCAATACGTACTTTTTTTGCTACGTTGACCAGCTCGCTTTTCACAGCAGTTTCGATGCTGTCAGCAGCGATAGTAATCGTTACACGGCGGCCAAGGCCTTGAGTGGTTTCAACTGAAACTTGCATCTTGTTACCTCAAAAAAATCACAGTGCTCGGTCAACTCTGAATCTGTCTGTTTTACCGGGATGCTCTCTTAGTGCAGATTCACATTCCCTGTCGCCAGAATCATCCCGAAGACATTCAATAAGACGCGGCATTATAGCGGCATCACTTAGGTGAGTCGAGAACGGTTGGGGCATGTTGCTGCGGCTTTTTTCACACTTTAAGGCTATTTTTAGCCTTAAAATCGCACCATCCGCTCAAAACTCAGACAAAACAAAACGGCCCGAAGGCCGTTTTGAGGAAATCTGTAAGCAACATACTGGAAAAACTCCAGCGGTTGCAAATCCGATTTATCAGGCGATGGTGCCTGCACCGCGACAAGGCGGGGATGCAAAAACCGTATCCTGCAAGCCTTCCCACTCCTTAATGGTGTAGGTATGCAATGCCAGCGCATGTACGGTTGTGGAGAGTTCTTCCGTCAAGGTGCTGTAGATCAAGCGGTGTCGGTTCAGGAAACGTTCTCCCGTGAAGCGATCGCTAACCAGAACCACTTTGAAGTGGCTTTCAGAACCTGCCGGCACGTTATGACGATAGCTTTCGTCGACGACTTCGAGGAACACAGGGTTGAACGCTGCCCTTAATTTATCTTCTATCTGCTCACGTATCATCATGAAATTACTCCTCCGACAACGCCAGGATGTCACCCATCCCTTTAAATGTTAGCCGCTTTTACCGGTTCCATTACAACAAGACAACAAATATTTAGCTTTCGTCTTATTTTCTCATTCAAACGAATGAAGTTCACTGTGAGGCTCATACGTTTTGTCACACACAGGTTGAGAAAAAGGGCGAACTGGTCAGTTTTCAGACAAGGCGATGAATTTACATGCGTTGACCACTTCCCCTGGCCGTTAGCGATGTTATGATGGCGGCAATTTTTCTCTCTATATGCTTACGATTCGTTGAGAACCCGAAAATGTTAAAAAAACTCTTCTTTCCGTTGGTAGCCCTCTTTATGCTGGCAGGCTGCGCTACCCCGCCAACAACTATTGATGTCTCACCAAAAATCACGCTGCCTCAGCAGGATCCAAGCCTGATGGGCGTGACCGTGAGCATTAACGGTGCCGATCAGCGTCAGGATCAGGCCCTGGCGAAAGTGACCCGCGACAACCAGCTGGTGACGTTGACCGCTTCCCGTGACCTGCGTTTCCTGCTGCAGGAAGTGCTGGAGAAACAGATGACCTCTCGTGGTTACATGATTGGCCCAAGCGGCGCGGTTGATCTGCAGATCATCGTTAACAACCTGTACGCTGACGTTTCCCAGGGTAACGTGCGCTACAACATCTCCACCAAAGCGGACATCGCCATCATCGCTACCGCGAAGAACGGCAACAAGATGACCAAAAATTATCGCGCCAGCTACTCCGTAGAAGGTGCTTTCCAGGCCTCTAACCAGAACATTGCTAACGCCGTAAACAGCGTGCTGACCGATACCATCGCCGATATGGCGCAGGACACCAGCATTCACGACTTTATCAAGCAAAACGCGCGTTAATCCTGCTGACTGACCCGGTGTTTTACCGGGTCAGTTTTTAAGAACATGTCCAGTCATTACTTACGCATTTTCCAGCAACCCAAATCAGCCATTCTGCTGATCCTTGGCTTTGCCTCCGGTTTACCCCTCGCGCTCACTTCCGGCACGTTGCAGGCCTGGATGACGGTTGAGAATATCGATCTCAAAACCATTGGCTTCTTCTCCCTCGTCGGCCAGGCGTATGTCTTTAAGTTCCTGTGGTCACCGGTGATGGATCGCTACACCCCGCCGTTCCTGGGCCGTCGTCGTGGCTGGCTGGTGATGACGCAGGTCCTGCTGTTGCTGGCCATTGCCGCCATGGGATTCCTTGAGCCGTCGACACAGCTTCGCTGGATGGCGGCGCTTGCGGTGGTGATCGCCTTCTGTTCCGCGTCACAGGATATCGTGTTTGATGCCTGGAAAACGGACGTGTTACCCGCAGAAGAGCGTGGAGCCGGTGCAGCCATCAGCGTGCTGGGCTATCGCCTCGGCATGTTGGTATCTGGTGGGCTGGCGCTGTGGCTGGCTGACCGCTATCTGGGCTGGCAGGGCATGTACTGGCTGATGGCCGCCCTGCTGATCCCGTGCATTATTGCCACCCTCCTCGCCCCTGAACCGAGCGACGTGATTCCGGTCCCCCGTTCTCTGGAGCAGGCCGTTGCCGAACCGCTGCGTGATTTCTTTGGCCGCAACAATGCCTGGCTGATCCTGCTGCTCATCGTCCTTTATAAGCTGGGTGATGCCTTCGCGATGAGCCTGACCACCACGTTCCTGATCCGCGGCGTCGGGTTCGATGCCGGTGAAGTGGGAGTGGTTAACAAAACCCTCGGGCTCTTTGCCACTATCGTCGGCGCACTTTACGGCGGGGTGTTGATGCAGCGCCTGACCTTGTTCCGGGCGTTGCTGATCTTCGGCATTCTGCAGGGGGCGTCTAACGCGGGTTACTGGCTGCTGTCGATTACCGATAAACATATGATTAGCATGGCGGCAGCAGTGTTCTTTGAGAACCTGTGTGGCGGAATGGGTACCGCGGCGTTTGTCGCCCTGCTGATGACGCTCTGCAACAAGTCGTTTTCTGCAACGCAGTTCGCCCTGCTCTCGGCGCTTTCTGCCGTGGGCCGCGTATATGTGGGGCCGATTGCCGGTTGGTTTGTTGAAGCGCACGGTTGGCCAACGTTTTATCTCTTCTCCGTGGTTGCAGCCGTGCCAGGCATTTTATTGTTGCTGGTCTGCCGCCAGACGCTGGAATATACCCAGCGAACAGAACACTTTATGCCGCGAACGGAATATCAGCGCGCCTACCGTTTTGCGCTACGCCTGTTAATGGTGGGATGTCTGGCGCTGGGGTTATGGCTCGTGGTGCTTATCATCAATGCCACTACCCCCCTGGTGCTTCCTCTTGAAGCCCTTCTCCTTGATGTCGGCGCCCTGCTGGCGGTCGTCGGGATCCTGCTCGGTGGGCTGCTCGATTTTCTGGCTCTGCGTAAAACGCAGACAACCTGAAGATAAAAGCGAAAGGTTATTTCCCGTTGTAATCACCGGCTGAAATTATAACGGTGAAATAACCGACAAACGCTAAAAAAAATATTTGTTGTTTTGTGCGGGATAGGATTCGGAAATTATTGGAGCCATTTCTTTCAGGCTATTTTTCATTAAACGATTCAGCTTGGGAAAGATTGAATTTTCGTTTTTTAATTGTCTTTTTATTGATAATTAATTGTTAATTTTTTGTTTATTTTTAACAATGGTTATACCAATTGCCCCTTTTAGGGTATGCTTGGGGGTCCTTTCGTTATAAAGCCCATGCCATGCGGCTTCGGTCATAAAAACCGACATAATTTGCAACACTTGTGACACGTGCGGCAGAACCCGGTAACACCTTCCTGACACAGGCCTAATGATGTTTACAGTAATGTAACCTTCCCGTAAAATGCCCCCACACTTTAAACGCCACCAGACTCCCGTGGAATTGAGGTCGTTAAATGAGACTCAGGAAATACAATAAAAGTTTGGGATGGTTGTCATTATTCGCAGGCACTGTATTACTCAGTGGCTGCGATTCTGCACTACTTGACCCCAAAGGACAGATTGGACTGGAACAACGTTCACTGATACTGACGGCATTTGGCCTGATGTTGATTGTGGTTATTCCAGCCATTTTGATGGCTGTTGGTTTCGCCTGGAAGTATCGTGCGAGCAATAAAGATGCGAAGTATAGCCCTAACTGGTCACACTCCAATAAAGTGGAAGCTGTGGTCTGGACGGTTCCTATTCTGATCATCCTGTTCCTCGCTGTGCTGACCTGGAAAACCACTCACGCACTTGAGCCAAGCAAACCGCTGGTTCACGATGAAAAACCAATTACCATTGAAGTGGTCTCCATGGACTGGAAATGGTTCTTCATCTATCCAGAGCAGGGCATTGCTACCGTGAATGAAATCGCCTTCCCGGCGAACACTCCGGTTCAGTTCAAAGTGACCTCCAACTCCGTAATGAACTCCTTCTTCATCCCACGTCTGGGTAGCCAGATTTACGCGATGGCTGGTATGCAGACCAACCTGCACCTGATCGCGAATGAAGCAGGCACCTATGATGGTATCTCCGCCAGCTATAGCGGCCCGGGCTTCTCAGGTATGAAGTTCAAAGCTATTGCGACGCCGGACCGTGCCGCTTTCGACCAGTGGGTTGCAAAAGCGAAGCAGTCTCCAAACACCATGTCTGACATGGCGGCGTTCGAAAAAGTGGCTGCACCTAGCGAATACAACAAGGTGGAGTACTTCTCTAACGTGAAACCTGATTTGTTCAAAGACGTTATTGGCAAATTTATGGATCACGGCAAGAGCATGGACATGACCCAGCCTGAAGGCGAGCATAGCGCGCACGAAGGTATGGAAGGCATGGACATGAGCCACGCGGAAACCGCTCACTAAGGGGCCGAGGAAGAAAATGTTCGGAAAATTGACACTGGATGCAGTGCCCTACCATGAACCGATTATCATGGTTACGGTGGCTGCCATTATCATCGGTGGCGCGGCCTTACTGGCCTTGATCACTTACTTCGGTAAGTGGAGCTACCTGTGGAACGAGTGGCTGACTTCGGTTGACCACAAAAAACTCGGTATCATGTACTGCATCGTCGGTATCGTCATGTTAATTCGTGGCTTTGCGGATGCGATCATGATGCGTAGCCAGCAGGCACTCGCGTCTGCGGGTGAAGCCGGCTTCCTGCCACCGCACCACTACGACCAGATCTTTACCGCTCACGGCGTTATCATGATCTTCTTCGTGGCGATGCCGCTGGTTATCGGTCTGATGAACGTTGTCGTTCCGCTGCAAATTGGCGCGCGCGACGTTGCGTTCCCGTTCCTGAACAACCTGAGCTTCTGGTTTACGGTTGTCGGCGTTATCCTGGTTAACCTGTCACTGGGCGTGGGCGAATTCGCTCAGACCGGCTGGCTGGCTTACCCACCGCTGTCAGGAATTGAGTACAGTCCGGGCGTTGGCGTTGACTACTGGATTTGGGCGCTTCAGCTCTCCGGTGTCGGTACCACCCTGACCGGTATCAACTTCTTCGTGACCATCCTGAAGATGCGTGCACCTGGTATGACCATGTTCAAGATGCCGGTATTTACCTGGGCATCTCTGTGCGCCAACGTACTGATTATCGCATCCTTCCCAATTCTGACCGTCACCATCGCGCTGCTGACCCTGGACCGCTACCTGGGCACCCATTTCTTCACGAATGACATGGGTGGCAACATGATGATGTACATCAACCTGATTTGGGCCTGGGGTCACCCGGAAGTGTACATTCTGGTTCTGCCTGTCTTCGGTGTGTTCTCCGAAATCGCAGCAACCTTCTCGCGTAAACGTCTGTTTGGTTACACCTCTCTGGTGTGGGCAACCGTCTGTATTACCGTTCTGTCGTTCATCGTTTGGCTGCACCACTTCTTTACTATGGGTGCGGGCGCGAACGTAAACGCCTTCTTCGGTATTACCACCATGATTATCGCCATCCCTACCGGGGTGAAGATCTTCAACTGGCTGTTCACCATGTACCAGGGCCGTATCGTGTTCCACTCAGCGATGCTGTGGACCATCGGCTTCATCGTCACCTTCTCCGTAGGTGGGATGACCGGCGTACTGCTGGCGGTACCGGGTGCTGACTTCGTTCTGCACAACAGTCTGTTCCTGATTGCGCACTTCCATAACGTTATCATCGGTGGTGTGGTCTTCGGCTGCTTCGCTGGCGTAACCTACTGGTGGCCAAAAGCGTTCGGCTTCACGCTGAACGAGAAATGGGGTAAACGCGCGTTCTGGTTCTGGATCATTGGCTTCTTCGTAGCATTTATGCCGCTGTACGTGCTGGGCTTCATGGGTATGACCCGTCGTCTGAGCCAGCAGATCGATCCGCAGTTCCACCCAATGCTGATGGTTGCAGCGGGCGGTGCCGCGCTGATTGCCTGCGGTATCCTGTGCCAGCTGATTCAGTACTATGTGTCCATTCGTGACCGTAACCTGAACCGCGACCTGACCGGTGACCCATGGGGTGGCCGTACGCTGGAGTGGGCGACCTCTTCTCCACCTCCGTTCTATAACTTTGCCGTAGTGCCGCACATTCACGAACGTGATGCATTCTGGGAAATGAAAGAAAAAGGTGAAGCGTACAAGCAACCTGACCATTACGAAGAGATCCATATGCCGAAAAACAGCGCAGCGGGCATCGTGATTGCCGCTTTCGCAACGGTATTTGGTTTCGCAATGATCTGGCACATCTGGTGGATGGCGATTGTTGGCTTCGCTGGCATCGTAATCAGCTGGATTGTGAAGAGCTTTGACGAGGACGTGGACTACTACGTACCAGTCCGTGAAGTTGAAAAGCTGGAAAATCAGCATTTCGACGAGATTTCTAAAGCGGGGCTGAAAAATGGCAACTGATACTCTGGCGCACTCGACTGCCCACGCGCATGAACATGCGCACCACGATACAGGACCGACGAAAGTCTTCGGTTTCTGGATCTATCTGATGAGCGACTGCATTCTGTTCTGCTGTCTGTTCGCAACCTATGCCGTTCTGGTGAACGGCACAGCGGGCGGCCCGACCGGCAAGGACATTTTTGAACTGCCGTTCGTTCTGGTTGAAACCGCACTGCTGTTATTCAGCTCCATCACCTACGGCATGGCGGCTATCGCCATGTACAAAAACAACAAGAGCCAGGTTGTCTCCTGGCTGGCGTTGACCTGGTTGTTTGGTGCTGGATTCATCGGGATGGAAATCTATGAATTCCATCACCTGATTATGGAAGGCTTCGGGCCGGATCGCAGTGGCTTCCTGTCTGCGTTCTTCGCACTGGTCGGTACCCACGGTCTGCACGTGACCTCCGGTCTGATCTGGATGGCGGTTCTGATGTTCCAGATCTCCCGTCGCGGCCTGACCAGCACTAACCGTACCCGTATCATGTGCCTGAGCCTGTTCTGGCACTTCCTGGACGTGGTGTGGATCTGTGTGTTCTCTGTTGTCTATCTGATGGGGGCGATGTAATGAGTCATTCAAACGATCATGGCGCTTCCCACGGTAGCGTAAAAACCTACATGACAGGTTTTATCCTGTCGATCATCCTGACGGTGATCCCGTTCTGGATGGTGATGAGCGGTTCTGCGTCTAAGCCGGTTATTCTGGGTGCAATCCTGGTGACCGCGGTGATTCAGATTCTGGTGCATCTGGTTTGCTTCCTGCACATGAACACCAAGTCCGATGAAGGCTGGAACATGACGGCTTTCATCTTTACCGTGATTATCATCGCTATCCTGGTAGTCGGTTCCATCTGGATTATGTGGAACCTTAACTACAACATGATGGTTCACTAAGAGCGGCGAGTATGTTTAAGCAATACCTGCAAGTAACGAAACCAGGCATCATCTTTGGCAACCTGATCTCCGTGATCGGAGGGTTCCTGCTGGCCTCCAAAGGCAGCATTGATTACACCCTCTTTATCTACACGCTGGTCGGTGTGTCACTGGTTGTTGCGTCCGGTTGTGTATTTAACAACTACATCGACATGGATATCGACAAGAAGATGGAAAGGACCAAAAATCGGGTGCTGGTGAAAGGCCTGATCGCCCCTTCCGTCTCGCTGGTGTACGCCACCTTGCTGGGTATTGCTGGCTTTATGCTGCTGTGGTTTGGTGCTAACCCGCTGGCCTGCTGGCTGGGGGTGATGGGGTTCGTGGTGTATGTGGGCGTTTACAGCCTGTATATGAAGCGTCACTCCGTCTACGGCACGCTGATTGGTTCTCTCTCCGGCGCTGCGCCGCCGGTGATTGGCTACTGCGCCGTCACGAACGAGTTCGACAGCGGTGCGCTGATCCTGCTGGCTATCTTTAGCCTGTGGCAGATGCCGCACTCCTATGCCATCGCGATTTTCCGCTTTAAGGATTATCAGGCAGCGAACATTCCGGTTCTGCCGGTCGTGAAAGGTATTTCCGTTGCCAAGAACCACATCACGCTGTACATCATCGCCTTTGCCGTGGCAACGCTGATGCTCTCGCTGGGGGGTTACGCCGGGTATAAATATCTGGCGGTGGCCGCAGCGGTAAGCGTCTGGTGGCTCGGTATGGCCCTGCGCGGTTACAAAGTGGAAGATGACAAAGTCTGGGCTCGCAAACTGTTTGTGTTCTCGATTGTTGCCATCACCTCGCTGTCCGTGATGATGTCCGTGGACTTTATGGTGCCGGATTCGCATAACCTGCTGACTTACGTCTGGTAAGCCACAACAGGTGAATAAAGGGGTGCTTCGGCACCCTTTTTTATTCACTGAATCTATCAATAACGCATGTAATATTTGTTAAATAACCCTTTATTTACCCCGCCCCTTCCCCGCACTACACTATGGCCTGCTTTTGAATTGAGGTGGCAATGAACGATTATAAAATGACACCGGGCGAGCTGCGTGCGACCTGGGGTTTAGGGACTGTTTTCTCGCTACGGATGCTTGGCATGTTTATGGTCCTGCCTGTTCTGACCACATACGGCATGGCATTGCAGGGCGCCAGCGAAGCGCTGATTGGCCTGGCGATTGGTATTTATGGTCTGGCTCAGGCGGTATTCCAGATCCCGTTTGGTCTGCTCTCTGACCGCGTCGGCCGCAAGCCGCTCATTGTCGGTGGTTTGCTGGTTTTTGTGCTCGGTAGCATCATCGCCGCCCTCTCCCACTCCATCTGGGGAATTATTCTTGGCCGCGCCCTGCAGGGCTCCGGAGCGATTGCCGCCGCCGTGATGGCGCTGCTGTCGGATTTAACCCGTGAACAGAACCGTACCAAAGCGATGGCATTTATTGGCGTGAGCTTTGGCGTCACGTTTGCGATTGCGATGGTGCTCGGTCCCATTATTACCCACACGCTTGGCCTGCACGCCCTGTTCTGGATGATTGCCGTGCTGGCGACCATCGGTATTGCCTTAACGCTGTGGGTGGTACCGGACAGCAAAAACCACGTCCTCAACCGTGAATCCGGGATGGTCAAAGGCTGCTTTAGCAAGGTACTGGTTGAGCCGCGCCTGTTGAAGCTTAACTTCGGCATTATGTGTCTGCACATTCTGCTGATGTCGACCTTTGTCGCCCTGCCCGGTCAGCTGGCTGCCGCAGGTTTCCCGGCGGCAGAACACTGGAAAATCTATCTGGTGACGATGGTGATTTCGTTCGTCTCGGTGGTACCGTTTATTATCTATGCCGAAGTGAAGCGCAAAATGAAGCGCGTTTTCATCGGCTGTGTGGCGGTATTGCTGATTGCCGAGATCGTGCTCTGGGGCGCTGGCCCCCACTTCTGGGAACTGGTTGCCGGTGTGCAGCTCTTCTTCCTGGCGTTTAACCTGATGGAAGCCCTGCTGCCGTCACTAATCAGCAAAGAATCCCCTGCCGGTTATAAAGGCACGGCGATGGGGATTTACTCCACCAGCCAGTTCATCGGCGTGGCCATTGGCGGTGCCCTCGGCGGCTGGGTCGACGGCCTGTTTGATTCCCAAACCATCTTCCTCGCAGGCGCACTGCTGGCGACGGTCTGGCTGCTGGTTGCCGGTACCATGAAAGAGCCGCGCTACGTCAGTAGCCTGCGGGTAGAAATTCCTGACGACGTTGAGATCAACGATGCGCTGAAACAGCGTCTTGCATCGACAGAGGGCGTGAGTGAAGTGCTTCTCGCGGCAGAAGAGCGCAGCGCGTATGTCAAAATAGACAGTAAGGTGACAAACCGCTTTGAAGTTGAACAGGCGCTGAAAGCCTGAAAAAAAGCCCGGTTAAACCGGGCTTTTTCGTTTTAATCGCGGAAGTTTTTAAACTGGAACGGTTGTCCCAGATCGCCGCCGCGCACCAGCGCCATGACGGACTGCAGATCATCACGGGATTTTCCGGTAACACGAATTTCTTCGCCCTGGATCTGCGCCTGAACCTTCAGCTTGCTGTCTTTGATGAGCTTAACGATTTTCTTCTGAACCGCGCTCTCAATGCCCTGCTTCAGTTTGGCTTCAACAAACCAGGTTTTACCGCTGTGCACGAACTCTTCCGGTACATCCAGCGAGGTCCCTTCAATGCCGCGTTTTAACAGCTTGGCACGCAGAATATCGAGCAGCTGGTTGACCTGGAAATCAGATTCGCTCAGCACCTTAATGGTCTTATTGGCATCGTTCAGCTCAAACGAGGCTTCAACGCCACGAAAATCGAAACGTGACTCAACTTCGCGGGTTGCGTTTTCTACGCCGTTGCGAACTTCCTGGATATCAACTTCGGAAACAATATCGAAAGATGGCATCTTTTCTTCTCCCTTCATTTTTGTTGCGTTGCATAATACCCGCTACGAGGCATAACTCAACAGAAGCTTAGCTGACGGCGCTATACTTAGGCCGTAACACCTGGCGCAGTTGCAGGTGAGGAGGAACAATGAAAATTACAGTGCTCGGATGCGGAGCCCTTGGTCAACTCTGGCTGACCGCCCTATGCAAGCACGGACACGAAGTTCAGGGCTGGCTGCGCGTACCTCAGCCCTATTGCAGTGTAAACCTGATTGGTGAAGACGGAAGTATCTTTAACGAATCCCTCACCGCGAACGATCCTGATTTCCTGGCGCATAGCGACCTGCTGCTGGTGACGCTCAAAGCGTGGCAAGTTTCAGATGCAGTAAAAGCGCTGGCCGCCCAGCTTCCCCCCACGTCGCCCGTTTTATTGCTGCATAACGGCATGGGGACGATTGATGAACTTAAAAGCATTGTGCAGCCGCTGCTGATGGCCACCACCACGCACGCCGCACGCCGTGACGGCAATATCATTGTGCATGTCGCCAGCGGCGTCACGCATATTGGACCTGCCCGGGACCAGGACGGCGACTACAGTTATCTGGCAGACACCCTGCAAACGGTGATTCCGGACGTGGCCTGGCACAACAACATCCGCCCTCAGCTGTGGCGTAAGCTGGCGGTTAACTGCGTGATCAATCCGCTGACGGCGCTGTGGGACTGCCCGAACGGGGAACTGAAGCACCATCCGCAGGAGGTTGCCACCCTATGTGCCGAGGTCGCCTCGGTGATCGAGCGTGAAGGCTTACACACATCGGCGGATGATTTACGCTATTATGTTGAGCAGGTTATTGATAGTACGGCAGAAAATATCTCATCCATGTTGCAGGATGTTCGGGCGCTACGCCACACGGAAATCGACTACATCACTGGCTATCTGCTAAAACGCGCCCGCGCACACGGTATCATTGTGCCGGAAAACGCCCGCCTGTATGACCTGGTAAAACGTAAGGAGAGTGAATATGAGCGCGTCGGCACTGGTTTGCCTCGCCCCTGGTAGCGAAGAGACAGAAGCGGTCACCACCATCGATATCATGGTGCGTGGCGGCATTCAGGTCACCACCGCCAGCGTCGCCAGCGATGGCAACCTGGCTATTACCTGCTCCCGAGGAGTGAAACTCCTCGCGGATGCGCCACTGGTACAGGTGGCCGACGGGGACTATGACATCATCGTGCTGCCCGGCGGCCTGAAAGGGGCGGAGTATTTTCGCGACAGCACTCTGTTAGTCGAAACCGTCAGACAGTTTCATCTGTCGGGACGTATCGTTGCTGCCATTTGTGCCGCCGCCGGTACCGTGCTGGTTCCGCATAATATCTTTCCCATCGGTAACATGACCGGTTTCCCGGGGCTGAAAGAGACCATCCCGGAAGAGCAGTGGGTGGATAAACGCGTCGTCTGGGATCCGCGCGTCAACCTGCTCACCAGCCAGGGGCCAGGTACCGCGATAGACTTTGGCTTAAAGATTGTTGACCTGCTGGTCGGGCGTGAGAAAGCCTACGAAGTCGCCTCAACGCTGGTGATGGCGGCGGGGATTTATAACTACTATGAAGAGTAGTGCAAAGAAAAGCCGGGTGGCGGTAGGTAAAAGCAAAACGGCAACCTCAGGTTGCCGTTTTTAATGTTTGCGCCCTCTCCCCGTGGGAGAGGGTCGGGGTGAGGCATCAAGCCACACCCCCCCGCAAAAAACTACGGGCGATACACCTTCACATTCGCAAAGCCCTGCTCGCGCAGATACAGCGCCTGCAGGCGGCTCATCACCCCACGCTCACACCACAGCAGGTATGTTTTGCTCTGGTCGAGGTCGCCAAATTTGGTGCTCAGCTTATAGAACGGCAGAGAAACTACTTCCACCCCTTCCACCTGTAGCGGCTTGTCGTCCTGCTCATCAACGGAGCGGATATCCAGAATCGCGTCGTTGGCACCGAAACCGCTCACGGTTTCAACTTCAACCACTTCCTGCTCGGTCTGCTGGGCAATCTCACGGATGTCGATGTTGGAGGCTTCTTCCACCACTTTATCCAGAATGCTGAAATCGAAGTGCTCTTCTTCCGCTTCGATCTTCGCTTTTACCGCTTTGACCGTCGGGCTCTTCGAAATCACGCCGCAGTACTCTGGCATGGTACGGGCAAAATCTTCAGTGCCGATTTCGCGCGCCAGATCGATGATGTGCTCTTTGTCGTGAGAGATCAGCGGACGCAGGATCAGGGTGTCAGAGACATTGTCGATGAGACGCAGGTTGGTCAGCGTCTGGCTGGAAACCTGACCCAGCGCTTCACCGGTGACCAGCGCCTGCACACCATAGCGTTCCGCTACTTTAGAGGCCGCACGCACCATCATACGCTTGAGGACCACGCCCATCTGACCGTCGTCCACTTTCTCCAGGATTTCGCCAACCACTGGCTCGAAGTTGATCGCCACAAAGCGCACGCGGTGCGAGCTGCCAAAGCGATTCCATAGATAGTGTGCCACCTGACGCACGCCGATTTCATGCGCCGCGCCGCCCAGATTAAAGAAGCAGTAATGCACACGGCAGCCGCGACGCATCAGCATGTAGCTGGAGACGCCAGAGTCGAAACCACCGGAAATCAGGGACAGGACATCTTCCTGGGTACCGATTGGGAAGCCGCCGATACCTTCGTAACGCCCTTTCACCAGCAGCAGGCGATCGTTTTCGATCTCCAGGTTCACGGTGACATCCGGGTTGGTCAGACGCACGCGCGCCGTTTCAACATGCTGGTTCAGACCGCCGCCAACGTAACGTTCCACCTCGATAGAGCTGAATTCGTGCTTGCCGCGACGCTTCACGCGCACGCAGAAGGTTTTGCCTTCGATCTGGTCGCGATACTGCACCAGCGCTTTTTCGAAGATGTCATGCAGTGAAGTGAACGGAACATCTTCCACTTCCAGAATATGGTGAATACCCGGAATACGGGTCAGCGCGTCGCGAATGTCCTGACGTTTGTTTTCATCTTTCGCGCGAACTTCAACGTGATCCCAGTGGCGCACCACGGCGAGGGTTTCGTCGTAGTGTTTTAAAACGTTACGAATGTTCCCGGTGAGAATTTTAATAAAGCGCAAACGCACAGATTGGCTTTTGATGGTGATTTCAGGGAACAATTTAATGATAAACTTCATGGCGGCAATGTTTCTTAGGCAAGCGTATTAAGGCTTGTAATGGAAAATAATATTACAGCCCACACCCGTGGCTGCATCCAGGCGCGCAAGTATACCACCATCGCGCCGTTCCTGTGCACATTGCGCGTTATTTGATAATTGCCCCGAGTCCGTTACCATGTCGGGGCTGAGAATATAAGAGTCAATTCACTATGCCGAAGAAGAACGACGCACCGGCCAGTTTTGAAACTGCGCTGAGTGAACTGGAGCAGATCGTCACCCGCCTTGAGAGCGGTGATTTACCGCTGGAAGAGGCGCTCAACGAATTCGAGCGTGGCGTGCAGCTGGCGCGCCAGGGGCAGGTTAAACTGCAGCAGGCCGAGCAGCGTGTGCAGATCCTGCTTTCCGATAGCGAAGACGCTAAGACAACGCCTTTCACACCGGACGCCGAGTAAATGGATTTTGCTAACGAGCTTCAGGCGCGAGTCATACGCGCCAACGACGCCCTGCGCCGTTTTATTGCGCCACAACCTTTTCAGAACACTCCACTGGTTGAGGCCATGCACTATGGCGCACTCTTGGGTGGAAAGCGCCTGCGCCCGTTCCTCGTCTACGCCACCGGCAATATGTTTGGTATCAGCGATACTACGCTGGACGCCCCGGCTGCCGCCGTTGAGTGCATCCATGCCTACTCGCTGATCCACGATGATTTACCGGCGATGGATGATGACGATCTGCGTCGCGGTCAGCCAACCTGCCATATTAAGTTTGGCGAAGCGAATGCCATCCTGGCGGGGGATGCCCTGCAAACGCTGGCATTCTCTATTCTGAGCGATGCGCCGATGGCAGAAGTCAGCGATCGCGACCGTCTGGCAATGGTTTCCGAGCTGGCGATGGCCAGCGGCGTTGCCGGCATGTGCGGTGGGCAAGCGCTGGATCTGGAGGCAGAAGGACGTCAGGTTAATCTGGAACAGCTGGAGCGTATTCACCGGCATAAAACGGGCGCACTCATCCGTGCCGCCGTACGCCTGGGCGCACTGAGCGCGGGTGAACAGGGGCGCAAAGCCCTGCCGATTCTGGACAGATACGCAGAAAGTATCGGTCTGGCGTTCCAGGTTCAGGATGACATTCTGGATGTGGTGGGCGATACTGCAACATTGGGTAAACGTCAGGGTGCGGATCAGCAGCTTGGCAAAAGTACCTACCCCGCCCTGCTGGGTCTTGAGCAAGCCCAGCGTAAAGCCCGGGATCTGATAGAGGAAGCCCGCCAGTCGCTGAATGAACTGGCCGCGCAGTCTCTCGATACCTCGGCACTGGAAGCGCTAGCGGACTATATAATCCAGCGTGATAAATAAACACACTATCTCGATGAGCCTTTGATGAGTTTTGATATTGCCAAATACCCGACACTGGCGTTAGTTGACTCCACCCAGGAGTTGCGTCTGTTGCCGAAAGAGAACCTGCCGAAGCTGTGCGACGAGCTGCGTCGCTATCTGCTCGACAGCGTAAGCCGCTCCAGCGGACATTTCGCCTCCGGGCTTGGCACGGTCGAGCTGACCGTTGCGCTGCACTACGTCTACAACACCCCGTTCGATCAGCTCATCTGGGACGTGGGCCATCAGGCCTATCCACATAAAATTCTGACGGGTCGTCGCGATCAAATTGGCACGATCCGCCAGAAAGGCGGCCTGCATCCGTTCCCGTGGCGCGGTGAGAGTGAGTACGATGTGTTAAGCGTCGGCCACTCCTCCACCTCCATCTCTGCGGGTATCGGTATTGCCGTGGCCGCCGAAAAAGAGAACAAGCAGCGCCGCACCGTCTGCGTGATCGGCGACGGCGCCATCACCGCCGGGATGGCCTTTGAGGCCATGAACCACGCGGGCGATATCAAGCCGGACATGCTGGTTATCCTGAACGATAACGAAATGTCGATTTCCGAGAACGTCGGCGCGCTGAACAACCATCTGGCACAGCTGCTCTCCGGCAAGCTTTACTCCACGCTGCGCGAAGGCGGCAAGAAAGTCTTCTCTGGCGTACCGCCAATCAAAGAGCTGCTCAAGCGCACCGAAGAACACATCAAAGGCATGGTCGTGCCGGGCACACTCTTTGAAGAGCTGGGCTTTAACTATATTGGCCCGGTTGATGGGCACGATGTGCTGGGGCTGGTCACCACGCTCAAGAACATGCGCGACCTGAAAGGCCCGCAGTTCCTGCACATCATGACGAAGAAAGGCCGTGGTTACGAACCGGCGGAAAAAGATCCGATCACTTTCCACGCGGTACCTAAATTCGATCCGACCAGCGGTTGTCTGCCAAAAAGCAGCGGCGGTATGCCGAGCTATTCCAAAATCTTCGGCGACTGGTTATGTGAAACCGCGGCGAAAGACAACAAGCTGATGGCGATCACCCCGGCTATGCGAGAAGGTTCCGGCATGGTCGAGTTCTCCAAAAAATACCCTGACCAGTATTTTGACGTGGCGATTGCCGAGCAGCACGCAGTCACCTTCGCGGCGGGTCTGGCGATTGGTGGATACAAACCGGTGGTGGCGATCTACTCCACCTTCCTGCAACGCGCCTACGATCAGGTGATCCATGACGTTGCCATCCAGAAGCTGCCGGTGCTGTTTGCTATCGACCGCGCAGGCATCGTGGGGGCTGACGGCCAGACGCACCAGGGTGCATTCGATCTTTCGTTCCTGCGCTGCATCCCGGACATGGTTATCATGACGCCAAGTGACGAAAACGAATGTCGTCAGATGCTGTATACCGGCTATCACTACCAGGATGGTCCAAGCGCGGTTCGCTATCCACGCGGTAACGCGGTAGGCGTTGAGCTGCAGCCGCTGGATAAACTGGCGATAGGTAAAGGTCTGGTGAAACGTCGCGGTGAGAAAGTGGCAATTCTGAACTTTGGTACCCTGATGCCAGAGGCCGCTAAGGTCGCTGAAGCGCTGAATGCCACTCTGGTGGATATGCGCTTCGTGAAACCGCTCGATGAATCCCTGATCCTGGAAATGGCAGAAACCCATGAGGTGCTGGTGACGCTGGAAGAAAACGCCATCATGGGCGGCGCGGGGAGCGGCGTAAACGAGGTGCTGATGGCGAATCGTAAAGCCGTTCCGGTACTGAACCTTGGTCTGCCGGATCACTTCATTCCTCAAGGTACTCAGGACGAAGCCCGCGCGGCAATTGGCCTGGACGCCGCTGGTATTGAAGCCAAAATTCGTAGCTGGCTTGCCTGATCCTTTCCTTTTTCCGCTCCTGCTATGCTTAAACGTATTGTTTAAAAAAGCAGGAGTGGAACCATGCAATACACGACATTAGGAAAAACGGATCTTAACGTTTCCCGACTTTGCCTGGGCTGTATGACCTTTGGCGAGCCTGACCGGGGTAATCACGCCTGGACGCTGCCGGAAGAGAGCAGCCGCCCTATCATCAAACGCGCCATTGAAGGTGGCATTAACTTCTTTGACACCGCCAACAGCTACTCCGACGGCAGCAGTGAAGAGATCGTTGGGCGTGCCCTGCGCGATTTTGCGCGTCGTGATGAAATCGTCGTCGCCACCAAGGTCTATTACCCGGTGGGCGATCTGGCTGAGGGCCTTTCTCGCGCCCAGATCCTGCGTTCCATTGATGACAGCCTTCGACGCCTGAACATGGACTATGTCGACCTGCTGCAAATTCACCGCTGGGATTACAACACGCCCATTGAAGAGACGCTTGAAGCGCTCAACGATGTGGTGAAAGCCGGTAAAGCGCGCTACATCGGCGCATCGTCTATGCACGCGTCGCAGTTTGCTCAGGCGCTGGCTCTGCAAGCGCAACATGGCTGGGCGCGCTTCGTCACCATGCAGGATCACTACAACCTGATCTATCGCGAAGAAGAACGCGAGATGCTACCGCTCTGCTATCAGGAAGGCGTGGCGGTGATCCCGTGGAGCCCGCTGGCACGTGGTCGTCTGACCCGTCCGTGGGGGGAAACCACGGCCCGCCTGGTATCGGATGAAGTAGGAAAAAATCTTTATTCCAGTACAGAAGCCAGCGATGCGTTAATTGCCGAACGGTTAGCCGGGATCGCCGACGATACCGGAGCCACCCGCGCCCAGGTCGCGCTGGCATGGCTGCTGGGTAAACGCGGCGTCGCGGCACCGATTATTGGCACTTCGCGGGAAGAGCAGCTTGATGAACTGCTGAATGCGGTGGATATCACGCTGACGCCGGAGCAAGTTGCCGAGCTGGAGACACCGTATCAGCAACATCCGGTGGTAGGGTTTAAGTAATCCCTCTCCCTAACCCTCAAATACGTAAGCCGGGTAAGGCGAAGCCGCCACCCGGCAGTACAGATCGCACAACATCACCCGAAGTGATCGTACCCTTTCCAGTCCAGCGTAACGGGCGCACCATCTTTCACAAACTTCAGCCCTTCACTCTCCGGCATGATCTGGCCGATACAGGTAAATTTCGCGCCGAGATGCGCTAACGCCACGTCCAGCGTCCCACGGTTGAGCTCAGGCACGGTAAAGCACAGCTCATAATCTTCGCCGCCGGAGAGCGCCCAGCGCAGCGCCTGCTCAGGCTCGACGTGTCGAAGCAGCTGCTCTGATAGCGGGAACAGATCCAGGTCAACGCGCGCGCCGACACCGCTGGCCTTCAGAATATGACCGAGGTCTGAGATTAACCCGTCCGAGAGATCGATAGCTGAGCTTGCCCTTTCGCGTAGCGCCTGGCCGTGAAGAATACGCGGCGTTGGCCGCAGATGGCGTTTGACCAGATACGCCGCGTCGTCAGTGTCATTCACGGTTAAGCGATCCTGGAGGATCGCCAGTCCCGCTGCGCTGTCGCCCGGCGTACCGGTGACGTAGATCCAGTCGCCAGGTTTCGCCCCGGAGCGTTTCAGCGCGCGTCCAGCCGGCACATAACCGTGGATCGCGAGCGTCATCGATAGCGGCCCCGCCGTGGTATCGCCGCCAATCAACTGCATGTCGTAGTAGTTAAGCTGCTCAAAAAGAGCGTCACTAAAGGCTTCAAGCCAGGGTTCATCGACCTCTGGCAGCGTCAGGGCCAGCGTTAACCACGCCGGATCGGCCCCCATCGCAGCCAGATCGCTCACGTTGACCGCCAGCGCTTTATACGCCAGGTCGGCAGGATCGATATCAGGTAAGAAATGGCGCCCGCACACTAAGGTGTCGGTGCTGATTGCCAGCGTCTGTTTTTCGGGAATATTGAGAAGTGCACAGTCATCGCCAATGCCGGTTTCAACATCAAGACGAGAGGTTCTGACACGGTCGAAATAACGGGCAATCAGGGAGAATTCGCCGCATGCCATACGTTATGCCTCAGCAAATAAAAGAAAAAACCGGAGCCGCACTGCCCGTCAGGCAATGCAGAGCTCCGGTTTGCGGATCACTTTTTGTGGGGACGGATCGCAGGTGCTGCTTTATCAAGAACGCCGTTTACAAACTTGTGGCTGTCTTCAGCGCCGAAGGTTTTCGCCAGTTCGATCGCTTCGTTGATGGCCACTTTGTACGGCACATCATCACGTTTAGACAGCTCAAACAGCGCAATGCGCAGCACTGCTTTTTCTACCTGACCCAGCTCTTCGAGCAGACGGGAGAGGTAGGGTTTCATCAGACCATCGAGATACGCGCTATTAGTCGCCACTCCCGACAGCAGTTCACGGAAGTACAGAACGTCAACATCTTTCACGTCCTGTTCTGACAGGAACTGGTATTCAACATCAGCGATGTCGTTCTGGGACAACTGCCAGGAGTAAAGTGCCTGAACGGCACATTCACGGGCGCGGCGACGAGCAGCAGGTTTCACGGAATTCCCCTTACAAAAAAATCAGGCCTTGATGGCTTTCAATACATTGATCATTTCAAGCGCGGTCAGTGCAGCTTCTGCACCTTTGTTACCGGCTTTAGTGCCAGCACGTTCGATGGCTTGTTCAATACTTTCGGTGGTCAGCACGCCGAACGCGACAGGAATTTCAGCATCCTGTGCAACGTGCGCCAGACCATTGCTTGCACCGCCCGCAACGTATTCGAAGTGCGCAGTGCCGCCACGAATAACGGTACCCAGCGCAATCACCGCGTCGTATTTACCGGTTTTCGCCAGCGCGCCCGCTGCCAGTGGCAGTTCGTAAGCACCTGGAACCCACACAACGGTAATGTTGTCATCTTTAACCTGGCCGATACGTTTCAGGGCGTCAACCGCACCTTCCAGCAGGCTATCGTTGATGAAGTTGTTGAAACGCGCAATGGTGATGGCGACGCGAGCGTCCGGGGTAGCTACAGCAGCTTCAATAATGTTCATACTCTTCCTTTACGGGTTCATTTGGCCCCGCAGGGGGGCGGATTTTATCATAATACTTTGCGCACTGCTTCCCTATTTCAGGAGCAATTACGCTGTCGTTAAATGGAGGCAAACATCCGGACCCACCGGACGAATCTCGCTAAATTTGAGTTGTGGTGCATCGGCCAGTTTTTCAAGGCCGGGCAGCACAAACAGGCCACGCGCGTCGCTACCCAGCAGTTTAGGCGCAACGTAGACAATCAGTTCATCGACCAGACCCGCCTGGAGCAGTGCGCCTGCCAGCGTCGGGCCGGCTTCCACCCAGATGCTGTTCACCTGCTGCTTACCCAGCAGCATCATCAGCACCACTAAATCCAGATGACCGTTGTGCTCCGGCACCATAATGCTGCGCACACTTTCCGGCCAGTCGCGTGAATCTTCCTTTGTGCGGGCAATCCAGGTTTCACCGGGCTGCTGCACAATGCGGTGTTCAGGCGTGACGCGGTTCTGGCTATCAATGACAATACGCAGCGGCTGACGCAGGTTTTCCTGCGGATACAGCGCCTGGGTATCGGCATTCAGTTCGTTCCAGCGCACGGTCATGGCCGGATCGTCCGCGAGAACCGTTTCACTGCTGGTGAGGATAGCATGGCTTTGCGCACGCAGACGTTGCACATCGCGCCTTGCCTGCGGCGAGGTGATCCACTGACTTTCGCCGTTCGCCATCGCCGTGCGGCCATCCAGTGAGGCGCCCAGCTTGAGCTGAATATACGGGAACCCGGTACGCATGCGCTTCAGGAAGCCTTTGTTAATCGCTTCCGCGTCCTGCATCATCAGGCCGTGGCTAACATCGATCCCTTCCTGCTGCAGACGGTACAGACCACGTCCGGCCACCTGGGGATTAGGATCCTGCATCGCAGCGACAACGCGTGACACTCCCGCCGCGATCAGCGCTTCACAGCATGGCGGCGTGCGCCCGTGATGGCTGCATGGCTCAAGCGTCACGTAGGCCGTCGCTCCGCGCGCTTTTTCACCCGCCATACGCAGGGCGTGCACTTCAGCATGGGGCTCGCCCGCGCGGTAGTGGAAACCTTCGCCCACGATCTCGCCATCTTTAACAATGACGCACCCGACGTTGGGGTTGGGATGGGTGGTAAATCGACCGCGCTGCGCCAGCTTCATGGCGCGCGCCATGTACATCTCATCCTGCATGGACTCAATCCTGTAAGCGGGCGATCTCTTCGCCAAACTCTTTGATATCTTCGAAACTGCGGTAGACAGAGGCGAAGCGGATATAGGCAACCTTATCAAGCTTTTTCAACTGCTCCATCACCAGATTGCCGATCATCTTGCTGGGCACTTCACGTTCACCCAGACCACGAAGGTAAGATTTAATGTGGTTTAACGCCATTTCGACGTCATCCGCGCTGACGGGGCGTTTCTCCAGCGCCTTAAGCATTCCGCTGCGCAGTTTCTCTTCGTTAAACGGCTCGCGCACGTCGTTACTTTTTACCACGCGCGGCATGACCAGCTCTGCCACCTCAAAGGTCGTGAAACGCTCGTTACATACCAGACACTGCCGACGGCGGCGTACGGAAGACCCTTCGCCCACAAGGCGAGAATCTATGACTTTGGTATCCACAGCGGAGCAGAATGGGCAATGCATACGGTATCCCTGTTATCTGGTTAACTGACTTTCATTTTACCCTGAACTGGCCTGACAACAAAGGAAGAGCTTTTTGAGACAAAGGATCTATGTCTGTCGGGATGATGCTGGCTACCATTACGGTGATCCGTTATTTCAAGGAATTAAACGCAATGACAAGACGTTACCTGAAAATTCTGCTGGTGGGGAGCCTCTTCACCCTTAGTGCCTGTGCACAGCAAACCGAAGTTCGCCAGATGAAACAGAGCGTGAATACGCTCAATACGGCGATGGACAAACTGAACAAAGAGACCGTGAAGATCACCCAGCAAAACGCGCTGAATGCAAAATCCACCAGCGGAGTGTATTTGCTGCCGGGGGCCAACACCCCTGCCCGTCTCAACAGCCAGGTTGGCACGTTAAAAATGTCGCTGGTGAATGTGGCGGCAAATGCGGATGGTACTCGCGCAACATTACGCATTCAGGGTGAGTCCAACGATCCGCTGCCAGCCTTTAGCGGCACCGTCGAGTGGGGCCAGATCCAGGGCACCACCGAGAATTACCAGGAGGTGAACGTGAAGAATCAGCTCTTCACCGCCCCGGCCAGTGTTTTAGCGCCGAGTGATGTGGATATTCCGCTGCAGTTAAGCGGCCTTACGCCCGATCAGTTAGGCTTTATCCGTATTCACGACATCCAACCCGCCGCGCAGTAACCCCCCCTCCTTTTGAGCGGAGTGAAATGTCACTCCGCTAACATTTACATTTCGTATGGATTGGCAACATAAATGATTGCCGCTACAATCCCGGCCGTTTAAAGTACGCAAACGTGAACGCAATCGATTACGCGTGTGAGAGATATGTGAAACAACACATATTTTTGTGAGCAAGGATTCCTATAATAGGCTCCGCAGAAACACGAAATATTTAGAAACGCAATTCGCGCATTTTTCACTCCCGGAAGGGAATTTCAATCAGTGGCATGATTATGAAAAAAACATTACTCGCAGCCGGCGCCGTGCTGGCATTGTCCTCCTCTTTCACTGTTAACGCAGCGGAAAACGATAAACCACAATACCTCTCCGACTGGTGGCACCAGAGCGTTAACGTGGTCGGCAGCTACCACACCCGTTTCGGACCTCAGATCCGTAACGATACCTACCTGGAGTACGAAGCGTTCGCCAAGAAAGACTGGTTTGATTTCTACGGCTATATGGATGCACCGGTCTTCTTCGGTGGTAACACCGACGCAAAAGGTATCTGGAACCACGGTTCCCCACTGTTCATGGAGATCGAACCGCGCTTCTCTATTGATAAACTGACTGGTACCAGCCTGGCGTTTGGTCCGTTCAAAGAGTGGTATTTCGCGAACAACTATATCTACGACATGGGCCGTAACAAGTCCGGTCGCCAGAGCACCTGGTATATGGGTCTGGGTACCGACATCGACACGGGCCTGCCAATGAGCCTGTCTCTGAACGTTTACGCTAAGTATCAATGGCAGAACTACGGTGCCGCGAACGAAAACGAGTGGGATGGTTACCGTTTCAAAGTGAAATACTTTGTGCCAATCACCCAGCTGTGGGGCGGCAACCTGAGCTATATCGGCTTCACCAACTTTGACTGGGGTTCCGATCTGGGCGACAACGACTTCCGCGATCTGAACGGTAAGAAAGCGCGCACCAACGACTCCATCGCCTCCAGCCACATCCTGGCGCTGAACTACGATCACTGGCACTACTCTGTTGTTGCGCGTTACTGGCACAACGGTGGACAGTGGAACGACGACGCCAGCCTGAACTTCGGCAACGGCGACTTCAGCGTCCGTTCTACCGGTTGGGGTGGTTACCTGGTAGTGGGTTACAACTTCTAATCGTGTGATTGTTGCCGGGTGGCGCTGACGCTTACCCGGCCTACAAAACCTGTGCGGGCTGCCTCTCCCCGTGGCTTGTTACTGCTTCACCTTGCGCAAAAAATCCGCCAGCGATCGGTCTGCACTCTCACTAAAGCGTCTTTCCGTAAGGATAATTTTGAGGCATCTGTCGAGACGGAAACAGCGATAGTCATCGCGCAGTTCACACCATGACGCCAGTAGCCAGCGTTCTCCCCAGAAAAACAGCCCCAGCGGCTGAACCTCACGCGTTGAAAATTGCCCCGCTTCGTCACGATAATGCAGCACGAGCACGCGCTGGGCCGAGATCGCCTGATGTATGACATCAAAATCACTGCGGGAGTGGCTTTTCATGCCAAAATCCGGGGCGTAGATCCGCGTCTGCTCTGCCTTTCGGCGGCTCTCTTCGGGCAGGATCGCGAGCACTTTCTCCTGTGCCGACTCCAGTTCGCGCGACAGCGACTCCCCGCCCCAGGTGGTAAGCAGGCGAATAGCCACAATCAGCGCCTCAGACTCCTTGTTTGTCAGCATCAGCGGCGGCAGGTCAAACCCCGACATCAGCCGGTAACCGCTCCCCGCTTCGCCCTCCACCGGCACGCCGGAAAGCGACAGGTCGCGGATATCGCGGTACACCGTGCGCTCAGAAACGCCCAGCCGGTCCGCAAGATGCGCTGCCGTTGTCAGACGTCGGCCCCGCAGGATCTGTACTATCTGAAACAAACGGTCAGCGCGTCGGGTCATTTTTACTTACGCTCTCAGGCAGGTTGATGAAGGCCGACGCGATTACCTTCGCTGTCGGTAAATAAAGCAATAGTACCAATACCGCGCGGTAACTCCAGCGGGCCAAACACGCACTCGCCGCCCGCAGAGGCAATGCGATCGAGCGTTGCTGTCAGATTGTCAGTATGCAGGTAGATAATGGCCCCCTGCACCGAGGGAATAATCCCCTCAAATTTTGCCAGCGCGCCGCCGGTGGCCGGATCCTCATGCGGGAATACCGCCAGATCGGCGCTGTCCATTTTCTCGCGCCTCAGTGAAACCTGCATCACCGGCTCATAAAATTTGATGGCGCGATCCATATCCGCGACCGGAATCTCAAACCAGTTAATCACACTTTTCATACATCCTCCTGCCTCTTGTTTGGGTTCAACAGGAGTCTACGACAGGGCTCCTGACAGCATACTGTCAGGAGTGTTTGTCAGGAGCAGATAAAAAAAATCCCGGTCAACAGACCGGGATTTCGATAACGCGATAAACGTCTTACGGCAGAATAGACGGCTGATCCGCCCCTTCTTTCTCGACTTTCTGCTGGAGCAGGTGCTCGCGCTTCATGCCAAGTTTCAGTGCCAGAGCGGACGCCACGTAGATTGACGACGCAGTACCGATAGACACACCGATCAGCATGGTCAGCGAGAAGCCTTCCAGCACCGGACCACCGAAGAGATACAGCATCAGGATCACCATCAAGGTTGTACCGGATGTGATCAAGGTACGGTGCAGCGTCTGGGTCAACGACACGTTAAAGATTTCGTACGGCGTACCGCGACGGATCTTACGGAAGTTTTCACGAATACGGTCAGATACCACGATACTGTCGTTCAGGGAGTAACCGATAACGGACATCAGGGATGCCACAATTGTCAGGTCAATCTCAATATGGAACAGAGACAGTACGCCCATGGTGATCACCACGTCGTGCGCCAGTGCGATAACCACACCCGCCGCCAGTCGCCACTCAAAGCGGAAACCGACGTAAACCAGGATGGAGATCAGCGCCACCAGCAGTGCCATCGCACCGGTTTGCGCCAGGTCCGCACCCACGCTCGGGCCGACGAACTCAATACGCTTAACCGTGGCGTTCTGGCTGGTTGTTTCGTTAATCACGCTAACAACCTTGCTGCCCAGTTCCTGACTGCCGTTGGCATCGTGTACCGGCGGCATACGCACCATGATGTCGCGGCTGCTGCCGAAGTTCTGCAGCAGCGGCTCTTCAAAGCCCGCTTTCTGCAGTGACTGACGCATCTGGTCCATATCGACCGGTTTTTCCAGGGTGATTTCAATCACCGTACCACCGGTGAAATCCAGACCCCAGTTAAAGCCTTTTACGCCCATAACGACGATGGACAGAATCAGCAGTAAACCTGAAATGCCGAAGGCCCAGTAGTCCCAGCGCATAAAGTCCCAGACTTTACGGCCGTGGTTCAATTGTTCAACAGTATATTCCTGTGCCACAACGCACTCCTCAGATAGACAGCTTTTTGACGCGCTTGCCGCCGTACAGCAGGTTCACGATGGCACGGGTGCCGACAATAGCAGTAAACATTGACGTTGCAACACCGATACCGGTGGTAATCGCAAAGCCTTTGATTGCGCCAGTCCCCACTGCATACAGGATAAGAACCTTGATCAGTGTTGTTACGTTCGCATCGAAGATGGAGCTGAACGCGCCTTTATAGCCTTCATCAATCGCCTGCTGAACAGAGCGACCGTTGCTCAACTCTTCTTTGATACGTTCGTTAATCAGTACGTTGGCGTCGACCGCCACCGCAAGGGTCAGAACGATACCCGCAATCCCCGGCATGGTCAGCGTCGCCCCTGGCAGCAGGGACATAATGCCGATGATCAGCACCAGGTTCGCGATCAGCGCGGAGGTGGCAATCAGACCAAACTTCTTATAGAAGAAGATCATGAAGAGGATAGAGACCGCCAGACCGGCCAGACACGCTTCCAGCCCCTGCTGGATGTTTTGCATACCCAGAGTTGGACCAATGGTACGTTCTTCAACAATCTGAATTGGCGCAATCAGCGCACCGGCACGCAGCAGCAGAGAGAGCTGACGCGCTTCGTTCGGGTTGTTGATACCAGTGATACGGAAGCTGTTACCCAGACGAGACTGGATATTGGCGATGTTAATCACCTCTTCCTCTTTCACCAGCACCGCACGGCCGTTAGCGTCTTTCTTACCGCTGTCTTTGTACTCCACGAACAGGGTCGCCATCGGTTTACCGATGTTGTCCTTGGTGAAGTTAGACATGATGTTACCACCCGCGCTGTCCAGCGAGATGTTAACCTGCGGCTGGTTGTACTCGTCCTGGCTGGAGGTGGAGTCGGTGATATGGTCACCGGTCAGGATCACGCGTTTGTACAGCACAACGGGCTGCCCTTCACGGGTCTCTTTCACTTCCGAGTCACCCGGAATACGGCCAGAAGCGGCAGCAGACTGGTCAACGTTGGTGTTCACCAGACGGAATTCCAGCGTTGCAGTGGCGCCCAGAATCTCTTTCGCGCGCGCGGTGTCCTGAATACCCGGCAGTTCTACAACGATACGGTCAGCACCCTGACGCTGCACCAGCGGTTCAGCCACGCCCAGTTGGTTTACACGGTTGCGCAGAATGTTGATGTTCTGCTGAACGGCATATTCACGCGCTTCTTTCAGACGGGCGTCGGTCATTACCGCGCGCAGCTGGTTGCTGCCCTGAGCGGTGATCACCAGGTCACGGTGACGTTGGGTCAGGTAATCTACAGCCTGATCGCGCGCCGCACTGTCGCGGAACGTGATGCTCATACCGTAGTTATCTTCTTTACGAACGGTGGTATACGCGATGCCTTTTTCACGCAGATCGCTGCGCAGGCTATCGATATTCTGTTCCTGCAGTTTGCCCAGCGCGGTATCCATATCCACTTCCATCAGGAAGTGTACGCCGCCACGGAGGTCAAGACCGAGTTTCATTGGCTCTGCGCTCAGCGCAGCCAGCCAACGTGGGGTAGCAGGAGCAAGGTTAAGCGCCACGACGTATTTATCACCCAGCACGCCCATCAGCGCTTCACGAGCGCGGAGCTGCGTGTCGGTGGTGTCGAAGCGAGCAAGAATTGCGCCCTCTTCCAGAGCCACAGACTTAGCGGTAATTTTTTCTTCTTGTAACGTTTTCTGGACCTGGATCAGCGTTTGCTCACTGGCGGCGACACCGCGCGCGCCAGTGATTTGAACAGCCGGATCCTCACCATACAGGTTGGGAAGCGCGTACAGCAGGCCGACGAGAATCACGACGACCAGCATGATGTACTTCCACAAAGGATAACGGTTTAACACGGCAGTTCCCTTTGGGAAAAGTTGGGATTACAGCGCCTTCATGGTGCCTTTCGGCAGAACGGCAGCTACGAAGTCACGTTTGATAACCACTTCAGTGGTGTCGTTCAGGGCGATAGCAATGTAGCCACTTTCAGCCACTTTGGTTACGCGACCGACCAGGCCACCGTTAGTCAGGACTTCATCACCTTTCGCGATGGAATCCATCAGCTTTTTGTGCTCTTTGGTACGCTTCTGCTGTGGGCGCAGGATCATGAAGTAGAAGATCAGACCGAACACAACCAGCATCAGAATCAGAGACATCGGGCTGCCCTGCGCTGGAGCACCTGTTGCCGCTACCGCATCAGAAATAAAAAAGCTCATTCAAATTCCCTCATTATTAATATTAATCAACGTTCAAAGGTGGAACGGTTCGACCCTGACGTTGGTAAAAATCGGTCACGAAGCTCTCTAATTTACCCTCTTCGATAGCCTTGCGTAAACCAGCCATTAAGCGCTGATAATAGCGAAGGTTATGAATGGTATTGAGACGCGCGCCCAAAATCTCATTGCAACGATCGAGATGATGCAAATACGCGCGAGAATAATTGCGACAGGTGTAGCAATCGCACTCGGCATCGAGCGGACTGGTGTCACTCTTATGCTTCGCGTTACGGATTTTCACCACGCCATCGGTAACAAACAGATGACCGTTACGTGCGTTACGGGTTGGCATGACGCAGTCGAACATATCAATGCCGCGGCGCACACCTTCAACCAGGTCTTCTGGCTTACCCACACCCATCAGGTAACGGGGTTTATCCGCCGGGATTTGCGGGCAGACATGTTCCAGAATACGGTGCATGTCTTCCTTCGGCTCACCCACAGCTAAACCGCCGACAGCGTAGCCATCAAAACCTATCTCTACCAGACCTTTAACAGAGATATCGCGTAAATCTTCGTAAACACTGCCCTGGATAATGCCGAACAGCGCATTTTTGTTCTGCAGGGAGTCAAAACGGTCGCGGCTACGCTTCGCCCAGCGCAGCGACATCTCCATGGAACGTTTAGCGTAATCCCAGTCCGCCGGGTATGGCGTACATTCGTCGAAGATCATCACGATGTCAGAGCCGAGATCGTACTGAATCTCCATAGACTTTTCAGGATCGAGGAAAATCGGATCGCCGTTGATCGGGTTACGGAAGTGGACGCCCTCCTCGGTGATCTTGCGAATATCACCCAGGCTGAAGACCTGGAAACCGCCAGAATCGGTCAGGATCGGGCCTTTCCACTGCATGAAGTCATGCAGATCGCCGTGAAGCTTCATGATCTCCTGACCAGGACGCAGCCACAGGTGGAAGGTATTACCGAGGATAATCTGGGCGCCAGTGGCTTCTACTTCTTCCGGCGTCATCCCTTTTACGGTGCCGTAAGTCCCCACAGGCATAAACGCGGGGGTTTCCACCACGCCGCGATCAAACACCAGGCGACCGCGACGCGCGCGGCCATCGGTGGTATCGAGTTCAAATTTCATTTTTATTCCTCTGTGCCAGAAAAACAGTCCAACACATTATTCCGGTGCCGCGGACTTATTCCCCGACACGCTCATTCAAAGCCAGCGGATTGTACGTGATAAACATCGCGTCCCCGTAGCTAAAAAAGCGATATTTTTGTTCTACCGCAGACTTGTATGCCGCCATGGTGTGCTGATACCCCGCAAAGGCGGAGACCAGCATAATCAGCGTTGATTCAGGCAGATGGAAATTGGTCACCAGAGCATCGATGACTTTGTACTGATAGCCCGGATAGATAAAGATCTGCGTATCGCCAAAGAATGGCTCGATCAGATCTTTTTTAGCCGCCTGGGCAGCGCTCTCCAGTGAACGTACGGAGGTGGTGCCTACCGCAACAACGCGGCTGCCGCGCGCTTTTGCCGCCAGAACCGCATCAACAACCTCCTGCGGCACTTCAGCATACTCAGAGTGCATGATGTGATCTTCAATGCTGTCTACCCGCACCGGCTGGAAGGTGCCCGCGCCGACGTGCAGCGTCACAAACGCCATCTCCACGCCTTTTGCGCGTAATTTTTCCAGCAGCGGTTCGTCAAAGTGCAGACCCGCCGTCGGCGCCGCTACCGCGCCAGGCTTCTGGCTGTAGACGGTCTGGTAGAGCTCACGATCGGCCTCTTCATCCGGGCGCTCAATGTACGGCGGCAAAGGCATGTGGCCGATGGCGTTGAGAATATCCAGCACCGTGCGCTCATCGTTGAACTCCACTTCAAACAGCGCGTCGTGGCGCGCGGTCATGGTTGCTTTGATGCTCTCGTCATCGCCCAGCAGCAGTTCGGCACCCGGTTTAGGTGCTTTAGAGGCGCGAATATGTGCCAGAATACGTTTATCATCGAGCATACGTTCGACCAGCACTTCAATCTTGCCGCCGCTGGCCTTGCGGCCAAACAGACGCGCCGGGATCACGCGGGTATTGTTAAAGACCAGCAGATCGCCAGGGTTGAGCTTGTCGAGCAGATCGGTGAAAGTACCGTGCGTCAGCTCGCCCGTTGGCCCGTCCAGTGACAGCAAGCGACAGCTACTGCGCTCAGGCATTGGATAGTGAGCAATCAGGGATTCAGGTAGTTCAAAGGAGAAATCGGCGACGCGCATGACGTATACTCGTGACTTAAAAACAGGCGGCATAGTCTAGTGCTCACACCCTTTTGCTGCAACAACTAGCCGCCCCCGGACAAATAAAACGCATGAATTTTCTCGCTCACCTGCACCTCGCTCACCTCGCTGACAGCTCCCTTTCCGGCAATTTGCTGGCCGATTTCGTCCGCGGCAACCCCGCCGAGACCTGGTCCGCTGAAGTTGTCGACGGGATTTTTATGCATCGTCGTATCGATGTCATGACGGATAACCTGCCAGAAGTAACCGAGGCCAAAGCGTGGTTTCGCCCTGAAACGCGCCGCGTTGCGCCAATCTCGCTTGATGTCATGTGGGACCATTTCCTGTCGCGCCACTGGGCGCAGCTGTCGCCGGAGATGCCATTGCCGGATTTTGTGCGCTACGCCCACCAGCAGGTGTCGATCATTCTGCCCGACTCGCCGCCGCGCTTTGTGAATCTGAATAATTACCTGTGGTCGGAACGCTGGCTGGAGCGCTATCGCGAGATGGACTTCATCCAGAATGTGTTAAATGGGATGGCGAGCCGCCGACCGCGGCTGGATGCACTACGCGACTCCTGGCATGACCTGGACGAACATTACGATGCGCTGGAAACGCGTTTCTGGCAGTTTTACCCGCGAATGATGGCGCAGGCGAAAAACAAACAGCTCTGACAGAATTCGCATTGATAGGTAAAAGCTGGCGGAACGATTGTCACCACCTCTTTGTCTTATCCATGAACACTCTCTATACTGGCTCGCGTTGCGTTCCAAATAACCTTAGTATCTACAGGAGAATCATATGGTTCTGGTAACTCGTCCGGCTCCGGATTTTACAGCTGCAGCAGTTCTGGGCAACGGTGAAATCGTTGAAAACTTCAACTTCAAACAGCACACCAACGGTAAAGCGACCGTTCTGTTCTTCTGGCCAATGGACTTCACTTTCGTTTGCCCGTCTGAGCTGATCGCGTTCGACAAACGTTATGAAGAATTCCAGAAGCGTGGCGTAGAAGTGGTTGGCGTCTCCTTCGACTCTGAGTTTGTACACAACGCATGGCGTAACACCCCTGTCGACAAAGGCGGCATCGGTGCGGTGAAATACGCAATGGTTGCGGACATCAAACGCGAAATCCAGCAGGCTTACGGTATCGAACATCCGGACGCTGGCGTTGCGCTGCGTGGCTCCTTCCTGATCGACGCGAACGGCATCGTGCGTCACCAGGTTGTGAACGATCTGCCGCTGGGTCGTAACATCGACGAAATGCTGCGTATGGTTGACGCGCTGCAGTTCCACGAAGAGCACGGTGAAGTGTGTCCGGCTCAGTGGGAAAAAGGTAAAGAAGGTATGTCTGCGTCCCCAGACGGCGTTGCGAAATACCTGTCCGAGAACGTATCCAGCCTGTAATCGGCACGGTTTACGAAAAAGGCCCGCTTATGCGGGCCTTTTTGTTATCACGCCGTCAGCCAAACCAGACGGAAGCAGAAATCGCCGGCAGGGAGAGGATCCCCTCCTGCACGCTCCCTTTCCCCTCTTTTAGCTGCCACGCGCTCACGTTAAGCAGCGGAGAGTCATCCAGCACCACTTCGCACGCCTCGCCCCGGTTGATGGCTACCAGCACGCGCTGCTGGTTATAGACGCGGACAAACACCACCACGTTGTCGTGGGCATAAACCACCTGACAACCACCGTAGCGCAGCGCCTGGCTCTGCTTACGCAGTTTCGCCAGCCGCTGATACAGGCTGAACAGCACGTTGTCCTGCTTCGCCGGATCCCATGGGAAGGTTTTGCGGCAGAATGGATCGTTGTTCCCGTCCAGCCCCACCTCATCGCCGTAATAGATGCACGGCACGCCCGGCCAGGTAAAGAGCCAGGTCACCGCCAGCGGCAGGCGCGTGACATCCTTACCGAGCAGGGATTTAAATCGCGCGGTGTCATGGCTGTCCAGCTGGTTAAACATCCGTAACTGCTGCTGATGCGAAAGACTGGCGCGGTAGTTATCCATCCACGCCATGCAGGTTTCCGCATCAATATGCTGCGGATCGTAGGAAATATCGGTGTTAGCAAGGAATCCCCACAGCGGGAAGGTAAAACCGCGATAGTTCATTGCCGCATCTTCTGCGTCCGCCTGCAGCCACTGGCGCGCGTCGCCAAAATGTTCGCCAAACACAAACGCCTCCGGCTGCGCGGCTTTTGCTGCACGGGTGATGCCAGCGACGTGCTGAAGGTTATTACGCGCCCCGCCCGCTTCACCGAGCATATGCACCACGTCAAGACGCCAGCCATCCATATTCCATGGCTCACTCAACCAGTGGCGCACAATGCTGTTTTCACCGCCGTAAATCTCGTTCACCAGCGTTGGCGACTGGAAATCCAGCTTCGGCAGGCTCGGATAGCCCAGCCAGTCCAGCGCGTGACCCTCCTCGTTGAAGCTGTACCAGTCGCGCTGGGGTGAATCCGGGTTATGGCACGCCCCGCCCATCGACTGGTTATGACGGTCAAACCACGCGTGTGAGTCGCCGCTGTGGTTGAACACGCCGTCCAGAATCAGACGCATGCCCTCTTTTTGCGTATTTTTACGCAGACGAAGCAGCGCGTCATCACCGCCAAACTGCGGGTCAACGTGGCGATAATCGGCGGTATCGTATTTATGCACGCTCGGTGCTTTAAACACCGGGTTAAGGTACAGCGCCGTCACGCCCAGCTTCTTCAGATACGGTAGCTTTTCGCTGATGCCGTCAAGATCGCCGCCGTAGAACGTCGAGCCGCCCGCCTGCGCGGTTAACGGCTCATCCCATTCTTTCAGGATAATGTCGTGTCCTGCAGCGTGGTGGTAATAAACCTTATCCTGCCCGGCGGTGCGCGTTTCGCTGCGCGCAAAGCGATCCGGGAAGATCTGATAAAAGACCTGATCGTTAACCCACTGCGGGCCAGCGTCCGGGTAATCGACGGCAAACTGCTCCAGCCGCGCCGGAGGAAAACGGCTAAATCCCTGCGGGGTAAACCACAGCTGGCGGTTATTCCAGAGCAGCTTAAAGCTATAGCGTCGGCGCGGCTGGCCGCTGCGCAAGTCGATGTTTGCCCGCCATGCCGTTACGCCAGGCTGCGGCTGGCTGCGCTGCTTGTGCATTTTCAGCGTGGTTTCTTCATTATCGACTTCAGCGCGTAGCGTCACGCGTTCAGGCTGATTTTCCCCCGCCAGCCAGAGCGTAATCACAAGGTTGTCTTTGTTTTGCTTAACAAATGGGGCAACCGGAAGGTGCCAGGCGTTTAACATCACGAATCCCCTTTGATGAAATTGACGTCACCTTGCCACAGGGTGATTAAGGTTAGCTCACCATGACGTGATTTATTGGGGGAGGAGAAAGGAGGAGGAGACAAAATGCCCTCTCCCACAGGGAGAGGGCATAAAATATTACTGCGCCTGCGCCAGCTGACGGTCGCGGCGGCATTTAAACACCCAACCCACCAGCAGCAGTACGATCCACGCACAGCCTACGTAGAGGGAAATACGGGTATCAGGATGGTAGCCAATCAGGCCGATGATAAACACCAGGAAGATCAGCCCAACGACGGTCGTCGCTACCCCGCCTGGCACTTTAAACTTCAGCGCTTTTGCCTCCTCAGGGGACAGACGGCGGCGGAACGCAATCTGTGACAGCAGGATCATGATCCACACCCACACGGTCGCGAAGGTCGCCAGAGAAGCGATCACCAGGAAGACGTTTTCCGGCATGATGTAGTTCAGGTAGACCGACAGCAGCAGCGCAACGGTCATCACCATAACCGTCACCCATGGCGTGCCGCGACGGGAGGTTTTGGCAAAGACCTTTGGCGCACTGCCCTGCTCTGCCATGCCGTGCAACATGCGGCCCACGCCAAAGACGTCACTGTTGATCGCTGACAGCGACGCGGTCAGGACCACAAAGTTCAGGATGCTGGCCGCAAAGGCGATGCCCATATGCTGGAAGGTCAGCACAAACGGGCTACCGTTGGTCCCCACCTGGTTCCACGGATAGATAGACATAATGACGAACAGCGTACCCACATAGAACACCAGAATACGCATCGGCACCGAGTTGATGGCGCGTGGAATGGATTTCTCCGGGTCTTTGGCTTCCCCGGCGGTAATTCCGATGATCTCAATCCCGCCGTAGGCGAACATCACCATCTGGAGCGACATCACCATGCCGAGCCAGCCGTTGCTGAAGAAGCCGCCGTTGCTCCAGAGGTTATGAATACCGGTTGGCTGGCCGCCGTTACCGATCCCCCAGATGATGATGCCGAAACCGGCCACAATCATGATGATGATGGTGGCAACCTTGAAGAAGGAGAACCAGAACTCCAGCTCACCGAAGACCTTCACGCTCATCAGGTTGACGGCGCAGATAATCAGCACCACGCTCAACACCCAAATCCAGTGCGGAACCGCCGGGAACCAGACGCCCATGTAGATGCCAAAGGCGGTGACATCGGCAATGGCCACAATCAGAATTTCGAAGCAGTAGGTCCAGCCGGTGATAAACCCGGCCAGCGGGCCTAAATTCTCCTGCGCATAGCGCGAGAATGAACTGGCTGAAGGGTTATGAACCGACATCTCTCCCAGCGCACGCATGATGATATAAGCCGCCACGCCGCCGATGATGTAGGCCAGCAGAACGCTTGGACCGGCCATTTTGATGGCATCTGCCGAGCCATAAAAAAGACCGGTACCGATAGCGGAGCCGAGCGCCATAAAGCGAATGTGGCGCGTGCTCAGCCCACGTTTGAGTTTGTTAGTGCTTTCCATTTAAATCTTGCCATTCAACACGAAAAAAACAAAAAACCACGGGGCCTTAAGCCCCGTGGTTAAACAGTTTGTTGCCGTTGATTAATGGGCGTTCGATGCGACCTGACGCCCTGCAGCACGGTCCCAGATAATGGCCAGAACCAGTGCAACAACGGTAGGCATCAGCCAGGCCAGACCTTGCTCAGACAGCGGCAGACGCTGTGTCCAGGCTGGCAGGATGTGAGCAAACGCTGATGCTTTAATCCCGTCAAGGATACCAAAAATCAGGCTGATAAACATGGCTGGCGCAATAATTCGCGAGGAGTTGTTCCACCACGGACGCGTAAAGCTCAACACCACCAGCACGATACACGGCGGATAGATGGCCGTCAGCACCGGAATGGAGACCTGAATCAGGTGGCTCAGACCGAGGTTAGACACCGCCATGGAGAAGATGCCGAGGATGAATACCAGCGTGCGGTAAGAGAGCGGCAGATATTGCGCAAAGAACTCCGCACAGGCACAGGTCAGGCCAACCGCCGTCACCAGACAGGCCAGGAAGATCAGGGCCGCCAGCAGCATGCTGCCCGCACCGCCAAAGGTGTGCTGAACGTAAGCGTGCAGAATTGCCGCACCATTCGCGTTCTGATCGACCAGCGTGGCGCTATCGGAACCCAGGCGGAACAGCGCCAGATAGAGCAGCGTCAGGCCCACACCGGCCATCAGACCAGCCCAGATGGTATAGCGGGTCAGCAGACGCGCTTCGGTCACACCACGGGAACGGGCGGCGTTCACGATAACGATACCAAACACCATCGCGCCCAGCGTATCCATGGTCAGATAGCCGTTCACAAATCCGTTAGAGAAGGCCGCGTTTTGGTAGGCATCCATCGCGCTGCTGATAGGACCCGCAGGCCAGATAATGGCCGCAACCGCCAGCACGATCAGCGCGATAATTTTGAGTGGAGCCAGGAAGTTACCCACGGTATCCAGCAGTTTGCCCGGATAGAGGGAGACCAGAATCACAATAGCGAAGTAAACCAGGCTGTAGATAAACAGCGGCATCGCACCGTCACCGGTCAGTGGCGCAATCCCCACTTCGAAGGAGACTGTCGCAGTACGCGGGGTCGCAAACAGCGGGCCAACGGCCAGATAACACACCGTTGCCAGCAGAACGCCAGCCACTTTACCAATTGGGGTGCTGAGGCTATCAACGCCGCCGCCAACTTTCGCCAGCGCAACCACGGTCAACACCGGCAGGCCCACGGCAGTGATCAGGAAACCAAATGCTGCTGTCCAGACGTGTTCACCCGCCTGTAAGCCAACCATTGGGGGAAAAATGATGTTGCCTGCGCCAACGAACAGCGCAAATGTCATAAAGCCCAGCGCGATGATGTCACGCGATTTTAAGTGATGGGTCATAAAACCTTACTGCCTGTGGATGTGGTGTTGAATATATTGAGATTTTCGCCATCCCCAATGGGACGATACAGCGGAAATTTTGCTCAATTTCAGCGGGATATGCTCCCGTCCTGGCGTGGAGAAGAATAGTTTTTCGATTTACCACGCAAATACAGTCGGTCTGACAGTATCTGGGGGGCAATTTAAACGCTTATAACGTTTAAAGGCAAGGAGGGATCGTAAAACCAGAACAATATACCATCATGAAAATACCAACCAGAATAATTCGCTAATATCATGAAAAAGCCATGGCTAATCATGCGAACAAAAAAGCACCAGCCGTATAAAATTCATTCGCGTTTCGCTTTACTGCAAAGCAAACGGGCCAGCAATAGCTGGCCCGTGGAAAGGTAAAATGACACACCCGCCGTCAGGCGATCTTTTTGGCAATTAATCGTTCCGGTATAACG
This sequence comes from Enterobacter cloacae complex sp. SHL021, assembly GCF_049237765.1. Taxonomy (NCBI): domain Bacteria; kingdom Pseudomonadati; phylum Pseudomonadota; class Gammaproteobacteria; order Enterobacterales; family Enterobacteriaceae; genus Enterobacter; species Enterobacter cloacae complex sp. SHL021. The sequence goes on along the minus strand of NZ_JBMKJG010000014.1, from coordinate 33,452 downwards.
AAACTGAAACGGGTTCCTTTGCCCAGCGTGCTTTGAATATCGAGGCGGCTTTCATGGTGATTCACCGCGTGCTTCACAATGGCCAGCCCCAGCCCGCTTCCCCCCGTTTGCCGGGAACGGGCTTTATCTACCCGGTAAAACCGCTCGGTCAGACGTGGAAGATGCTCAGGCGCAATGCCCGGCCCGTTATCCTCGACGCTAAACTCGGCCCCCGTTGGTGTCTGCTGCCAGCGCACCATAATATCCGTTCCTTCCGGGGTATGATTAACCGCGTTATAGACCAGGTTAGAGATAGCACTCCGCAGTTCATCCTCGCTCCCGAGCACCTTCAGACTGTTATCGACGTCAAAGGTCAGATGATGTTTTTTATGGCTTAAGGTTTGCGCTTCGCGCTCCACTACCCGCAGCATCATCGGTACGTCGATAGTGTCATTTAAGGCAAGTGTCGGAGCCGCCTCAATCTTCGACAGCGTCAGCAGCTGTTTCACCAGCCCTTCCATACGGTGCGTCTGCTCGCGCATGGTATGCAGCGCCTTCTCACGCGGCGCCCCTTCAAGCGTCTGCTCCTGCATCATCTCCAGATAGCCCTGCAGCACCGTCAGCGGCGTGCGCAGCTCGTGGCTCACGTTGGCGAAGAAGTTGCGTCGTGCCCCTTCCAGCTGGTGCATCTGGGTGACGTCACGCGCCACCATCAGCCATTGCCGATCGCTGTAGGGCATTACACGTATTTCAAGATGGCGGCCATTGTTGAGCTTCAGATTATGCGGACGCGTGAAATCACGTTTTTTCAGATACTGCGTGAACTCCGGATAACGCAGAAGGTTGAGGATGTTCTGGCCATTATCGTCCGGCCAGCGCAGGCCCAGCAGCTGTTGGGCGAGACCGTTACACCAGAAGATTGTTCCCTCTTCCGTGGTCAGAATCACCGCATCCGGCAGCGATTCCGCACCGCTGCGAAAGCGTTTAATCAGGCTTCCCAGCTCGCGACGGCGCTTTTTATTACGCATCTGCATCTGGTGCAGGCCGTAAAGCAGCGGCTCCCAGCTCCCGCTTCCCGGGGGAGGCGTCATACTTCTGTCAACCCACAGCCACCAGGAGAGGCGCAGTAAGTTCCAGAAATGCCAGATCAGCAGCCCGGTCACGGACGCCAGCAGAAACCACGGCAGGTATCCAAGAAAGGCCCCCAAAATGAAGGCCGGAATACAACATAAGATCAGTTCAAAGACGAGCCTTTTCCATGACAGACGTTCCAGCACGCGTCACACTCCTGTCATTGTTCAGAAACGGGTAGAAAAACGATAACCCGTGCCGCGGACCGTCTGTACCATGCGATCGTGTCCGCTCAGTTCCAGCGCTTTACGCAGGCGGCGGATATGTACGTCAACCGTCCGGTCTTCGACATACACGTTAGTTCCCCAGACGTTATTCAGCAACTGCTCGCGGCTGTAAACACGCTCCGGGTGAGTCATAAAGAAATGCAGGAGTTTGAATTCGGTAGGCCCCATGTCGAGGGGATTTTCGCCCGTCATAACACGGTGCGAGGTAGGATCAAGGCTCAGGCCCTGCATCTCAATGACCTCTTCCACCGCCATCGGTGAAATACGGCGCATCACAGCTTTAATACGGGCAACCAGCTCTTTCGGTGAGAAGGGTTTGGTAATGTAATCATCCGCGCCGGTCTCAAGGCCGCGCACGCGATCTTCCTCTTCACCGCGCGCGGTAAGCATGACAACGGGGATATCGCGGGTCATCGCTTCACGCTTGAGGTGTTTGATAAACTGCAGTCCGGAGCCGCCAGGCAACATCCAGTCAAGCAGGATCAGATCGGGCCAGGGTTCATTCAGCTGGTTCACCGCGCTGTCATAATCTTCCGCTTCAACCGGCTGGAAGCCATTTTGTTCGAGCACGAAGCACACCATTTCACGAATTGGAGCTTCATCTTCTACGACCAGAATACGTCTCGCCATACTTTGCCCTGTCTTATCTTATTTAAGTTACAAGTTTGTAATGCGGCGTCATTATGCGTCAGATTTATGACAGATTTATGAAAAACAGTACCACGTAAAATGGCAAACTGTTGTTTTATTACAGCGGTTATTTTCCAGCTTCTGAAAGTTTATAATCCCCATTCCCTTTTTTTGCCACGGATTCGCTATGCGCATATTACACACCTCGGACTGGCATCTGGGTCAAAACTTTTACAGCAAAAGCCGGGCAGCGGAGCATGAAGCGTTCCTGAACTGGCTGCTGGACACGGCCCGATCGCACGAGGTGGACGCGATTATTGTTGCGGGTGACATTTTTGATACCGGTTCGCCGCCAAGCTATGCGCGTGAGCTCTACAACCGCTTCGTGGTAAATCTGCAACAAACCGGCTGTCATCTGGTGATTGTCGCCGGTAACCACGACTCCGTCGCAACGCTGAATGAATCCCGCGATATCCTGGCCTTCCTTAACACGACCGTGGTAGCCAGCGCCGGTCATGCGCCGCAGATCCTGAAAAAACGTGACGGTACACCGGGAGCGGTGCTGTGTCCGGTGCCCTTCCTGCGCCCACGCGATATCGTTCAGAGTCAGGCGGGGATGTCCGGCGGGGAAAAGCAGCAGCATCTGTTGCAGAGCATCACGGACTATTATCACCAGCAACATACCGATGCCTGCGCCCTGCGCGGCGAACAGGCCATTCCGGTGATTGCCACCGGGCATCTTACTACCGTCGGCGCCAGTAAAAGTGACGCGGTGCGTGACATCTATATTGGTACGCTGGACGCCTTCCCGGCGCAAAATTTCCCGCCAGCGGATTATATCGCGCTCGGGCATATTCACCGGGCGCAGGTCATCGGCGGCTGCGAGCACATTCGCTACTGCGGCTCGCCCATTGCGCTCAGTTTTGATGAGACCGGCAAAGCCAAATGTGTGCACCTGGTGAGCTTTAATGAGGGCAAACTCAGTGCCGTGGAGTCGCTGGAGGTCCCCGTCACCCAACCGCTGGCGGTGCTGAAGGGCGATCTGGCGGCGATTACCGCTCAGCTGGAGCAGTGGCGCGGTGTCGAGCAAAATCCGCCCATCTGGCTGGATATTGAAATCACGACCGACGACTACCTGCATGATATGCAGCGTAAAATTCAGGCATTGACGGAAGATCTGCCCGTCGAGGTCTTACTGGTTCGCCGCAGCCGCGAACAGCGCGAGAAAATTCTGCTCGGCGCACAGCGTGAAACGCTCAGCGAACTGAGGGTGGAAGAGGTATTTGAACGCCGACTGTCGCAGGAAGAGATTGACGACACCACGCGCGCAAGGCTTAACGAGCTGTTCCTTCATACCCTGCACGCGCTCAGCGATGAGGAAGAAAACGCATGAAAATTCTGAGCCTGCGTCTGAAAAACCTCAACTCCCTTAAGGGCGAGTGGAAAATTGACTTTACCGCCGAGCCGTTTGCCAGCAACGGGCTGTTCGCCATTACCGGCGCGACCGGTGCCGGGAAAACGACCCTGCTCGACGCCATCTGTCTGGCCCTTTACCACGAAACGCCGCGTCTGCAAAAAGTCTCCCAGGCACAAAACGACCTGATGACCCGCGATACCGCCGAGTGCCTGGCCGAGGTGGAGTTTGAGGTAAAAGGCATAGCGTATCGTGCGTTCTGGAGCCAGAACCGCGCGCGCAATCAGCCAGATGGAAACCTGCAGGCACCGCGCGTTGAACTGGCGCGTTGTGAAGACGGTAAAATTCTGGCAGATAAAGTGACGGACAAACTGGAGCAAACCGCCGCGCTCACCGGGCTGGATTATAGCCGTTTTACCCGTTCAATGTTGCTCTCCCAGGGGCAGTTTGCCGCCTTCCTCAACGCTAAACCGGGCGATCGCGCCGAACTGCTGGAAGAGCTGACCGGCACCGAGATCTACGGTCAGATCTCAGCGATGGTGTTCGAGAAACATAAGGCCGCCCGTAACGCGCTTGAGATGTGCGAGGCGCAGGCCGCAGGCGTGGTGTTACTGAGCGAAGCGCAACAGCAGCAGTTACAGCAGAGTTTGCAGGCACTTACTGACGAAGAGAAAACCCTGTTGACTCAGCAGCAGAACCAACAGCGCGATTTTCAGTGGCTGACGCGCAACGACGAGCTTATTCGCGAGCAGCAGCGGGTTATGCTCCTGCAACAGCAGGCGCAGCAGGCTCTGACCGACGCCGCGCCTGAGCTGGCCAAGCTCCAGCTTGCGCAGCCCGCCGCCCAGCTTCGCCCCCTGTGGGATAGCCAGCAAGAACAAACCACGCGCCTCGCGCAGACAAAGCAGCGCATTGTCGAAGTAAATACTCGCTTACAGGCCAAAGCCGCGCAGCGCTCACGCATCCGTCATACGGCGCTGCGTACCCATGCGCAACTGCAGAATGACCTTACGATCCAGGCAACATGGCTGGCGGAGCATGAACGTTACCGCGTGTGGGGCCAGGAGATTGCTGGCTGGCGCGCCCATTTTGCGCAGTTGAACCGCGATAAACATCAGATTGCCACGCTTGCAGCCCGTATTGCTGAATTACGTCAGAAGCTCGCCGGGATGCCGGAACCCCCCCTGACGCTGACGGCGGATGACGTGGCAGCGGCAATGGAGCAACAGTCCCGGTCACGTCCTTTACGCCAGCGCCTGACCACGCTTCATGCCCGCTATCAGCCGCTGCAAAAACGGCTGCAAGAGAACGCGGATACCCGGCAAAAAGCGCAGTCCGAGCAGGTAAAACTCAATGAAACGCTGACGCTGCGCCGCCAGCAGTACAAAGAAAAAAACCAGCACTATGTCGATTTGAAAGCATTGTGTGAAAGCGAAGCGACGATCAAAAAGCTGGAAAGCTACCGCTCGCAGCTTGAGGCCGGAAAACCCTGCCCACTGTGCGGCTCCAGTGAACATCCCGCCATTGAGACGTATCAGGCGCTTGAGCTCACCGATAACCAGCGGCGCCGGGACGCGCTGGAAAAAGAGGTTGCCGCGCTTAAAGAGGAAGGTCTGCTGGTGCTGGGACAGGTCAATGCCCTGACGCAGCAGATCCAGCGAGCAACAGACGAAGCGCAGGCGCTCTCTCAGGAAGAGCAAGCACTCATTAAAGAGTGGCAGGAGGTCTGTGCAGACCTGAATATCTCGTTGAATATTCAGGAAGATATCGCCCCATGGATGAACGAACAGGAACAGTACGAACGTCAGCTCTATCAGCTCAGCCAGCGCCTGACGCTGCAAAACCAGCTTAACGAACAGCAAGCGCAGGAGCGTCAGTACCAGCAGCAGCTGTCGGCAACGCGTCAGGCACTGGAAAACGCCCTGCTCGCGCTGTCGCTGCATGTTCCTGAAGAGGGGGAAGAGACCGCCTGGCTGTACGCCCGGGAAACGGAATTCAACCTGTGGCAGGAAAAACAGACGCAGTATGCTGCAATTCAGGAGCGCATTAATACCCTGAAACCGCTGCTCGATACGCTTCCGGCAGGCGATGACACCGAGGCAGAACCGGCCATTCCTGAGAACTGGCGCGAGATCCACGACGAATGCCTGTCCCTGCAAAGCCAGCTTGCCACCCTGCAGCAGCAGGAGAGTCTGGAAAGCGAGCGGCTACAGCACGCCACAGCGCAATTTGCCACCGCGCTGGCGGCAAGCTGCTTCGCCGATCGCGAGGCCTTTCTCGCCGCGCTGCTGGATGAGGAGACCATCCGCCATCTTGAACAACGCAAGCAGACGCTGGAGAGCCAGCTTCAGCAGGCAATTGCGCTTAGCGGGCAGGCTGAACAGCTGCTACAGGCCCACCAGCATCAGCGACCGGAAGGGCTGGACGCCGACGCGCAAACCCTGCATGCGCAGCTACAGCAGCTGGCGCAGCAGCTTCGCGAGAACACCACTCATCAGGGGGAGATCCGCCAGCAGCTTAAGCAGGACAGCGATAACCGCCAGCACCAGCTGGCGCTGATGCAGCAAATTGACGAGGCCTCACGTCTGGCCGAGGACTGGGGTTATCTGAATGCGCTGATAGGCTCCAGCACCGGCGACAAGTTCCGTAAATTCGCCCAGGGTCTGACGCTGGATAATCTGGTCTGGCTCGCTAACCAGCAGCTTAACCGCCTGCACGGGCGCTATCTGCTGCAGCGTAAAGTCAGCGACGCACTGGAGCTGGAGGTGGTTGATACCTGGCAGGCCGATGCCGTACGCGATACCCGCACGCTTTCTGGCGGCGAAAGCTTCCTCGTCAGTCTGGCGCTGGCGCTGGCACTTTCCGACCTGGTGAGCCACAAAACGCGAATCGATTCGCTGTTCCTGGATGAAGGTTTCGGCACGCTCGACAGCGAGACGCTGGACACCGCGCTGGATGCGCTCGACGCGCTGAATGCCACCGGGAAAACCATCGGCGTGATAAGCCACGTCGAGGCTATGAAGGAGCGTATTCCGGTGCAAATCAAAGTGAAGAAGATTAATGGACTGGGGTATAGCAGACTGGATAAGGAGTTTGCGGTGCAGTAAAGGGGCTGTTTTACGGTGCGGTCTGGTGCCCTCACCCTGGCCCTCTCCCACAGGGAGAGGGTACAAACATAAAAAACCGCAACGTGCGTTGCTGTTTTGCTTTTATTCCGGCCATAACCACGCTGCGCCGCGCACGCCGCTGGAGTCACCGTGGACGGCTTTGCGGATTGGGGTTTCACACTCGCCGCCGAAGACCCACTGTTTGACGAGAGCAGGCACCGTCGCGTACAGCCGGTCGACGTTGCTCATCCCACCGCCCAGCACAATCACATCAGGATCGAGAATGTTCACCACATGCGCCAGCGATTTCGCCAGGCGCATTTCGTAGCGGCTCAACGCCAGTTCCGCCACGGGATCCTGCTCCTCAACCAGACGCATGATCTCGTTACCCTTAAGCGGCTGACCGCTCAGGCGGTGGTAATCGGTGGCAAAACCGGTGCCGGAGATAAACGTCTCAATACAGCCCTGTTTTCCACAGTAGCACGGCACTTCAGTACGGTATTTAAGTTCGTCTTCATCCATCCATGGCAATGGGTTATGTCCCCACTCGCCTGCCGTACCGTTACCGCCAATATGCGCACGCCCGCCGAACGCCACACCGGCCCCGCAGCCGGTACCGATGATGACAGCAAAAACGGTCTGGGCACCCGCCGCCGCACCGTCAATCGCCTCTGATACCGCCAGACAGTTTGCATCATTTGCCAGACGCACCTCGCGCTGCAGACGCGCGCTCAAATCTTTATCAAAAGGCTGGCCGTTGAGCCAGGTGGAGTTGGCGTTTTTCACCACCCCGGTATAAGGCGAAATGGACCCGGGAATGCCCATCCCGACGGAGCCGGTCTGTCCTGTCGCCTGCTCTGCCATCTCAACCAGCCGGGCAATCGTCTCGATAGTCTGGTGATAATCTTCGCGCGGCGTGGGCAGGCGGTGACGGAAAAGCTGCTCCCCCTGCTCGCTCAGTGCGATAACTTCAGTTTTGGTGCCGCCCAAATCAATCCCAATACGCACAAGACTCTCCTCATTATTTTGATTATCAACAGAGTAGAAGCACGCTTCCCGATTAGCAATGCAAGCGATGCGACAATTCGTTATCATGCCCGCTGATTTAACGACAAGGCCGTGGAAATTATCATGCTGTGGTTCAAAAATTTGATGGTTTACCGTCTCAGCCGCGACGTTTCGCTGCGTGCAGAAGAGATGGAAAAACAGTTAGCCGCTTATACCTTTTCCCCTTGCGGAAGCCAGGATATGGCAAAAACCGGTTGGGTTCCGCCAATGGGTTCACAAAGCGATGCCCTGACCCACGCCAGCAGCACGGGTCAAATCATCGTTTGCGCCCGTAAAGAAGAGAAAATCCTGCCCACGCCGGTGGTGAAGCAAGCGCTGGAAGCGAAAATTTTCAAGCTTGAAGCCGAACAGGGCCGCAAGCTGAAAAAGACCGAAAAAGATTCCCTGAAAGACGAAGTGTTGCACTCCCTGCTGCCACGCGCGTTTAGCCGCTTCAGCCAGACCATGATGTGGATCGATACCGTCAACGGGCTGATCATGGTGGACTGCGCCAGCGCCAAAAAAGCGGAAGATACGCTGGCCCTGCTGCGTAAGAGCATCGGCTCTTTGCCGGTGGTTCCACTGGCGCTGGAAACGCCTATCGAGTTAACCCTGACCGAATGGGTTCGCAGCGGCACGGCGGCGCAAGGGTTCCAGATCCTCGATGAAGCCGAACTGAAAGCCCTGCTTGAGGATGGCGGTGTCATTCGTGCGAAAAAGCAGGATCTGGTAAGCGACGAGATCGCCGTCCACATTGAAGCAGGCAAAGTGGTCACTAAACTGGCGCTCGACTGGCAGCAGCGTATTCAGTTTGTGATGTGTGACGATGGCTCTGTTAAGCGCCTGAAGTTCTGCGATGAACTGCGCGATCAGAACGAAGATATCGATCGTGAAGATTACGCCCAGCGCTTTGATGCGGACTTTATCCTGATGACCGGCGAGCTGGCCGCGTTGATTCAAAATCTGGTAGAAGGCCTCGGCGGCGAAGCGCAGAGATAATTTCGTCTCAACCTGACCCTCTCCCCAACGGGGAGAGGGAAGAAGATTATTTCAGATAGCGGCACAGATAAGAGGTCGGTTCAGCAACCTGCAGATGGAACTCACTGTGGCCAGGGACGTTGAAAACTTCGCCGGCAGAGTAAACTTTCCATTCCGTTTCACCCGGCAGTAAGACGTTAAGCGCACCACTTACCACCGTCATCTCTTCAGCTTCGGCCGTACCAAAGGTGTACTCCCCTTCAGCCATCACGCCGACACTGGCGCGGCCAGTGCTGCTGCTGGTAAAACCAATGGATTTCACTTTACCGGAAAAGTATTCGTTACTTTGAAGCATGAACTGGCCCTTATATTTTTAGATAAAAATTCACTATAGGGGCCATGCTCATGACCTGTCACGCAAAATCATCAGGTAAGGAGTTCTGAGGCCAGACGCGCCATCAGAACGTTCGACAACAGTACCGGCACATCCAGCGCTTTTTGCAGTAGATCGCGGTGATGCTGGTGGAACCCCAGGCAGTCGAGGATCAACACATCGGCCCCGCGCTCCAGTAGCTCCTTCCCGGCCGCAATGAGTTTGGCCTCACTGTCCCAGAAAGGATTGGCCAGCGCATACAGGGGCGTTTTTTCAAGCACGTGCCATTTTGCTTCCTGGTTGTCCATGAGTTCTTCAATGGGCACAATCACCCCCACCTGGTGTCCGTCCACAATGGATGCCACCAGCGGCGGAATGATTCGCATCGGCTCGAGTAAAATCGCATTACGCGCCATGAGCCCCTTAATGGGAGCAGTACTCATCAGCAAAATAACGTCATACTCTTGATTATCGAGCACTTCTATTACTGCCTGCAGCGAGCGCTCAATTTTCTGTCGTGAAACATGCGCCAGTTTACCGTCGCTTAATAACGTCGCCAGGGGATCCTCCCCCGCCTCTACAGCGTAGTCCTCCATGACCTCTTCCCGGCTCATCTTCCCCAGCAGGCTGAGATGCGTGATCTGTTGTTCAGATACATGCTCGGTTAAGAGCGGTAACACTTCGCTTACAGGGACCACACCAATAGTGATGATCGCCAACGTTGCCTTCATCGTCTTCGCCTTCCATTACTACAAAAACTTATTACACAGGTACAGGCTCACTACGCTGCACAGTTCGTTTTTTCAACAAAACAGCACCAAGCGTAGCAGGTGATCTCCATCCCGAAATGTAAAGATCACCTGCCGGTAACGGAGCTACCTGTAATAACTAAATATTAACTCCTGCTTAACATTAGCGATGAGTAAAAAGTGTGATTCAGGCACGGTATTGGAGCGTTTAGGAAAACATTCATGACTTATCGGGATCTTCGTAGCGCCGTTTCGCATCCAGCGCTTCCTGTTCAGTCTCATGTTCACTGATGAGAGAGTCGGGTTTAGGGTGATCGGCACGCAGTTGATACCAGGTCACGGTTTGATCGCCATTGCCTTTTTCAACGGTAACAATACGTGCTTCACGCGGATAGGGAGGTCTGGTTGGCATAGCTCATCCTTTTTTTATGTCAGAGCTATAAGTATAGACGGCGGTTAGCTGGCACAAGCCAAACGCAGGGCGGTAATAATCTGAATCACAACCTCTTCGGGCGACGCGGAAGCATCCACTACGTGATGTGCCGCTTCTCGGTATAACGCATCGCGCTCCGCCAGCACCTCGCTCACCTCTTCGCTGAGCGGTCTGGAGGTCAGCGCAGGGCGTTGCCCCTCTTCCGGAAACGCTTCCAGACGCCCCACCAGCGCAGCCACGGGCGCACAGAGGTAAATCACAATCCCTTTTTCGCGCATAAAGCGGCGGTTATATGCCGCCAGAATAATTCCGCCGCCTGTGGCAATTACCGCATCGGGAGCCGTCACCGCTTCCAGCGCGGCCGTTTCACGGCTGCGAAAGCTCTCCCAGCCCTCTTTTTCGACGATATCTGCGATGGTTTGTCCGGCCTGCGTCTGCAGCCAGTGGTCGGTATCAACAAAATGACGTTGACAGGCACGCGCCAGCTCCAGGCCAACGGTGGTTTTCCCACAGCCGCGGGGGCCAACTAAAAAGATGGGTTGGGTCATAACCAGGTGTTTCCCCTTGATGCCGGATGGCTGAAGAGTGTAAAGAAATAATTGCAGAAGATGTTGCGTTTACTTTACTGCAAAGCAGTACGGAATGACAACCCTGTCACTGCCATACTGTACCACATATTGACAATGATTATCATTTAGCAGTGCGACGCTTCACTTCCAGCAGCCACTTATCGAGCTCTGCGGCAAACTGCTGGCGGTCACGTTGAGATAAACTGTCTGGCCCGCCGGTCTGCACACCGCTGGCGCGAAGCGTATCCATGAAATCGCGCATGGTCAGTTTTTCCCGGATGGTTGCTGGTGAGTAACGCTCCCCGCGCGGGTTCAGCGCTGCGGCGCCCTTTTCCAGTACCTCTGCGGCCAATGGAATATCCGCCGTGATCACCAGATCTTCCGCGCTGCACAGCCGTACGATCTCGTTATCCGCCACATCAAAACCGGCAGGAACCCGCAACGCACGAATGAATCGGGAAGGCGGTACGCGGATATTCTGGTTTGCCACCAGCGTAAGCGGCATCTGAACACGCTCGGCAGCGCGGAACAAAATCTCTTTAATCACATTCGGACATGCGTCCGCATCAACCCAAATCGCCATAATGTCTCCCCTATTGATACTGGCGACTATTGTCGCCTGCATTTCGTTGTTAAGCTATCAATCAGAGAAAACAACGCATAACGACGGAGAAACGTGATGGATAAGAAAATCGGGTTTATTGGCTGCGGTAACATGGGCAAAGCCATCCTGGGTGGCCTGATCGCCAGCGGGCAGGTCCTGCCGGGTCAGATTTGGGTCTATACACCATCACCGGATAAAGTCGCGGCGTTACGTGATGAGTATGGTATTAACGCAGCCGAAAGCGCGCAGGAAGTGGCCCAGGTCGCCGATATCGTCTTTGGGGCGGTTAAACCGAATATCATGATCAAAGTCCTGAGCGAGATCACCTCCAGCCTGAATAAAGACACGCTGGTGGTGTCGATTGCCGCAGGCGTGACGCTCGATCAGCTGGCCCGTGCACTGGGTCATGACCGTAAAATTGTTCGCGCAATGCCCAATACCCCTTCGCTGGTCAACGCCGGGATGACCTCCATCACCCCTAACGCGCTGGTGACCACGGAAGATGTGGCCGATGTGCTGAACATTTTCCGCTGCTTCGGCGAAGCGGAAGTGATTGCCGAATCGATGATCCATCCGGTTGTGGGCGTGAGTGGCTCTGCTCCTGCGTATGTCTTCATGTTCCTGGAAGCGATGGCGGATGCTGCGGTGCTTGGCGGTATGCCACGTGCGCAGGCCTATAAATTTGCCGCACAGGCGGTGATGGGCTCAGCCAAAATGGTGCTGGAAACCGGTAAGCATCCAGGGGAACTGAAAGATATGGTCTGCTCGCCTGGCGGTACCACCATCGAAGCGGTGCGGGTGCTGGAAGAGCGCGGGTTCCGTGCGGCGGTCATTGAAGCGATGGCGAAATGCATGGAAAAGTCAGAGAAGCTGAGTAAGTCCTGACCAAACTAAGCCGGACGTCAGGCGGCCACCTCGGTACGTCCGCGTCCGGCATTTTTGGCTTTATAAAGCGCGATATCTGCCGCTTTTAACCATTCGCGGTAGTGGGCAAACTGTGTTCCCCACGGCGCAACCCCCACGCTGATGCGAAGCCGTTCGTTCGGGGCGCAGGGTAACGACAGTTTTTTCAGCCGCTCGTGGACGCGGGACATCGCCGCAATTGCACTTTCTGCCGGGGTGCCGGACATGATGATCGCGAACTCATCGCCACCGAAACGGCCAATATAATCCCCGGCCCGCAGCGTCAGCTGCAGTTGACGAGTGATAGCAATGATCGCTTCATCGCCCACATCATGTCCCCAGGTATCATTGATGCTCTTGAAGTGATCGATATCGATAAGCAGGATCGTGGTCTGACAATGATCCCGTCGGCACTTTTCATACTCCATCCGCAGCAACGTTTCCCAGTGGCGCCGGTTATAAACGCCCGTCATGCCATCGCGGGTACTCATCAGCTCAAGTCTTCGCTTATTTTCCGCCAGGCGAATGGCCGTCTGATGGCTCACCCAGGCAAAGAGTATTGGGTAGATCATCAAGACCGGCAGCGTCAGCCACCACTCCAGCGATCCGGAAGAGGGCACCACAACATTTCCGGTTAGCTTCAGCGTCACGACAGCGGATAACGTGGTTATGGCAATGCCTGCGAGAAACAGGCGACAGCCGCCGGATCCCATCATATTCATGCCCATCATCATAACCAGCGCAGCCGATGGCAGAGCGTTCACGCCCATCAGGCCAATCCAGATGCCGGTAAAAATAGCGTCGATCTTCAGATTGAAGATTTCACATTGATAAGGTTGAGATGAACGGCAGGTGAACTGCCAGGCAAGATGCGGCCAGATAAAAACCCAACTCACCAGTAATAACCACCAGCCGCCGGGCAGAAAATGCGTGACCAGAACGCCGGCAACAGGAAAAAACATCGCCGCCAGACCCACAATCCGCCCCAGCCGGACGCGCCGGGCAAAGCGTATGCCGGTACGGTGCGCGTCATCCTGAGAAAGGTTTTGAAGCCACTCTTCCCCGATACGCTCTTTATTGTAAAAGTTTTCGTCGTTCATCATATTTTGGGAATATTCTGAAACATTTTCCCAAATTATAGAGAGGGGGGATGCGGAGAAAGTATGAAATTTCGGGTGAGTCACCGTAAGGACTCACCCGATAGGACTATGCCTGTTTCTTCAGACAACCACTCATAAACTTGCTGCGATCGTCGCCTTTCAGCATTTTTTGCGTGGCCTGAGCGTTACATTCACGCATTTTTTGCTGCTGCGGCGTCAGGCTTTTTTCATCTGGTTTGGATGCACCATTTTTGAGGCAATCGCTCATATATGTCTTACGGGCATCCCCTTTCAGCGCTTTTGCTGTCGCCTGTTGATTGCAGGTCGTCATACGCTGCTGTTGAGGTGTTAAGGTTTTCTCTTCCGCATGCGCTGAGGCGATCAGGCACAGGCCGGAAAACAGGGTAACCAGTATTGTTGTTTTCATTGCACCATCCTTTATGTGAAGATCCACATTAAGTCTGGTTCGTTGCGGGAAAAAAACCACCCTGCGACAATGATTTTCTTCGGGTTTATGGATTATTTCATCTCTGGCGCGGCACGATGTTCATTACCCGGTTTCGCCTGACGCGTTAGGGTATTTAATAGCGAGAGGCATGAGATGAAATAGAGGCTCTGTTTAAATTCTTTTCTCCCAGTGCGAAGGCCAAAAATAAAAACAGAGCGACGACAGGCATCCTGCATGACCATTCTATGACAGGCCATTCTCTTTCAGCAGGCTAGCTGCGAGGATGCCTTAATAGCTTCTTTACGTATTGCTGAAGCATCTCCGCATCTTCAGCGGGGACCAGCGAATCGGGGCGAGCCTTGTCCAGCGCGCTTTCTACATTATCGATTAACGCCTGTTGCTGCGGTTGTGTCATTTGTCGGAGCAACGCCGTAACGACAATTTCCAGCGCTTCAACCTGGGCGACCAGTTCTTTTGACTCTTCTTCCTTTTGTGCAAGCTTGACCAGCAACTCAGCAATGAGATTTTTCATCGTGCTATTTCCTTATGCGTTTTTTCTGAACTTAGCATTCAGAATGAATAATGCAAAGAGGAGAAAAGTATTATCTTATGCAAAAGTGATGCTGCTGCCAAAATAAAGATGAATGGCAAGCAGCGAAACGTTTTTCTCTTTAGAAAAAGCCGCATTTAGTTATATAAAAATGCGGCAACCATAAGAATATATAATACATTCCGTCAAAAAATTAACGCGCTGCTCTCGCCTGCTCTAATTGGCGACGGCGTCTCAGCGCAATCGCCAGCTGGATAATATTGATCAACACCACAATCGCCGTGGCCGCAAATACCCAACGAAAACCGGCCATCGCCGAAACGGATGCGCCAATAAGCGGACCGGCAACATTACCTAAATACATAAATGACTGGTTATAGCCAAAAATACGCCCTGTCACCTGGTCACTTGAATATTTCACCAGCAAGGTCTGCACCGCAGGTAACATGGCGCCATCGGCAAAGCCGAGCAGGAATCGCAGCACGCCGAGCTGAAGCGGTGAGGTGACGAACGACATCGCAAAAAAGAGCACCACGGCAAAAATCAGCGTGGCCATCAAGATACGCGCCGTACCGATCCTGTCGCCCAGTTTTCCCAGCCGCGGCGCAGAGATTAACGCCGATACGCCCGGCACGGCAGCAATCATCCCGCTGAGAAACGCAATATTGCTGCTGTCTGGCTCCATCGATTTTATAAACAGCGCCAGAATCGGGCCTACCGAACCGTTACAGAGCTGGATCACCATGGTGGTTACGAACAGGCTTATCATCAGCCCGGGATACGGCAGCGAGGCGAAGACCGCTTTGCCGCTCAGGCGTTCAGATTTACTGACCACCGGGCGTCCCCCCTCCTTGATCA
Organism: Enterobacter cloacae complex sp. SHL021; assembly: GCF_049237765.1. Taxonomy (NCBI): domain Bacteria; kingdom Pseudomonadati; phylum Pseudomonadota; class Gammaproteobacteria; order Enterobacterales; family Enterobacteriaceae; genus Enterobacter; species Enterobacter cloacae complex sp. SHL021. The sequence continues at coordinate 18,352 of NZ_JBMKJG010000014.1, read as the reverse complement.
GAAACAGCGTCACCAGAAAACTGATCACCAGCAGGATAGCGGTAATGAAGAAGACGGCGCGCAACCCTACGTGGTCGGCCAGAAAGCCGCCTAACAACGGGCCGCCGATAACGCCACTGATCTGTGCGGTGGAGAGCGTACTCAACGCCCAGCCGCTACGTTCACGCGGCACCTGTGAAGCGACCAGCGCCATGGCGTTCGGAATATAGCCGGATGTCAGCCCCATGATCGCCCGCAGGATAAACAGCTGCCAGACGTTAGTGGCAAAGGCCTGCAGCAGTATGGCTATTGCCATCCCAAGCGAAGCGCGCAGCAGCATCAGCTTGCGCCCTTTTCGATCCGCCAAGCTCCCCCACATGGGTGACACAATGGCGGAAACCAGAAACGTCACGCTGAACGTCAGCCCCGACCACATGGAGAGGGCTTCATGCGAGGTCACGCCCAACTGCGAGACGTACAGCGGCAGAAAGGGCAAAATCTGGCTGATGGCCAGCCCGGTGAAGAAACACCCGAACCAGACCGAGATGAGGTTAACTTTCCAGGATTCCATAAAAGAAATAGTCTTCATTTTTAGGCAAATGCGTCGACAGATTAGCAAGTTACCGGCATCTACGCCGTGCCAGAGATGCGGCCTTGCTGACTTTGGTGTTTTATCTTCCCAGTCATCATATTTGTGAAATATGTCACAAATCATCCAATTTCTGGCGGAAGATTATGCTTTAGCGGCAGAGTCCAAAGCCGCGCATTCCCAGATGGAAATGGTTGGCGTGCGCCGCGTTATACTCCGGCCCCAGGCCGTTCCCGTAGTAGCCGCAGCTCGCTGTCAGCAGCGCCTGCAGCCACGGCTGCGTTTTGGTCGATCTCCAGCCGTGCAGAATGGTGACCCGTTCACCGTTCGCCAGCCGAAACGCGCTGATATCCAGCGCCTCTGCCGTGGCATGTTCGCTGCGTCTTGCATCAGGGCGGTGGTAAATATTGCGACAGGCGTAGCTGCCCAGGTGCTCAATGCGCACCAGCTCGCTTCCGGTCCAGGTTCTGGTGAGTGGCCGGGCCTGCTGGCTGACAAACAGTGCAGAACTCAGCGCCAGCGGGCAGCTGGCAAGAAAGCTGCTGTTCAGGCTGACCGGTCCGAAGTCACGCACGCGCACCACGTTGTGAAGGGGGCATGCTCCGGCGCTGTCGGCGACAGGCTGTGTGCGAATAAGGGCCTTCTGATTGGCCTGCGATAACAGGCTGGCACACGCCTCGGGGGTAAGGCGCCGCAGTTTGTACTGAGTGATTAGGCCTGGCGGGTCGTCAAGCGAGAGCGGCGTAAAAGGGTTGTAGTGAGACGGCAACCAGCGGTAACCCACCGTTGCGACTGCCACCAGAATGAAAACGATCAGCAACGTTTTGCCTTTCACACTCCCCCCTCTTTACTCCCAAAACATTATGGCAGAAGGTCGCGAAACCCGCAGGGCATCGTGGTATGTTATTGGCTTTTCGTCAGACTGGAAGAGAGTAAGATGGCAAAGCAGCGCGTAGGTATTGTCTTTGGGGGAAAATCAGCGGAGCACGAGGTTTCATTGCAGTCGGCAAAAAATATTGTCGATGCGATTGATAAAAACCGTTTCGACGTAGTGCTGCTGGGCATTGATAAACAGGGCCAGTGGCATGTGAACGATGCGAGCCAGTATCTGTTAAACGCCAACGATCCGGCACATATCGCCCTTAATCCTTCTGAAATCAGCGTCGCCACCGTCCCTGGCGTAGTGAAGGGGCAACTTATCGACGCCGGTAATGCACAGGCTCTTGCTCAGATTGACGTCGTGTTCCCAATCGTCCACGGCACGCTGGGCGAAGATGGTTCGCTGCAGGGTATGCTGCGCATGGCGAACCTGCCGTTTGTCGGCTCCGATGTACTGGGCTCCGCCGCCTGTATGGATAAAGACGTCACCAAACGCCTGCTGCGCGATGCCGGGCTGAACGTTGCCCCGTTCGTGACACTCACCCGCGCCAACCGCGATAAATACACATTCAGCCAGATTTCCGCCCAGTTGGGTCTGCCGCTGTTCGTGAAGCCTGCGAACCAGGGCTCCTCCGTTGGCGTCAGCAAAGTGACAAGCGAAGCGCAGTTCACCGAAGCCGTTCGTCTGGCTTTTGAGTTTGACCACAAAGTCGTGGTTGAGCAGGGTATCAAAGGCCGTGAAATTGAGTGCGCGGTGCTGGGCAATGATTTCCCACAGGCAAGCACCTGCGGTGAAGTGGTGTTAAACAGCGATTTCTACTCTTACGACACCAAATACATTGATGATAAAGGCGCTCAGGTCGTCGTGCCGGCAAATATCGATCCGGCCATCAACGATAAGATCCGGGCGATCGCCATCAACGCCTATCAGGCTCTTGGCTGCTGCGGCATGGCGCGTGTGGATGTGTTCCTGACGCCAGATAATGAGGTGGTGATTAATGAAATCAACACCCTGCCAGGCTTTACCAACATCAGCATGTATCCAAAACTGTGGCAGGCCAGCGGTCTGGGTTACTCTGAGCTGATCACTCGTCTGATCGAACTGGCGCTGGAGCGTCATGCCGCTGACAGCGCCCTCAAAAGTTCCGTAAACGGTTAATCGGTTCTTTTCACCGTCTCCGTCTCATCCGCTGTCGTCTCTTCCGGACGACGGCGGATAATTAACCCAGCCAGCCAGAAACTGATCACCCAGGTCACCAGCCCGACAGCATAGGTTTGCCATCCTTTGGCTTCAAACCCCAGCAGCCCTACGACACCGTTAAGAATAAAGATCAGCCCGATAGCAAAGGCGTAGTAGTGCCAGTCACGGCGTAGTTTGGACGTGAGCTTCATAACAACTCCGGCAGGAAAAAAAAACATCCTCTCACAGTTTTACGATCGGGTCTGTGGCAGATGCGGAAAATCTGAAACACGACGCAATTTCAGTTAAGTAATGAATTTGTGATGTGCTGCAGAAATCGACAATCCAGGAGAATTCCGCAGGGGAAATTACCACGATTCTGATATTGACAAATGCTATGACCTGTCAAACTCACCGTGTGCGAAGCGTATTAACAGAGTGATATTTCCGGAGGTCTTTATGGCTGACTTTACATTGTCGAAACCGATTTTTGGCGGCACACCACCAAAAACCTCCACTGCGGGTAATATTGCGTATGCCCTGTTTGTCCTGTTCTGCTTCTGGGCAGGCTCTCAGCTTCTCAACATGCTGGTTCACGCGCCTGGCGTCTATGAACATCTGATGCAGGTGCAGGATAACGGACGCCCGCGGGTTGAGATTGGTTTGGGTGTGAGCACCTTGTTTGGCCTTGTCCCCTTCCTCGCGGGTTGTCTGATTCTCGGTGTTGTCACGTTAGTCGTACGCCTGCGTCGCCGCCATTAACGTCCCATGCAACGAGCCCGACGATCGTCGACGCGTTTGGCGAACCATGCCGTTGTCAGGTTACGCGTGATTTTCGGGCTTTCCAGTTGAATACCCGGCAGGATTGCCCGCGGTAACGCTTTTCCACTCTTCTTCTCGGCCAGCGTGAAAACCTTTGTGTAGAGATCCGTCTTCTCGAACGCCAGGCTATCCCCTTTCTCCAGCTGACGGCGAATGTCGCTATCGCTCATGCCAAGCGTTGTTGCCAGTTTGCGCACCGCCAGTTCCGTAGTGCCCGCCTTGCTGCTGCCGTAGGCGATGAGATCGCCGTCCAGCGCCAGTTTCACCCCGCTGGCACGGCTGACCGCACTCTGAAACGCCGCGTTTCGGCTGGCATACCAGCCCGCGTTAAAGTCAGCAAAGCGGTACAACGGCTCGCTGTAGCTCGCCGGATAGTTCAGCAGATGGTACGTGCCAAACCACAGTCCGCCACGCAGGGAGAAGACTTCCTGGCGCACCGTCCCGTCGATTTTCCACGGATAACCGTCCGTATGCTGCTCGGCAAACGCAATGCTGACCTGCATCGGGCCGCCGGTGTGCACCGGGTTAAGCGAGCCGAACAGTTTCTGCCCCATCGGCACCATATTGATGAAATCATCAAAAATGGCGCTCAGCTGTCTCTCGGTTTTCACCGTGTCCAGCCGATCGCTGTAGCTTTTGCCGTTTGGCGAGGTGATTTTAAGGGCGGTATGCACTAGGAACACCGGGATATGCATCGATTCCGCGCGACGGTCGATCTCTTTCCAGGCAATTTTGTTCAGCCCCGGCACCACCGGGTCTGACTGGTACATTGACTCCTGCTGCGCCACTGCCAGTACCGAGCAGATATTCTCCTCGGTAGGGGCAATTTTCTGACTTTCAAAGGTCTTCGCTAATGCCTCGGCCCACGCATTGCGGTCTTTCACCGTAGAGGGCATTTTTTGCCGCACCACGCTCGCCACATCTACAGGTTTCTCACCTTTTTTAAGCGGGGCGGCCCCTTTTTCGGCACACCCCGCCAGCACGAGTGCGGCGAGTAAAGAGAGCGATAATGTACGTGGTACGGCAAAAGACATAGCAATTCCCTGTTTTAGCTAAATGTATTGGTGACTTCCTGCAGATCCCGATCGTCCAGCTCGCGTTCAAAGCTGCGCAGACGTTTGTAGATGGACATCAGTTCCACCAGCGTGGTCCAGGAGCTAATCAGATACTGGAACGACCCGCGAACCTGACCAAATACGTTGGTGATCTGTGTCATCAGACCCAGCGTTATCGTACCCGCAACAATGGACGGGAACAGCAGGAACAAACCGAAAACGTTATCCACCTGCAGATACAAAATGCGCGCAATGTTGAAGTACATATAGTGGAAGTAAAGACGGAAATAGTTGCGACGCACGGCGCCAAACAGTTCACGTACGGTTGGCGGCGAGGCGCGGTTGGCGTCATCTTCACCATACACCAGCTCTTTACGATACGCCGCTTCGACGCGCTGATTTTTAAACTCCAGCCCAGGCAGCTTGATCCCCACCACGGCCAGCAACCCCGTTCCCATTAATGACCAGACAATAGCGGCAATCACCAGGCCATACGGCAGATGACCAACAATCGGCAGGTCTGGCACGTGCGCCGAGAGCGTCACCAGCACCGGCAGGAAGGCAATCAGGGTCATAATGGCATTGATAAAACTCACGCCCATGTCTTCAAGGGTCGAGGCGAAACGCATGGTGTCTTCCTGCACACGCTGTGCGGCGCCTTCGATATGACGCAGGTGTTGCCAGTGCGCCATATAATGTTCGTTCATCGCGGTACGCCAGCGGAAGACGTAGTGGCTGACGAAGAAATTGTTCATGACGCCAATCACCACCGCAATAAGGGCAATACCGAGGAAGATGCCAACTTCATGGTAGAACTGATTGATAGTCACCTTATGCGGTGAACTCAGCGCACTCTGGATCAGATCGTAGAACGGGGCATACCAGGCGTTAACCGCCACCCCCACTTCCACCAGAAACCAGGTGACAAAGATGATCAGCGACGTGCCCAGAATCGACCAGTACTGCCAGCGATGTGGCGAATAGACAAACCAGAACAGGGCAAAGAGCCCTACGCAGACCATGTAGTAGGCATAAAACAGCAGATAGCTCAGCGACCAGAAACGCGCCGCGCTAATGGGAACCTCGCCCGTCGCGCCCGTGATACGCGTCAACCACGCTCCGCCGCCGGCCTGCCAGAAAATGACAGCGATCAGTGCCCAAATAAATGCCGACAGGAAAAATGGCCCCGGCTTTGGGAAAAAAGACTTAAACATGATACATCCTTCTTGTTGTTATGGCTGTTGCTGTGCTCAACACATCACCACACGAAAATCTTGCCTGGGCCAGGCGCCTGGCGCAGGCAAAAAGGTCAGACCCGAGGGTTTATTATTAGTTCGCTTTCCAGTTTTCAAGAATTGTTTCGGTGCGTTTCACCGCGGGCGGGTTTGCGGGCGCAATGAAGTTGCGCCAGACGTCGTTGTAGTGGTTAATCAGAATGCGGGCTTCGGCCGCCGGGCGATTCGCGGTGGTATGCGCATCCTCCGCCACGGTGATGTGGTAGCCCCGGCTGACGCCATTCTTGAACGTGGCATCGACACAGTAATCGGTGGCGCAGCCGCAGATGACAAACTCCCGGATCCCCTGCTCGCGGAGCAGTGCCTCAAGCGTGGTGTTATAGAATGCATCGCAGGCCGTCTTGGTCACGTAAAGGGCATCAGCAGGCTGATGCAGTTCAGGCAGCAAGGCAAACCCGTCACTGCCCTCTTCCAGACAGCCGGGCTCGGTATGCTGAATAAAAATCACCCGATCGGCTGCCTGCGTAAGATGATTGATCAATGAAACACATTTTTCACGCTGATGACGAGGCGTTTCGAACACCCCTTGCTGCATATCGACAACCATAACCACACGCTTTCCGGACATACCCTTCTCCGCAAGATTGAGTAACACAGCCCTCTATCATAAGGCCGATGTCACAAAATGGGAGACTGACGGTAAGTAAATTCTTCTGATTTACTCGCAGTTACGTTTTTCTGGTTATCGTTATGTAATTCGGGGCATTGCACCGTACGGTTTAGTAGTATAAATACCCATTACTTTCCTCATTCACACTATGGATGCTTTTCGTTGAAACGTTGTCTGCTCTTTTTCGCCGCGCTGTGTGCGGTGAGCTTCTCAACCGCCCAGGCAGCCCAACCGCTGACGGCGCCCGTTCTGGCATCGGATATTGCCGATCGCTACGAGAACCTGATTTATTACGGCAGCGGCGCGACGGGAATGGCGATGGTCGTCATCGACGGTAATCAGCGCGTGTTTCGCAGTTTCGGTGAAACGCGTCCCGGTAATAATGTTCATCCGCAGCTGGATTCCGTCATCCGCATCGCGTCCCTGACCAAGCTGATGACCAGCGAAATGCTGGTGAAATTGCTGGACCAGGGCGTGGTGAAACTCGACGATCCGCTCAGCAAGTATGCTCCGCCGGGCGCACGTGTCCCGACGTATCAGGGAACGCCGATAAGGCTGGTCAACCTGGCAACGCATACCAGCGCCCTGCCTCGCGAGCAGCCAGGGGGTGCGGCGCATCGCGACGTTTTTGTCTGGCCAACGCGTGAACAGCGCTGGAACTACCTGAGCAAAGCCACGTTGAAGTCCGCGCCCGGTTCTCAGGCCTCTTACTCCAACCTGGCGTTTGACCTGCTGGCCGATGCGCTGTCGACGGCAGCGGGCAAACCGTATACGCAGCTGTTTGAAGAGCAGATCACGCGCCCGCTGGGCATGAAGGACACCACCTTCACCCCATCACCGGATCAGTGCCGCCGTCTGATGGTCGCCGAAAAAGGTGCCAGCCCGTGTAACAACACGCTGGCAGCCATCGGCAGCGGCGGGGTTTATTCCACCCCTGGCGATATGATGCGCTGGATGCAGCAGTTCCTTTCATCAGACTTCTACTCACGCAGCCATCAGGCCGACCGTATGCAGACGCTGATTTACCAGCGCAGCCAGTTGCACCGCGTGATCGGTATGGACGTGCCGGGCAAAGCCGACGCCCTCGGTCTGGGCTGGGTATATATGGCACCTAAAAATGGCCGTCCGGGCATTATTCAGAAAACGGGGGGTGGTGGAGGATTCATTACCTATATGGCAATGATCCCCCAGTCCAACGTGGGCGCTTTTGTGGTGGTCACCCGCTCGCCAAATACCCGTTTCGTCAATATGAGCGATGGGATCAATAACTTAGTGGCTGAGCTCAGCGCCAATAAAGCCCAGGTGCTTACCGCCTCCTTCCAGCCTTAATATTCCGTGGGCAAACGGTTGATGCTAACCAGTTTGCCCCGGCTCATATTGATGTAGTTCCCCTGTCGAAGCGCAGCGAGTACCTCTGCCACGACCGAACGCGAAATGCGCGTGCTTTGTTGAATATGATTCATCACACCAATTTTTGAGCGCAGGGTTTCATCCCATTCGGCCATATTCAGCAGCATGGCGCGGATTTGGTGATAGGAGTTATTTCCTACCAGTTGCCTGTCCCGCTTTTCCAGAATGGATTTAATCCAGGACAGCCAGCAGAAAGCTTCTTTCCAGAGAGAACTTTGCTGAATAAGCTGCAGAGAGGTCGAAGCAGGTAAATAAAAGCCTGTGCACGGATTTTTGGCAACGACCCGATATTCCTTGCTGTAATCAAGCATGCCTGCAGTCAGCCCCAGAATAAAGGGCGCGGTGGCAATGCCAATCAGCAACTCGTCTGAACGGCGATAGATTTCAATAACGCCGGTCTGTAATACAAAGGTGCTGGGTTCATCATTATCATCATTTGAAATAATCTGCTGGGGAGCAGATTTAAATGGGGTACTGGCTACTTTCAAACACTGTTCGAGCCGGCTTAATTCAGAAAGTGGTTTCGCATTAACTTTCATGCAGACCTCTGGACATCCGTATTTGTCGGTTCAATATTATTTTTTTTAGATGACAAAGCGGGGGATATATTCCCCCGCTTTTATACTTTACCAGGTATATTTCACACCCAAATTGGCGCCCCAGTTCTGGTCAACGTCACCGCCGCCCAGGTAAGTGGCATCCGTGTATGCACTGAAGTTTTTGGTGAAGCTGAACTGTGTGCCCAGACCCACACGCACCGCAGAGCCTTCAACGCCGTTGTCAATGCTGTCGCCATTCACGTTCGCATTGTTATCAGCATCGTCATACACATACGCCAGTTTGACGTATGGCGTCAGAGCCTGATCGCCGCCGTAGTTGAAGGTATACCCTGCGTCGACACCGAGTTCATAGCGCAGGCTGTCGTAAGACTGGCCATCAATTCGCATGTCATTGCTCAAGCGGTAGTCGTCACCCGACTGGAACAGCCCAGACACTGCCGCATAAGGCGTGACGTAGCCGGACAGGTTTGGTTTCCAGTCATAACCCAGTTTCATACCGAAACCAACCGCATCTGTCGTGGTATTACCGTCCACGTACTGACCGTTACTCATGGTCGCGGAGAGATCGTTATTGAAGCGGGTGTAGCTCAGGGAGCTGTCGAGGAAGACATCGTTGGCAAACTTCGCAGAGGCATAGATCATCGCCGTCTGGCTATCCTGATCAACCTGACCGGTACGATCGCTGATATCCCCCTTCGCGAAACCTGCCGCGCCACCAACGATCCACTTCGCGTTGTTACCGTCAATCTGTGTATCCAGACCAACCATAATCCCGCTTACGTCCTGATCGTAGCTGATAACGCCATTGTCAGCGTCAAAGTTGCCGCCGAAGTAGCTCACCCACGCCCCACCGTTATCGGCCAGACCGTGACGGCTGTTAGTCAGACGGGTTCCAACGGTATCCTGCTGCAGATCCCAGATATTGGTATTCGCTGACGGAATGCTCAGCGCCATATTGGCGTAGTCAGTCAGCGCTTTCTGCTGCAGAACAACCGTGTCACCCTTCTGCTGCGCCTGGTAGGTATAGGCACCTAAATCGGCTTTGTTTGCTGCCGTAAAGCGGGCCGCAGTGTCTGCGTTATTGTCATAAACGCGGATGATCTCTTTGTTTTTATAATCAGCAACAGAACCGGCGCCGGTCGCATCGTCGATACGCACGGTGTAGTTACCTGCCACATCACCGTTCACCGCCAGATGACCGTCTGAGTTAAGCGCCACGACGCCATAGTCGTAATCTGCTTTGCTCTTGTCGTTGGTGATAAAGCGGGCGTTGTTCAGATCGCTGTTCAGCACGTAGTCACGGCTGGCAACGTTCAGCACACCGCCATCGGTCAGCACCATGTTGTGCGTGTCCACCTGACCCAGGCCCAGTGCCAGTTCCGCACCGTTGTCGACGGTGATGGTGTTGGCATACAGTTCAGCCGTTTCTTCCGTCAGCGCGGCACGGCTATAGCTGTCCAGATACAGGCTGTCTGTCGCCACTGCACCGCTGTCGCCAATATTCAGGGTAGAGGCGTTGGTCAGGGTGATGGAATCCGCCAGCAGGCCAGAGTTTTCAACATTGACCTGCGACTGGTTATTCACTGCCAGCGTGTCGATGTTAGACAGTTTGCGGGTATCCCACTCTGAACCGTTGTTCAGGGTGACGTTGAACAGACCGCTCTGGTATACCTCTTCACCTGCAACGTGACCGTTGGTGTCGTAGGTGGAATCAGGCCAGATGCTGTTTGGCGACAGGGTTCTCCAGTCAACACTGCTGTAACCCTCACCATACATCTGCGCGGTGCCGATCGCTTCAACGCTGGATTGTGCAGCGCCAACCCATTTGCTGCCGTTGGTCAGTGTGACATCCAGCTTATCGGTACCATCCCAGCCGTTGGTGGTTGGGTTATACACACCGTCTTCGGTGGTATCGGTTGCCGGGTCGCCATTCTCGTAGAAGTTATTGTCGAAGGTGCTGGAGAACAGGATATCGCCGGTAACGGTAGAGTGATCGAAGGTAGCGGTGGTTTGCATGGCGTTGTCAGACGCGCTGGCCGCGACGATCAGTGCCGCGTCATCTGCGCCGGTCGCGTTGGTTTCACCGTAGTCGCTCGGCTTCGCGGTTTGACCATAGAACCCGCTGGTACCCAGATCGCTGTATGCGCCAGAGGTCAGAACAGAGTCTTTGACCACCAGGGTGTTAGTAAAGACATTACTGCTATCCGCAACGCCTTCAACGCCGTCATACGGGGTATTGTCCAGCTCATGGTAACCCTGAGTCAGCGTAATACCTGCAACGTGAGAGTTGTTCTGGATAACAATATCCGATTCCACATCCAGCGTAATCGCATTCCCCAGTCCATAGGTATCCAGATAGTGGGTTTCGGTGTTGTCACCATTCAGAACATCATACGCATAATGCTCATAGGTATCGTTAATGGTGGAGTGATCGACGGTCAGGCTAAAACGATCGTACTGCGTATGGGTCGTGCCGTCCGTATCAACCCCATCAGCACACGTGGTGGTCATGCACTTTGAGGTGATCATGCCATTAATGGTGCTGTTAGAAATGCTCAGCGCATTCGCTCTTCCATTGACACCATCGTCAAGGTAGTACGTCGAAATAACACCGTTCACCGTTGACTTATTAATCACCGGATAAATATCACCGTCGTGGGTGGCATCCGAGTAATCCCAGTCAGCGTAGCCATAATACCAGGGTGTTGATGCTGAATTATCATATCCGAAGGTATTATATGTGGCACCAGAAATATCTTTCGCATTGGCCTGAGAAGCGATAGCCAGGGTGCAGGCTAATGCAAGTTGTGATACAACCAGTTTCTTTTTCCATGTTTGCATTGGGTCATCCCTCCTCAGGGACGTAAGCAAGTTTGTCCATCAAATCATTTGGCAACATTGTATTGCGGAGGGAATTATGCATTTTCATTTCGAAAAGGTTCAATGAATGATTCCATTAAGTCCGTATCCAGACTAATAACATGAAAAAAATGCAACGACATTAAAAATTATAAATAAACACTATAAAAACAGCGAATTAAAATCATCTGACATAAATATAGAAAATATAATAAAGAATAATAGATCATTATTAATGATATATTTACTTCAATTTAGAAATCGCACCAATATCTCGAGCGTTTGAAAAACAGGCTGACGCTGGTTATATATATTGACCATGTGAAACATCGCAAACCCCATTTTGCATTAACAAAAAGCCTACTTTCGTAAAACCCTCTCCCCCACTTTCATGTACACTAGCCTCTTTGTTCCACAAACGTCAGGCATATCATGACCGATTTAATTGCTCGTCCCCGTCGTCTGCGCAAGTCACCTGCACTGCGCGCTATGTTTGAAGAGACAACACTGACCTTAAACGATCTGGTGTTGCCGATTTTTGTTGAAGAAGAGATCGATGACTACAAAGCCATCGACGCCATGCCAGGCGTGATGCGCATTCCGGAAAAATATCTGGCACGTGAAATCGAACGTATCGCCAACGCGGGGATCCGCTCGGTGATGACCTTTGGCATCTCCCACCACACTGACGCTACTGGCAGCGATGCCTGGAAAGAGGACGGTCTGGTCGCCCGGATGTCGCGGATCTGCAAAGAGACCGTGCCGGAAATGATCGTCATGTCAGACACCTGTTTCTGTGAATATACCTCTCATGGCCACTGCGGTGTGCTGTGCGATCACGGTGTCGATAATGACGCCACTTTGCTGAATCTCGGCAAGCAGGCGGTGGTAGCTGCAGCAGCCGGTGCGGATTTCATCGCACCTTCCGCTGCCATGGACGGGCAGGTTCAGGCGATCCGCCAGGCGCTTGATGCGGCCGGATTCACCGATACCGCCATCATGTCCTACTCCACCAAGTTTGCCTCTTCGTTCTACGGTCCGTTCCGTGAAGCGGCCGGTACTGCGCTGAAGGGCGATCGCAAAACCTATCAGATGAACCCGCTGAACCGCCGTGAAGCCATCCGTGAATCGCTGCTGGATGAAGCCCAGGGCGCAGATTGCCTGATGGTGAAACCAGCTGGCGCATATCTGGATATTCTGCGCGACATTCGCGAGCGCACCGAGCTGCCGCTGGGTGCATACCAGGTGAGCGGCGAGTACGCGATGATCAAATTCGCCGCGCAGGCGGGTGCCATCGACGAAGAGAAAGTGATCCTGGAAAGCCTGGGCGCGATCAAACGTGCTGGCGCGGATCTGATCTTCAGCTACTTTGCGCTGGATCTGGCCGAGAAGAAAATTCTGCGTTAATCCGCTTTAGCGCCGGGTGGTGGCTTCGCCTTACCCGGCCTCCTCTCTGCGCTAATCTTCACCAAACTGCAATACAACCGACATCTCTCCCTTCTACTGTCTGAGCAAGACGGCAGGAGGAGTAACCATGTTTAGTCTCGATAGCGTTCTCGACGACCTTTGGCCTCAGGCGAGGCCTGCACCCTGGCAAAAAAGTCTGTTAAAAAGACTGTTCTACGAAGAAGAATTCCAGCAATTTGCCGCGACACACCGCCATCTGAAAGGCCTGGATATGGTGGAGCAGGTTCTGGAGCACCTCGATATACTCTGCACCGTTTCCGCCCGCGATCTCGAACAAATCCCTGAACATGGCCCGCTGGTCATTATTGCCAACCACCCAACCGGAACGCTGGACGGGCTGGCGCTGATGTATGCCGTTTCCCGTGTACGGCGGGATGTGAAAGTCGTCACTAACCGGATGCTGACCCACCTTGAACCGCTTAGCTCACTGTTTATTCCGGTGGACAATATGGGCGGCAGAACGGCAAAAACGTCCCTGATGCAGATGGAACAGCATCTGCAAAACGCAGGGGTGCTGATCTTCTTCCCGGCGGGAGAAGTGTCCCGTCCTACGCGCAAAGGGATCCGCGATAAAAAATGGCACCCCGGCTTTATTAAACTCGCCAGTAAGCTGCGCGTACCGCTGCTGCCGGTGCATATTCAGGCACACAACAGCCTGCTCTTTTATGCCAGCACGCTGGTGTCCCCCACCGTATCGATGCTCTTGCTGATGCAGCAGATGTTCCGCCGCCGCCACAGCCAGCTACCGATAAAGATCGGCCAGCAGATAGCCTGGCATCACTGGTATAGCACAACCCTTTCATCGCGTGAGATGGCCGAGCAGTGCCGTCAGCACGTGATACGTCTTGGCAAGGGAGTGCCTGGCGTCTTTAAAACCCAATGCGCCATTGCCCGTCCGGAAGACCGGGCCACGCTGAAGCGCGAGCTGGCCCAGGCCGAATGTCTGGGCAAAACCAGCGATGGCAAAACCATTTATCTATGGCAACGCAACGGGCAGGAAGAGGCTCCCCTGCTGCGCGAGCTGGGACGCCTGCGCGAGATCGCGTTTCGCGCCGTGGAGGAAGGGAGCGGTAAACGTCGGGACACCGACAGTTACGACGATGACTATCTGCACCTGATCCTGTGGGATGAAGACGATCTGGAGATCGTCGGCGCCTATCGCTTTATGCCCACTGCCAGACAGGTCGAGCAACGCGGTCTGGAAGGGCTTTATAGCTACAGTCTGTTCCACTACGACGATAAAATGCAGGACGTGCTGGAACACGGTATTGAACTGGGGCGCAGCTTTATTCAACCACGCTACTGGGGTCGTCGCGGTCTGGACTATCTGTGGTCCGGTATTGGCGCCTATCTGGCACGTTATCCGCACTACCGCTACCTCTTTGGCCCGGTCTCGATTTCCGGTGGCTTACCGCCTGCCGCACGGGATCTGCTGGTGGCGTTTTACCGCCTCTGGTTCCCGGCGACACATCCCTTAGCCGCGTCACGTCAGCCTTATCCGGCCTCCCTGCCGGACGTGTTGGCGCAGTTTGGCGGGGTCGATTACGTGGATGACCTGACGAAGCTGAAATCCCTGCTCGGTAATCTGGGGTGCGGTATTCCACCGCTCTACAAACAGTATTCCGAGCTGTGTGAACCCGGCGGCGTGCAGTTTATCGATTTTGGCAGCGATCCGGCGTTCAACAACTGCATCGACGGGCTGGTGCTGGTGGACTTGTGCTACCTCAAGGCAAACCGCTATCAGCGGTATATTGAGGCGCACCTTTAACTGTGCGGTTTTTTGTAGGCCGGGTAAGCGCAGCGCCACCCGGCAAGAACGGTGCACATTTGCCGGGTGGCGGCTACGCCTTACCCGGCCTACGGGTGCGATGGTTCAAGGACGGTAAAACGGCTTATCCCCCAAAATTGTCGCCCGCTGCATAATCCGACGCTGTGGCAGATAATCCGCATTCGCATAGTGCTGCGTCACGCGGTTATCCCAGATCGCCAGATCGTTCTCCTGCCAGCGCCAGCGCACCTGAAACTCCGGTTTGGTGATATGCGCAAACAGGAAACGTAACAGCGCCTCGCTCTCTTTTTCCGTCACGTCCACAATCCGCGTCGTGAATCCCTCATTCACAAACAGCGCCTGCTTGCCGGTTACCGGATGGGTGCGCACGACCGGATGCAGCAGCGGCGGATGTTTCGCAACCGCCTCCTGCCAGCGCTGATGCTCCGCTTCTGTTTTGCGGTACTTGTACTCCTGGAACGATTTTTTGAAGTCATGCTCCGCCCGCAGGCCGCTCAGCAGGGTACGGAAGGGTGCGGATAGCGCCTCAAAGGCCGCAATGCCGCTGGCCCACAGCGTATCGCCGCCCGTCTCCGGCAGCAGCTTCGCCGAAAGAATCGCCCCTGCAGGTGGCGTCTCGATAAACGTCACATCCGTGTGCCAGTTGTCGTTGTCCGGCGGGTTATCGTTATGCGTGTCGAGCACAATAATCTCCTCCACCCCTTCCGCATGCGGATAAACCGGATGGATATGCAGATCGCCAAAGCGCAGTGCCAGGGCGCGCTGCTGCTGCGGGGTGATTGCCTGTTCGCGCAGGAATACCACCTGATGGCGCAGCACCGCATGATAAAGCTGCTCAAACTGGTTATCGCTCAGCGGACGGGTCACATCCAGGCCCGACACCTGCGCACCAATATATGGCCCCAGCGGGGTAATGGTCAGACGTTCACTCATTGTATTTCTCCATGCCAGGGCGTCAGACGACGCTGCAGCGCGCGCAGCCCCAGTTCTAATCCAAAGGCGATCACGGCGATAACCGCAATCCCGGCCAGTACCACGTCAGTCGCCAGAAACTCCCCCGCCGACTGCACCATAAACCCTAACCCTCGGGTGGCGGCGATCAGCTCTGCCGCCACCAGCGTTGACCAGCCCACGCCAAGGCCGATGCGTAATCCGGTTAAAATCTCCGGCAGTGCGCCCGGTAAAATCACGAACAGCAGCACCTGTGTCCGGCTGGCTCCCAGTGATTGCGCCGCGCGGATCCGCACCTGCTGAGCGCTTTTGACGCCCGCCAGAGCCGACATGGCAACCGGGGCGAAAATCGCCAGATAAATCAGCAGGATTTTTGACGTTTCACCGATGCCGAACCAGATCACCATCAGCGGCAGATAGGCCAGCGGCGGCACCGGACGGTAAAGCTCAATCAGCGGGTCGAGGATGCCGCGCACCGTCGGGCTTAAGCCCATCGCGATCCCGACCGGAATGCCGATTATCACCGCCGCCAGTAGCGCCACCAGAATGCGCGCCAGGCTTGCACCTAAGTGCTGCCAGAGCGTAGCGTCCATAAAGCCCTGCGGCCCGGCAATGGTGATGAGTTTTGCCAGCACCTGCCCCGGCGGCGGCAGAAACAGCGGGCTGATCCATGCCTGCGCGGCAACCAGCCACCACACCGCCAGCAGCACCAGCAGCGTGCCGACACTGAGTGTTATCTGGCGCGAGAAAGGCCAGCGTAAGACCGGGCGCGCGCGTCGCGTTTTCTCGCTGAAGACGATGCTCATGAGAAGGCCTCCCGTTGTTCAAACACACGGCTTAAGACGTATTCACGCTGTTCAATAAACCGCGGATCGGATTTGATGCTGCGCACCGGCTCCCCCGCGACATAGCGACGGGCAAACTCAAGCGGCAGCCGCTCCAGCACGCGCCCCGGGCCAGGGGACAACAGCACCAGCTCGGTCGCCATAAACACCGCCTCTTCGATATCGTGGGTGATCAGCAGCACCTGTTTACCCGTTTCATGCCACAGGCGTAAAAGCAGGGTTTGCATCTGCTCGCGGGTAAAGGCATCCAGCGCCCCGAACGGCTCATCCAGCAGCAAAAGCTGCGGATTGGCCGCCAGCGCGCGGGCAATACCAACCCGCTGACGCTGGCCGCCGGAAAGCTGCCAGATAAACCGTTTTTCAGCCCCTTCAAGACCGACCTTTTTGAGCATGTCCCGTGCTGTTGCCAGCCGTTGCTCGCGGCTTACGCCCACCAGCTGCAACCCAAACGCCACGTTTTCCTGCACGTTGCGCCAGGGAAGCAGACCTTCATTCTGAAAGACCACCCCACGCTCAGCGCCCGGGCCTTCCACTTTTTTCCCTTCCAGTTGAATGGAGCCATGCTGATATGGCACAAACCCGGCAATCAGATTCAGCAGCGTGGTTTTCCCGCACCCGGACGGGCCAAGCACAACCAGCAGCTCACCGCTCTCCAGCGTCAGGTTGATGTTCTCCAGGGCCGGTTTGCCACCGTAATCAGCAGACAGATTTGTAATAGTCAGCATCGCAGCCCCCTTATTTCACAAAGCGATCGGTCACGTACTGGCTGTAGTCCGCCGCCACCGCCGGCACTTTGCCCTGCTCTTTCAGGAACGTGGCGGTATCGACAATCGCTTTGTTTACCGGCCCGGTCAGCTGTTGTACCTGCTGGGCAGGCGTGAGATAGGTATTCCCTTTCACCAGCCCCGGAACGTCCGCTTGCGGCACGCCGCTCAGACGGGACAGTTTTTCGAGATTGGCAGGCTGCTTCAGCCATGCATCCGGGTTGCTGATATAGGGCTGCTGAGCGTCGATGGCGCTTTTGGCAAAGGCCTTCACGACCTCAGGATGTTTCTCGGCAAAATCTTTGCGCACCACCCACACGTCAAGCGTTGGCGCGCCCCACTGGCCCACTTTTTCGGAGTCGGTCAGCACGGTGCCGTCTTTTTCCAGCTCATTGACGGCCGGTGCCCAGACGTATGCGCCATCAATATCGCCGCGCTGCCAGGCCGCAATAATCGCCGGTGGCTGCAGATTAATGATTTGCACCTGGCCTGGCTTGATGCCCCAGTGTTTCAGCGCCGCCAGCAGGCTGTAGTGAGTGGTCGAAATGAACGGCACGGCGATGCGCTTGCCGATCAGGTCTTCCGGTTTGGTGATGTTTTTCTTCACCACCAGCGCTTCGGAGTTGCCCAGCTGTGAAGCGAGGAGGAAAACTTCAATCGGCACCTGCTGGCTGGCCGCTACCGCCAGCGGGCTGGAGCCGATATTACCAATCTGCACGTCGCCGGACGCAAGCGCACGCACCACGGCCGCCCCGCTGTCGAACTTACGCCAGTCGACGTTTGCGCCGCTCTCTTTGGCAAAGGTGTTATCCGCCTGCGCGACTTTCGCAGGCTCTGCGGAGGTTTGATACGCGACGGTGACATCCACCGCCTGCGCCTGAAATGCCCACAGCGCCAGCGCGCCGAGTAATGTAATTCGCGATGAAATTGCCATCCTGTCTGCTCCCCTTGTTGTTATGAGGGCAGTATTTCCGGCGCGGGAATTTTGATAAAGGAATTAAAACGAATCGCTAATAACGATTCGTTTTTAGAAAAAAAGCGGGAAAGGATAGTTGGTTTTGTGCGGTTGTTTTTTCCCCTCTCCCTGTGGGCTGAGGGATCCCCAGTAATATGGTCATGCCACCATGACCATATTACTGTACTCTTTTCCCAGCTTTTTCATCTCGTTAACTATATTCAGGCGTCTTACTTTCCCGGGCTCAAGCCGGATGACTTCTTCTGCCAGACTCAGGTATGACAGCACCCGTCTGTGCCTGATGCTGCTTGCCTGATAGTGCCAGTGTAAACACTGCCTTTCT
>NZ_JBMKJG010000013.1:0-165323 GCF_049237765.1 Enterobacter cloacae complex sp. SHL021 | reverse complement strand
TAACGAGATGAAAAAGCTGGGAAAAGAGTACAGTAATATGGTCATGGTGGCATGACCATATTACTGGGGATCCCTCAGCCCTGTGGGAGAGGGTTGGGGTGAGGGCACCAGCGCGCTCCTGCCCTTACTCAATATCTTTGAAAAAGATTGACAGTTTTCCTTGCTAACAATCGCCAACCGTCACGTTTATGATGCTCTCCATCGACAGCAAAGACGCGGTATCTACCCGAATTTGCAGACAAATAATGTTCAGCCGCTGATGTGGTTTCCTGGAGAGTAAAATGAAAAAATTAGAAGATGTTGGTGTACTGGTAGCACGTATTCTGATGCCAATTCTGTTCATCGTTGCAGGTTGGGGCAAAATCACCGGTTATGCGGGTACCCAGCAGTATATGGAAGCCATGGGCGTTCCGGGCTTCATGCTGCCACTGACCATTCTGCTTGAGTTCGGCGGCGGCCTGGCGGTACTGTTCGGCTTCCTGACCCGTACCACCGCGCTGTTTACTGCGGGCTTCACCCTACTGACGGCGTTCATCTTCCACAGCAACTTTGCTGAAGGCGTGAACTCCCTGATGTTCATGAAAAACCTGACCATCGCGGGTGGCTTCCTGCTGCTGGCTGTCACCGGCCCGGGCGCATACAGCATCGACCGCGTTCTGAATAAGAAATGGTAAGCACGCTATACTGAATAAACACAAAGCGAGGAGACCTCTCCTCGCTTTTGCTATCTGACGGAGGAGAAAAAAATGGGACAACTCGTAGACGGCGTCTGGCAGGATGTCTGGTATGACACCAAATCCACCGGTGGACGCTTCAAGCGCTCTGTTTCGGCCTTCCGTAACTGGCTTACCGCCGATGGTGCTGCCGGCCCGAGTGGCGAAGGTGGCTTTGCGGCCGAGAAAGATCGTTATCACCTCTATGTTTCCCTCGCCTGCCCATGGGCGCACCGCACGCTGATTGTGCGCAAGCTGAAAGGCCTCGAATCCTTAATTCCGGTGTCGGTGGTGAACCCGCTAATGCTGGAAAACGGCTGGACGTTCGACCGTGATTTCCCTGCTGCGACGGGTGATGAACTGTATCATCACGATTTCCTCTACCAGCTTTATCTGCGCGCCGACCCGCACTACACCGGGCGCGTCACCGTACCGGTTCTGTGGGATAAGAAAAACCAGACGATTGTCAGCAATGAGTCTGCGGAGATCATCCGCATGTTCAACACCGCCTTCGACGCCCATGGCGCGCGCGCCGGGGATTACTATCCGGTTGAGCTGCGAGACAAAATCGATGAGCTGAACAGCTGGATTTACGACAACGTTAATAACGGCGTTTACAAGGCCGGTTTTGCCACCAGCCAGGAAGCCTACGACGAAGCGGTTGGAAAAGTCTTTGAATCTCTTGAGCGTCTGGAGCAGATCCTCGGCCAGCACCGCTATTTGACGGGCGATCGTCTGACGGAAGCGGATATCCGCCTGTGGACGACGCTGGTTCGTTTTGATCCGGTCTATGTCACCCACTTTAAGTGTGACAAACACCGCATCAGCGATTATCTGAACTTGTATGGTTTCCTGCGCGACATCTACCAGATGCCGGGAATTGCCGAAACGGTCGATTTTGACCATATCCGCACCCACTATTTCCGCAGCCACAAAACCATTAACCCGACGGGTATTATCTCCATCGGGCCGTGGCAGGATCTGAATGAACCCCACGGGCGCGACGTTCGTTTTGGATAAATATTAAGGGCATCGTGAGATGCCCTTTTTTAATTCACAATCTCCATCTATCCTTACCTCGATCGCTTAGAAAACAAGTGATTGACTGATAAATGAGGCAAGGAAATGGATTGGTATTTAAACGTACTGCGCAACTACATTGGATTTGGTGGCCGCGCGCGCCGCAAAGAGTACTGGATGTTCATTCTGGTGAACTTCATTTTTGCTCTGGTGCTGAGCATCGTGGATAAAATTCTGGGCTGGGAGTGGGCGAGTGGGGAAGGCGTCCTTACATCGATTTATGCCATCTTTATTCTTCTGCCGTCCTGGGCCGTACAGTTCCGCCGGCTTCACGACACGGATCGTTCCGCCTGGTGGTTACTGCTGCTGTTAATCCCGGTAGTGGGGTGGATTGTGATTTTAATCTTCAACTGTCAGAGCGGGACGCCGGGTGAAAACCGCTTTGGTCCGGATCCGAAGATCGGCGCGTAAATTTATGCCCGATGGCGCTTAGGCACATCGGGCTTACTCTTTTATTTGTTGTGATGCGCAAAGAGCTTTGGAATTTCTCGCAAACACCACGATTTCGCTTCGCCCATGCTGTCGCGACGCCACGCCATAATGATATCCACTTCGCTGGTGTACTCCGGGCTGACGACGCGCAGGCGCCCTTCAGCAATATCTTTTTCAACAAACGGATACGGCATGGTCGCCACGCCCAGTCCTGCCAGCAATGCCTGGCGCTTATCTTCCAGCGATGTGACCGTCAGACGCGGCTGTTTATCCAGCAACTGCACCGTTAGCACCGGACGTTCACGCGCGGTATCCGCAACCGCCACGCCCCTGTACTTCACGCGCGTCACTTCAGAAAGCGGCTCCGGCTCCTGGTGAATCGGGTGATTTGGCGCGGCGACGTAAACGTTCATCACGCTGTAGAGTTTACGGGAGTTGATCTCAGACGATGAACGGAAGTGCATATCCGGCGCAATCACGATATCCGCCCTGCCCGTCTCCAGACGCTCCCACGCGCCTGCCAGCACCTCGGTGATGATTGAAAGCTGCGTATTCGCTTTGTCTGCCAGCCTGTCTACCAGCGGGAATAACGCCTCGGTAGGCACCAGAGCCTCAGTGACCAGCGTCAGGTGGGTTTCCCAGCCGCGTGCCAGCGCCTCGGCGTCCGTCGTCAGTTTATCCGCCGCTTCCAGCAGTACGCGACCACGTTCCAGCAGCATCCGTCCAACGTTCGTGAATTTTGTTCGATGACCGGAACGGTCAAAGAGCACCACGTCCAGCTCTTCCTCCAGCTTTTGCATGGTATAGCTGAGCGCAGACGGAACGCGCCCCAGTTCATCTGCCGCGGCGGCAAAGCTGCCACGCCTGTCAATCGCGTCCATGACGCGAAGCGCCTCAAGCGTCAATGCTCTCTCTTTAGCCATCTCGTTCTCATTCAGGAAATTTGAACATACCGGGCAGAATATCTGGCTAACAATGAAGCGTCCATACCTTTACCATTGTTTTAGTGTAAAGAGAGGTCAAGTTTATGATTACGACAAGAACAGCTAAACAGTGCGGACAAGCCGATTTCGGTTGGCTGCAGGCCCGCTACACCTTTTCCTTTGGACACTACTTTGACCCTAAACTCCTCGGTTACGCTTCACTGCGCGTGTTAAATCAGGAAGTGCTCGCCCCGGGCGCCTCCTTCCAGCCGCGTACGTATCCGAAAGTCGATATCCTGAACCTGATCCTGGAAGGCGAGGCAGAATACCGCGATAGCGAGGGCAATCATGTCCAGGCAAAGGCTGGCGAAGCGCTGTTAATTTCCACGCAGCCGGGCATTAGCTATAGCGAGCATAATCTCAGCAAAGACAAAACGCTGACCCGCATGCAGCTGTGGCTGGATGCCTGCCCTGAGCGGGAAAATCCGCTGGTGCAAAAAATCGATCTGCAGAGCGAAAAGCAACAGCTGATCGCTTCTCCGGACGGGAGCAAAGGCAGCCTGCAACTGCGTCAGCAGGTGTGGCTGCACCATATTGAACTGAAGAAAGGTGAACAGGCGAGCTTCCAGCTTCATGGCCCGCGCGCCTACCTGCAATCGATTCACGGTACGGTGCATGCGGTAACGCACACGGAAGAGAAAGAGGCGCTCACCTGCGGCGACGGGGCGTTTATTCGTGATGAAGCGAATATTACGCTGGTGGCCGATACGCCGCTGCGTGCGCTGCTGATTGATTTGCCGGTGTAGAGAATGCCCTCATCCTAACCCTCTCCCACAGGGAGAGGGAACCGATCGAGCACCTGAACTCGCTACACCTTACTCGCCATAATCTCAATAATCTGCCGGTCCGTTGCCTGCATTGAGCGGCACGCTAACGCGCACAGGTTAGAGATAGACTGCTCCACATCGTGCGCCACAATCCCTTCATTGCCCGTCACGGCAGACTCATCCAGCGCCATCATCACCGCTTTCCAGGCGCTGCTGACGCTGGTTGAGACTTTCATGGCACAACTGTTTGAAGCGCCGTCGCAAATCATCCCACTGACGTCACCGATCATGCTGCTGATGGCCATCGCGATCGTTTGATAGTTTCCCCCCATCAGCCAGGCCATGCCGCCTGCCGCCCCCATCGCTGCGGTTGTCGCAGCGCACAGCGCCGACAGGCGCGGAAGCTGGGCGTGGATATAGATCGCCGAAAGATGGGACAGCATCAGCGCTCTGGCCAGCCGTTCCTCATCAGCCTGAACGTGCTCCGCCACAACCACTACCGGCATGGTGGCGGTGATCCCCTGATTGCCGGACCCTGAATTGCTCATTGCCGGAAGCGTAGCACCGCCCATTCGGGCGTCAGAGGCCGCGCTGGTGCGGATAACAATGTCCGAGCCAACATCCTTCGCCATCCATCCGCGCGTACGCTGCTTATTCAGCGTCGCGCCAATATGCAGCCCCCATTTTCCGCTCAGCCCTTCACGAGAAAGGGCATCGTTAAGCTGCCCCGCCTGCAGAATAAAGCGGATCGCCTCACACGGAACCTGCTCCACGAACGTGAGGATCGCCGACAGCGTGGTGTGAGAGAACACCTCCAGCGGATCGTCACCCGCCTCTCCCGGCTGTTCATCACGGGTGAAGCGTGTTTCGCCCTCACAGACCACCTCCACCACGCGAGTATGCCCGCCTGCGATGGTCACCATGGCCGAGGCCTCTCCGGCATAAACACAGGCGCGCGAATAGAGGATTTCCTCGCACGGCACCTGCAGTTTCACCTGGACCTGACCCGCATTGAGCAGGGCTTTGGCGCGTTCCAGCGCATCGGCTGACGCCCCTTTTAGCACCTCCAGCCCGGCGCGGGCATTCCCGCCCGTCGCTCCCAGCGCCGCCGCAATGGGTAGCCCGACCATGCCGGTGCCGGGTACCGTTACGCCAAGCCCATTTTTCATCAGATTGGGCGATACCCATGCTTCAATGCGCGTTACCTCACCGGGCAGGTGCTCAGCGGCTATCGCACAGGCCAGCGCCAGAGAGATAGGTTCAGTGCACCCCAACGCAGGTTTAACCTCTTCCTGCACCGCGCGAATAAAATGATTCCATAAAGGGTTAGTTTGCTCAGACATCGTTACGACCTTAATTGCTCCTCAGGAGAATGCGAGGAAAGGAGAAACACAAAGCAGCAGCCCGGTAATGATGATAATCACCAGTGATACGCCTTTATATTTATGCAGGGCGGGTACCTTGTAGACCAGCCATGCAGGGATCAGGCAGCCCACCATGCCGAAGATGGGGCTGCAAATGGAGGTGAAGCTCAACACCGGCGCGTTTAACACAATCGCGCTCCAGGCCAGCAGGATGGCGAACAGCATAATCCCGCGCTGCACGGTGTTTTCATTGATTTTCTCTGCCGACATTTTGCGACGCAGGATGTTCATCACGATGCCCTGCGTGGCCTCGCGAAAGCCAAGATAGACGCCGAAGAAGGCCGTCATAACAGCAAAGATATTGAGGATCACGCTGACGATTTTGACCCAGCCCGCACCCTCTCCGCTGATAAACTGCGCCGCAATCGCCAGGGCAGAGATGTTCTGCTCATAGGCTTTTACCGCTTCATCGTGCCCCATCGCCAGCGTGAAGGAGACGGCGTAGAAGAATACCGTCACAAACAGCACGCCAAAGGCGATATTCATGGCGCGCAGCGCTTTATGACGCGCCACCTCAACGGACTTTTCCCGTGAACGGTAGGAGATCACCATCGGGCTTAAGGTCTGAATAAACAGAATGGAGGTTAAGGTAAAGGGAAGCGTAATGATGGCATTTTTAATCAGCAGCCCCATCGGCGGCAGCATGCCTACGTTGGCTAAATGCCAGAGGCCAATCATCGACAAGCCCAGCGCGGCAACCACAAATAGCTTGGTCAACACCATCAGGCTGGAGACTTTAAACAGCAGCTTTTCACCGCGGGAAGAGATGGCCACCAGAATACAGATCAGCACTAACCCGTAGAACGGGTTTTCTGAGAGTAGCCCGTCGGTAACGCCAAAGGTCTGCAAATAAGAGGCGCTGTCGTTGGTAATGGCGGTGGAATAGACAAACATCCAGATGACCAGCATCACAAAATAGAGTGCGCCCAATAAGATGCCCCAGTTTTTCCCGAGATATCCGCTAATGACGCTCGGATAATCTTTGCATTCCGGTGATTCCGCCAGCGTATTAATAAACAGGCGCTGGAATAAATACATCGCCGGATATCCAATCACGGACGAGAGCAAAAAGACCCACAGCCCCATTAATCCGACCTGCACCGGGAGAAAAACAATCCCCGCGCCGATGGCCATCCCGATACTCATGATGACCCAGCCCGTATCGGTACTGTCGAACTTGATCGCCTCGCGCCATTCGCTCTCACGCATTCCCGCCCGCCTAGCCGCGGGGGAATCATTCACAATCACACTGCTGTTTGTAGCCGTATCCATAAGGCACTCGCTTTTTTGTAGGGTAACTGATTAATTTTTATAGGTTTCCGTTCGCCAGCGATGGCGAGTCAGAGAGTGCAGGTGCTTGTTGTTAGTGTGAGAAAATCATAGCCGGAGAGAGGGAGAAAAAAGTCACAAAATAAATAGGGCTTTTCTAATGCTGGAGGAAGATTTGCTTTTGAAATACTCAATAAGGTGGATATTTTCTAAACGTGATGGCATTCACGAAATTAAAAGCCTCCCCAAAGGGGAGGCCCAGCCTTAGCCTGGATTACATCGCCTGCGTAAACGTCCTTGAAATCACATCCTGCTGCTGCTCGCGCGTCAGGGCATTAAACCGCACCGCATACCCCGAAACGCGGATCGTCAGGTTCGGGTAATTTTCCGGGTGCTCAATGGCATCCAGCAGCATTTCCCGGTTCATGACGTTGACGTTCAGATGCTGCCCGCCCTCGATGGCTGTTTCATGGTGGAAGTACCCGTCCAGCAGCCCCACAAGGTTGGTTTTGCGTACCAGCTCGTCCTTGCCCAGCGCCTGCGGCACGATGGAGAAAGTGTAAGAGATCCCATCCTTGGCGTAGGTGAACGGCAACTTGGCAACCGAGGTTAACGACGCCACTGCCCCTTTTCTGTCACGTCCGTGCATTGGGTTGGCACCCGGCGCAAACGGCGTGCCGCCCCGGCGTCCGTCTGGCGTGTTGCCGGTCTTCTGGCCGTACACCACGTTCGAGGTGATGGTCAGGATCGACTGGGTCGGCACCGCGTTACGATAGGTTGGTAACGCCTGAATCTTCTTCATAAAGCGCTCCACCAGGTCACAGGCGATGCTGTCCACGCGATCGTCGTTGTTACCGTACTGCGGATAAACCCCTTCAATGACAAAATCGACCGCCAGACCGGTATGGTCGCGCACCGGTTTCACCGTCGCATATTTAATGGCCGACAGGGAATCGGCGGCCACCGACAGTCCGGCGATACCGCAGGCCATGGTGCGGTAGACGTCCCGATCGTGCAGCGCCATCAGCGAGGCTTCGTAGCTGTACTTATCATGCATGTAGTGAATGAGATTCAGCGCGCTGATGTACTGTACCGCCAGCCAGTCCATAAAGTGATCCAGGCTCGCCATCACGGTGTCGTAGTCCAGCACCTCGTCCAGCAGCGGCGCGGTTTTCGGCCCGACCTGGATCTTCAGCTTCTCATCCACCCCGCCGTTGATCGCATACAGCAGCGTTTTGGCGAGGTTGGCGCGGGCACCAAAGAACTGCATCTGCTTGCCGATCACCATCGGGCTGACGCAGCAGGCAATGGCGTAGTCGTCGCTGTTGAAGTCGGCACGCATCAGATCGTCGTTCTCATACTGCAGCGACGAGGTGACAATCGAGACCTGCGCGGCGTATTTCTTGAACGCGATCGGCAGTTGTTCAGACCACAGGATCGTCAGGTTTGGCTCTGGCGCAGGCCCCATGGTGTGCAGCGTGTGCAGGTAGCGGAAGCTGTTTTTGGTCACCAGCGTGCGGCCGTCCAGCCCCATCCCGCCGATCACCTCTGTCGCCCAAATCGGATCGCCAGAGAAGAGCGTGTCGAACTCCGGCGTACGCAGGAAACGCACCATGCGGATCTTCATGATGAAGTGGTCGATCAGCTCCTGGGCCTGTACCTCGCTAAGGCGTCCGGCCTGCATATCGCGTTCAATGTAGATATCGAGGAATGACGCGGTACGCCCCAGCGACATCGCCCCACCGTTCTGGGATTTCACTGCGGCCAGGTAGGCAAAGTACAGCCACTGCACCGCTTCCTGCGCGTTCATCGCCGGACGCGAGATATCAAAGCCGTAGTTCGCCGCCATCTGCTGGATCTGCAGCAGCGCACGCTTATGCTCCGCCAGCTCTTCGCGCAGGCGGATCGTCGCCTCCAGATCCTCGCCGCGTTCCAGTCTCGGCTGCAGATCCGCGAACTGCAGTTCACGCTCACGCACCAGATAGCTGATGCCGTACAGCGCCACGCGGCGGTAGTCGCCGATGATGCGCCCGCGTCCGTAGCCGTCCGGCAGCCCGGTCAGTACGCCCGATTTACGGCAACGCATCATCTCCGGCGAGTAGACGTCAAACACGCCCTGGTTATGGGTTTTACGCAGGTCGGTAAACAGGTATTCGAACTGCGGATCCATCTCGCGGCCGTAGGCTTCGAACGAGCTGCGGATCATGTTGATCCCACCATACGGATGCAGGGCGCGCTTGAGCGGCTTATCGGTTTGCAGGCCGACGATGGTCTCCAGCTCCCGGTCGATATAGCCCGGTCCGTGAGCGGTAATGGTGGTGGCGATGTTGGTATCGAAATCCACCGGGGCGTGGGTGGCATTTTCCTGGCGAATCCCCACCATCACCTTTTGCCACAGCGCCGTCGTTGCTGGCGTCGCCTGCGCGAGGAAAGTTTCGTCGCCTTCATAAGGGGTGTAGTTATGCTGAATAAAATCGCGCACGTTAACGGCGTCTTTCCATTCTTCACCGCGAAACCCGGCCCATGCGTCGCTGTAGGGCGCAACGCGCGTATCAATCGTTACTTTCATGAGATTCTCGCTCTGTCAGGCGTAAGCCGCAGCCGGGGTAACCTTCCCAAGACGGAGGGCGTCCAGCGCGATCATTTTTTCTTCATTGGTAGGGATCACCGCACACGCCACGCGGGACGTATCGGCGCTGATGATGCGTTCACCCGCGCTGCCAGGCAGGGCGTTGCGGGTCTCGTCGAGGATGAGGCCAAAGACCTTGAGATGTTCTGCTACCAGCCTGCGGATGAGCGTAGAGTTCTCGCCAATCCCTCCGGTAAACACCACCCCGTCCAGGCGATGCAGCGACGCCGCGTGTCCGGCGATATGCCGTGCAATGCGGTGCACAAAGGTGTTTATCGCCAGCTGCGCCCGCGGATTTCCCTCGCGCCAGGCTTTTTCCAGCGTCCTGAGATCGGCGGAAATTCCGGAGATCCCCAGCAAGCCAGATTCTTTGTTAACCACACGCTCCAGATCCTCGAACGACTGGCCGGTTTGCTGGGCAATCCACGCCATCGCGCCAAAATCCACGTCGCCACAGCGCGTGCCCATCATCAGCCCTTCCAGCGGCGTCATCCCCATCGAGGTATCGACGCTTTTGCCATTACGAACCGCGCAAATCGACGCGCCATTACCCAGGTGGGCAATCACTAACCCGCTGTCGTCCGGCGAAAGCCCGAGAAGCGCATGCGCCTGCCCGGCAACGTAGCGGTGGGAAGTACCGTGAAAACCGTAGCGCCGCACGCCCAGCTCCTCAAAATAGCGGTACGGCAACCCGTAAAGATACGCCTGCGGCGGCAGCGTCTGATGGAAACTGGTGTCAAACACCGCCACCTGCTGAACGTTCGGGAACAGGCGTTCCGCCGCTTCCACACCGCTTAAGTTGGCGTAGTTGTGCAGTGGTGCCAGAGAAGAAACCTGGCGGATCTCATTGATAACCTGCTCCGTGATAAGGGTCGACTCGCTGAAGCGTTCACCGCCGTGGGCAATGCGGTGGCCAATTAAGGCCACGCTGCTCATCAGGTCACGCTTCTCCAGCTCCAGGGCGATGGCAGCCAGCGCCCCTTCGTAGTCATGGTGAGCCAGTGTGGCTGGCTCACTCCCGTTCACGGAAATAAAGGCTTTTTCAGTGTTGATACCGTCGGCAATGCCCGTCATCAGGGCATAGCAGCTGCTGGCATCGAGCACTGAAAACTTAACAGAGGACGAACCGCAGTTAATAACCAGTACAACCGGAAACTCAATCATGGTGTGACTCCGCTCTTCCTGAGCATTGATTTAGAACAGTTTGTAAACGATGTTCAGAATGGTCAGCAGACCGACAACGGTGACGAAGATGTTCTCGGGTCTGCCCTTATACTTCGCCATTGCCGGGGCTTTGCGGATGGCATACATCGGCAACAGACACAGCAGAGAAGCGATGATGGGTGCTCCCATGGCCTCAATAAGGTCCAGAATGTTCGGGTTGGCATACGCGACAACCCAGGTGGAGCCCATGATGAAGACCATGCTGATGGTGTTCAGTTTGCCCACCGAGACTTTCTTCTTATCGCCCTTGTACCCGAACTTCAGGATCAGGCCGTTCAGCCCTTCCAGCGTGCCCAGATAGTGGCCGAAGAAAGATTTGAAGATTGCGACCAGCGCGATGATAGAGGCGCCGTATTCCAGCACCGTCGCAAACGTCGATTTGGTGCCTGACATCGACGCAAAATGGTTCGCCAGATAAGAAAGCACCGGAATGTTCTGCGCTTTGGCATCAGCCATGTTTTGCGGAGAGAGCGTAAACAGGCAGCTAAAGGCGAAGAACATCACCACGGCGACCATCAGCAGGCTGGCGCGGCCGATGATTCTGGAACATTTCTGCTCGGTGAATTCTTTACCGAACTCCGGTTCGTACTCTTCGCGCTTGGAGACCACAAACGAGGAGACAATCGGCGAGAAGTTAAAGGAGAAGACCATGATGGAGATCCCCAGCCACACCGTCACCAGTATGCCGTCATGGCCGGTGAAGGCGATATCGCTCAGGTTAACCTGGTCGATCACCGCCGAGTTCCAGTAAGGGATCAG
Source organism: Enterobacter cloacae complex sp. SHL021 (assembly GCF_049237765.1). NCBI lineage: Bacteria > Pseudomonadati > Pseudomonadota > Gammaproteobacteria > Enterobacterales > Enterobacteriaceae > Enterobacter > Enterobacter cloacae complex sp. SHL021. Next base: position 154,043 of record NZ_JBMKJG010000013.1, on the reverse strand, counting down.
CGACAGGGAAATCAGCACCAGACTGGCGATAAACGGGAATACCAGATAGCTCATGACCTTCACCATCAGGTCTTTACCGAACCAGATCACAAAGGCCATCAGCAGCAGCAGGAACAGCGCCACCACGCCGCGGTTTAGCGCCGGCATCTGGAGCTGGTTTTCCCAGAAGGTCATAAAGGTGTTGGTAATGGTGACGCCGTAAATCCACAGCAGCGGGCAAATGGCGAAGAAGTAGAGGAACGTGATGACCACTCCGCCTGTTTTACCAAAATGCTCCTCCACCGTTTCGGTGATATTGCCGGAAACGTTGCTACCGGACAGGCACAGACGCGCCAGCGCGCGGTGGCAGTAGAACGCAATCGGGAACGCGAGAAGCAGCATCAGCAGGATAGGGATCAAGCCGCCGAAACCTGCACGTATAGGGAAGAACAGCACGCCTGCGCCAATGGCGGTACCAAACAATCCCAGCGTCCAGGTGGTGTCTGACTTACGCCAGGAGGACGTTTTTGTCTGGCCAACGATAATGCTTTCAGTGTTGCTCATAGGTCATCCTTATGCGTCAACGAAGCCGGTAATTTGGGAAACACGAGAGAGATCGATATTGCCGCCGGAAATAATGCAGACGGTTTTGCGCCCCTGAATATAATGGTCGAGCTTGCCGCTCAATAACGCCGCGCAGGCCAGCGCCCCCGCCCCTTCGGTCACCACTTTGTTTCGCTGAATTAACGCAATCATGCTGTTACGAATATCGTCTTCGCTGACCAGCACAATGTCGTCGACTAATTCACGAACAATTTCGAAGGTTAATTTACCCGGACGAGAAACGTCGCAGCCGTCTGCTAATGTGCCGGTAACCCGATGGTTAATAATTTCACCCGCCTGATACGACGCCGCCATGCCGTGAACGTTTTCAGACTGTACGCCGATAATATTAATGGTCGGGTTAATCGATTTTATTGCCGTTGCGATGCCAGCAATTAACCCGCCACCGCCGATGGGCACAATGACGTTATCCACATCGTATAAATCTTCGAGAATTTCGAGGCCGATCGTGCCCTGGCCGGCGATCACTTTCGGGTCATCGTAAGGCGGGATAAAAATACGCCCTTCCATCTCAACGATTTCGCTCACTTTGGCGATCGTGTCGTTGAAGTTCTCGCCGTGCAGCACCACTTCCGCCGAGTAGTCACGCGTGGCGGCAACTTTGGATTTTGGCGCGCCCATCGGCATCACCACTTTGCCGTCGATGCCGAGCATGGCACAGGAAAGGGAGACGCCCTGCGCATGGTTTCCCGCAGAGCAGGCCACAACCCCTTTACGTCTTTCAGCATCGGTCAGCGAGCTTAATTTATTGAACGCGCCGCGAATTTTGAAGGAGCCGGTACGCTGCATATTTTCAAACTTCAGAAAGATTTCACCCTTACAGCGTTCGCTGAGATAATTCGAGCGCGGCATGCCGGTTTTATATATCTTTCCTGCCAGTCGTTTTCTGGCGTCCTGAATATCTTCAATGGTTACCGGGAGATCGTAGGTAATATGCATAATATCCTCGTTATAATAATTCATTCTTTTCGGGCAAAGTCAGGGTATCAGAGCACAGCTAAAATAAGCTCTGGGGTGTTTTTCAAAAAATAGGCAGTACTTATTTGGAAATTAATTATTCATCGTCGTCGTTCACTGGTCAGTGACGCATATTGTTTCGCCAGCTCAACTAACACTGACGCTGATTTTTTAATTCTGTAATTTTTTGACCACACGGCGGCATAGCGTGCTACCGGTAATTCATCTTCCACTGGTAGCACTATAAACTGCTCTGAACCGAACGGCGCAATCATGTCGCGGGGGATCACCGTCAGGTAGTCGGCATTGAGGACAAGGTTATAAATGGTGACGACGGAATCGGTCTGGACGATGTTTTCAATACTGATGTGGTTGTCTTGCAGGGTGGTCAGAAGTTCTTTGTAGTAGCCCATGTCGGTTTGCGGCATTACCCACTGCTCATGGGTGAGCGATGCCAGTGTCGTCGGGGCGGTGCACGTTCGTGATTTGCTGGCCACCAGCACAAATTCAGACTCGAACAGCGGCTCGACATGCAGATCCTGCAGCAGCATTTCATCACTCAGCGTGCCGATGGCAAAGTCCAGCCGCCCGTCACGAATGGCGGGAAGGAAAGAAGAGAGCTGTGCTTCATACATGGAGACCCGCGCTTTCGGGAATACTTCCTTGAATTTTTTGATCATTTCAGAGAGGAACGTGAAGCCAATCAGCGACGGATAACCAAACGAGACGTCCATGACGGTGCTGAAACTGAGGCTGTTAATCTCGCTCACCATGTTTTTCATCTCACGGGTGATCGACTCTGAGTACGAGAGCAGAACCTGGCCCGCCGCCGTCAGTTTTACGCCCGTGTTTTTACGCACCATCACTTCCACACCGAAGTAAGATTCGATGTCACTGATAATTTTGCTGACGGCGGGTTGCGTCAGACCCAGTTGTCTTGCTGCAGAACCTATGGAGCCACTTTTAATGACTTCCTGAAATACCACGAGGTGCTGTGTTTTCGGTAGAATAATAGTGTTCATAATATTCTGCGCTTATTTCCCTATGACGGGGTGGATTCTACTCAATATTGTTTCAGGGGGTATGTGCTGTTACTCACAATTTGCCTTTTCGCACCCTTACCAGGAACTACCATATCCCATTAAAAACCTTTTAAATCAATAAAATACAACCAATCAAATACGCTATCACGCTGATATTGATCAACAAAAATGGCGGTAATAAATTTATTTTATGGCGATAACCCGGATAAATTTTTCTGCGTTTAAAAAATCAATAAAGACTATCTTTCAGGCAATTAAAGAACAATAAATAGCCATTATTCATGTGAAACATTCTTTCAGTTTTTCGAAATTTACGGGCGTAATTTGACAGAGGTTCGGGAAAGAGTGGAATACGTCACACATTCTTAGGATGAATGTTTTTAATTTCAAAATATGCATATCAAATAAGAAAACATTCGGGATCATCCAGTTAACATTCATAACAAATTAATCATACTCAGAATTCAGGATTTTTTAGCGGTAAATTTCGTGATAACGATCGGGATTAGACAGCAGAGCGGCAATGAATGGAGAAAACAGTGAAATGTGCTTAATGTCGCAAATATGAGAATTGGTGTCGTTTGGGGGGTTGCCGGGTGGCGCTGCGCTTAACCTGCGTACATGCCCCATTAAGCAAAAACCCCGCCGAAGCGGGGTTCTCTAAGAAGTTGAAGCTGACCGATAAGCCGGGTTCTGTCGTGGACAGTCATTCATCTAGGCCAGCAATCGCTCACTGGCTCAAGCAGCCTACCCGGGTTCAGTACGGGCCGTACCATGTGAACCCCTATTTGGCCTTGCTCCGGGTGGAGTTTACCGTGCCACGGACTGTTACCAGCCGCGCGGTGCGCTCTTACCGCACCCTTTCACCCTTACCTGATCCCACTTGCGTGGGCCATCGGCGGTTTGCTCTCTGTTGCACTGGTCGTGGGTTTCCCCCCCAGGCGTTACCTGGCACCCTGCCCTATGGAGCCCGGACTTTCCTCCCCTCCGCCCGTCTCCACCCGAAGGTGGACGACGACGAAGCGGCGACTGTCTGGTCAGCTTCGGCGCGCAGTATAGTGGGTTTGCACGCCGCTGTCACCCTTGGTTGTAGGGAAGCAGAAATTAACGGGAGACTTCCACCTTCGCCAGTTTTTCGTAGTAGCACGCAATGGCACTGTGGTCAGCGGTGCCCAGACCATCGGCACGTAGCGCCTGCATCATCTCCATGACGGCGGCGGTCAGCGGCAGTTGGGCCCCTACGCCGTGAGAAGTGTCCAGCGCGTTAGCCAGATCTTTAATGTGCAGGTCGATACGGAAACCGGGTTTGAAGTTACGATCCATCACCATCGGCGCTTTAGCGTCCAACACCGTGCTACCCGCCAGCCCACCGCGGATCGCCTGGTAAACCAGATCCGGATTGACGCCCGCTTTGGTGGCCAGAGTGAGCGCCTCCGACATGGCGGCAATATTCAGCGCCACAATCACCTGGTTTGCCAGCTTGGTTACGTTACCCGCGCCAATCTCCCCGGTGTGCACCACGGAACCGGCCATCGCTTTCATCAGATCGTAGTATTTGTCGAAAATCGCCTTATCGCCGCCGACCATGACCGACAACGTGCCGTCGATGGCTTTCGGTTCACCGCCGCTCACCGGGGCATCGAGCATCTCGACGCCTTTCGCTTTCAACGCCTCGCTGATTTCCCGGCTGGCCAGCGGTGCGATGGAGCTCATGTCGATCAACACCAGGCCCGGCTTCGCGCCGTCGATAATGCCGTTCTCACCCAGCGCGACCTCTTTTACATGGGGAGAGTTTGGCAGCATGGTGATAATGACATCGCACTGCTCGGCAATGGCTTTGGCTGTGGTGGCGGTTTCTGCGCCAGCCGCCATCACTTCGGCCACGGCCTGCGAATTATGGTCTGAAACCACCAGGGAGTATCCTGCTTTGATGAGGTTTTTACTCATTGGTTTGCCCATAATGCCGAGGCCAATAAAACCCACTTTCAGCGTCATAATCTGTTTTCCTCAAGATGGTTATTTTTTAAAAGCGTCCGCTAATTTCTGCGTCGCAGAACGGAATACGCCGAGGTCGCTGCCGACGGCAACGAAGGTCGCGCCCCACTCCAGATAGCGGCGTGCGTCTGCTTCAACCGGCGCCAGAATGCCACACGGTTTGCCGTGCGCTTTGGCGCGGGCAAAGATGTGCTGAATGGCGCGCTGCACATCCGGGTGACCCGCATTGCCCAGGTGCCCAAACGCGGCCGCCAGATCGCTTGGGCCGACGAAAATGCCGTCCACGCCCTCGGTGGCGGCGATGGCATCCACGTTATCGACACCCTGCTGACTCTCAATCTGTACCAGAATGGTGATGTTGCTGTTGGACTGCGCAAAGTAGTCCGGTACGGTGCCAAACATGTTGGCGCGATGCGAAACGGAGACGCCGCGGATCCCTTCCGGCGGATAGCGTGTTGACGCCACGGCCTGTGCCGCCTCCTCCTGCGTTTCAACAAACGGGATCAGGAAGTTGTAGAAGCCGATATCCAGCAGGCGCTTGATGATCACCGGCTCGTTCGTGGGGACGCGGACCACCGGCGCGCTCTGGCTGCCTTTGAGCGCCATCAGCTGCGGAATAAAGGTGCTGATATCGTTCGGTGCATGCTCGCCATCAAGCACCAGCCAGTCGAACCCCGCCAGACCCAGCACTTCGGTGCTGATTGGGTTTGCCAGTGCGGACCAGCATCCAATTTGAATCTGGTGCGCCGCAAGCGCCGCTTTAAATTTATTTGGGAAGATAGCGTTATTCATCGTATTTACCTTTTTAATTCCGCAGCCCTGGTCAGTATATTTATTACCAGCGTTATATTTATTCTCTATTTCGGCGTGATAAAATCGTCATTCAGTATAATCGCCACTTCCCGGTAGCACATTGTTTTAATGCTCAAGTGTTACGCTCTGTTTCCATAATATTTTGAGCATATGCACAAACCACTGGGCGCTGATGCACAGAATCAGCCATTACTGGTTCGGGAGCGATCGCGATCACATTCTCACGCTCTGTCTCCTGACATGCTCTATTTTCGCAAGCTGCGTTTTTATTTTTGCCATAAGAAAATTGGCTGTATTTATTATCAGATTCTTTGCTGGAGAATATTGAACAATGGCCGACATTAAAATTCGACAAGCGTTGCCGACGGCGTTCTATATAAAAGTTCACGACACGGATAATGTGGCAATTATTGTGAACGACAATGGCTTAAAAGCCGGAACCCGCTTCCCGGATGGTCTGGAGCTGATTGAACATATTCCGCAGGGGCATAAAGTGGCGCTCGTGGATATCCCGGCCCAGGGTGAAATCGTGCGTTATGGTGAAGTCATTGGCTATGCCGTCCGTGCCATTCCGCAAGGCAGCTGGATTGATGAGTCTATGGTTGAGCTGCCAGAAGCCCCACCGTTGAACACCCTGCCGCTGGCGACCCGCGTCCCGGAGCCGCTGCCACCGCTGGCAGGGTACACCTTTGAAGGCTATCGCAACGCAGACGGCAGCGTTGGAACCAAGAATCTGCTCGGCATTACCACCAGCGTTCACTGTGTGGCAGGCGTGGTGGATTACGTGGTGAAACTCATTGAGCGCGATCTGCTGCCAAAGTACCCGAACGTTGATGGCGTGGTGGGGCTGAATCACCTTTACGGCTGCGGCGTGGCGATCAATGCCCCTGCGGCCGTGGTGCCAATCCGAACTATCCACAATATCGCCCTGAACCCGAACTTTGGTGGCGAAGTGATGGTGATAGGCCTGGGTTGTGAAAAGCTACAGCCTGAGCGCCTGCTGCAGGGCACCGAGGATGTAAAAGCCATTCCGGCCGATGAGGCCAGCATTGTACGTCTGCAGGACGAACACCACGTTGGTTTCCGTTCGATGGTTGACGATATCCTTGAGGTTGCAGAGCGTCATCTGGCTAAACTCAATACGCGTCAACGTGAGACCTGCCCGGCTTCCGAGCTGGTGATTGGTACACAATGTGGCGGCAGCGATGCGTTTTCCGGCGTGACCGCCAACCCGGCGGTGGGTTATGCCTCCGACCTGTTTGTTCGCTGCGGGGCCACGGTGATGTTCTCTGAAGTGACAGAAGTGCGAGATGCCATTCATCTGCTCACGCCGCGCGCCATCAACGAAGAGGTGGGCAAACGCCTGCTCGAAGAGATGGCCTGGTACGATAACTACCTCAATATGGGAAAAACCGACCGCAGCGCCAACCCCTCTCCGGGGAACAAAAAAGGGGGCCTGGCGAACGTGGTGGAAAAAGCGCTCGGCTCTATCGCCAAATCCGGTCAAAGTGCCATTGTAGAAGTCCTCTCGCCGGGCCAGCGCCCAACGAAACGCGGTTTGATCTACGCGGCAACCCCGGCCAGTGACTTTGTTTGCGGCACCCAGCAGGTGGCTTCCGGTATTACGGTGCAGGTCTTTACCACCGGACGCGGTACGCCGTACGGCCTGATGGCGGTGCCTGTGATTAAAATGGCGACCCGCACTGAGCTGGCTAACCGCTGGTATGACCTAATGGACATTAACGCAGGCACCATTGCCACCGGGGAAGAGAGCATAGAAGAGGTAGGCTGGAAGCTGTTCCACTTTATTCTGGATGTGGCGAGCGGCAGGAAGAAAACCTTCTCGGACCAGTGGGGGCTGCACAATCAGCTGGCGGTATTTAACCCGGCACCGGTGACGTGATAGCCCCTCACCCTGCCCTCTCCACAGTGGAGAGGGTAAAAACCGCACCGAGCAGTCCCCTCTCCCCTGTGGGAAGAGGGTTAGGGTGAGGGGAGAAACTACCCTTTCACCAACACCACATCGATCCCGCTTTTACGCAACCCATCCAGGCTCTCCGCCGGAATGCCTTCGTCGACAATAATCATATCAATCCGTTGTGTATCAATGATTTTATGCAGGCTCGAGCGGTTAAATTTGCTGGAGTCGGTCACGACAATAATACGCTCTGCCACTTCGCACATCCGGCGGTTGAGGCGCGCCTCGTCTTCGTTGTGCGTGCTCACACCACGATCAAGATCGATGGCGTCAACGCCCAGGAACAAAAGATCGAAGTGATAATTCTGCAATGACTGCTCCGCCTGGTCGCCATAGAAGGATTGCGACTGACGGCGCAGATGCCCGCCTGTCATCAGCAGTTCCACTCCTTCCGCTTCCAGCAAAGCGTTCGCGACGTTCATGCCATTGGTCATGGCAATCACATCCGTGTGCTGGCGCAGCATTCGGGCAATTTCAAACGTTGTGGTACCCGAATCCAGAATGATGCGATGCCCTGGCTTTACCAGTTCTGCGGCAACCTTCGCGATGCTGCGCTTCACGGCAGTATTCAGCGAGCTTTTATCTTCAACGGAGGGTTCAACGCCCGGCACATTGCCTTCGCAAATCAACGCGCCGCCATAGGCGCGAACGGCGATACCTTGCTTCTCCAGAAAAGCCAGATCGTTGCGGATCGTGACCGTCGACACGCCGTATAAATGGGAAAGATCGTTAACCTGTACGCTTCCCTGCGCCCGCAACCGCTGAATGATCTGCTCTCGCCTTTCACTGGTGCCGGTGATGCGCTTTTCCGCGGAGGAATCAGTGCTGCTCATACGCGATCCTTTATAAATAAACTTTCGTTTCATTTCGTTTTGCCTATTAAGGCCTTTCTTTTAGGGGAATGCAAGCCCCATCTACCGTTCTTACCCTCCCCTTCCCGACGCTGAAACCTTTCATTGCGTTTCTTTTGTGAAACAGATCGGAAAACTATTATCTTTCGTTTTATTTTTATACCACCATAATGCAGTATCAAATGAAACAAAACGAAAGATGAATACCATCACCATCCGAAATGGAGAGGAAAGTGAAACATCTGACTGATATGGTGGAACAACATAAACGGGGGAATTCAAACGGGATTTATGCCGTCTGTTCCGCACATCCATTAGTACTTGAAGCTGCAATTCGTTACGCCCATTCGCAACAAACGCCGCTGCTGATTGAAGCAACCTCAAACCAGGTCGATCAGTTTGGCGGTTACACCGGCATGACGCCCGCCGACTTTTACGGGTTCGTCCGCAAGCTGGCGGACTCTCTTGGCTTCCCCGCGTCACAGTTGATCCTCGGCGGCGACCACTTAGGGCCAAACCGCTGGCAACACCTGCCCGCGCAGCAAGCGATGGCCAATGCTGACGATCTTATCAAAAGCTATGTCGCAGCCGGGTTCAAAAAGATCCACCTCGACTGCAGTATGTCCTGCGAGGATGATCCGGTTCCTTTGACCGACGCGATCGTCGCCGAACGCGCGGCACGTCTGGCGAAAGTCGCCGAACAGACCTGCCGTGAACAGTCTGGTGAATCCGATCTGGTCTATGTCATTGGCACTGAAGTCCCTGTGCCGGGTGGCGCACACGAAACGCTTACCGAGCTTGAAGTCACCACGCCGGACGCGGCTCGCGCGACGCTTGAGGCGCATCGTCATGCGTTCGAAAAGGAAGGGTTAGGTGACATCTGGCCACGCATTATTGGCCTGGTGGTTCAGCCTGGCGTGGAGTTCGACCATGCGCACGTCTGTGACTACCAGCCGCAAAAAGCCCATGCCCTGAGCACCATGGTTGAAGCCTACGATACGCTGGTTTTTGAAGCGCACTCTACCGACTACCAGACGCCACAGGCGCTTCGCCAGCTGGTAAAGGATCACTTCGCCATTTTAAAAGTCGGCCCGGCCCTTACCTTCGCTCTGCGTGAGGCACTCTTTGCGCTGGCTGCCATAGAAGAAGAGCTGCTGCCAGCGAAAGCCAGCTCGGGCCTGCGTCACGTGCTGGAAAACGTGATGCTCGATCGGCCGGAATACTGGCAAAGCCACTACCATGGCGACAGCAACGCACGCCGCCTGGCGCGTGGCTACAGCTACTCTGACCGCGTACGCTACTACTGGCCGGACAGCCAGATTGACGATGCCTTTGAACGTTTGGTGCGTAACCTGGCGGACGAACCGCTACCGTTGCCGCTGATTAGCCAGTATTTGCCGTTGCAGTACAGCAAAGTTCGCGAGGGGGCTCTCAAGTCAACGCCGCGAGAACTCATCATCAACCACATTCAGGACATACTTCAGCAGTACCACGCCGCCTGCGAAGGCGTAACGACTCAGCATGCATAATTAAAAAGAGGAAAAAGCTATGCCAAACATTGTCTTATGCCGAATTGATGAACGTCTGATCCACGGTCAGGTGGGCGTGCAATGGGTGGGGTTCGCGGGGGCGAACCTGGTACTGGTCGCGAATGACGAGGTGGCAGAGGATCCGGTTCAACAGAACCTGATGGAAATGGTGCTCGCGGAGGGGATCGCCGTGCGTTTCTGGTCATTGCAAAAAGTGATCGACAACATTCATCGCGCCGCTGATCGCCAGAAAATTCTGCTGGTCTGTAAATCTCCCGCTGATTTTCTGAAGCTGGTTGAGGGGGGCGTGCCCATCACCCGTATCAACGTAGGAAACATGCACTACGCCAGTGGCAAACAACAAATTGCCAAAACGGTATCTGTAGACGCGGACGACATAGCCGCCTTCAACGGCCTGAAAGCGGCCGGGGTGGAATGCTTCGTTCAGGGCGTTCCAACAGAGACTGCTTTGGATCTCTTTAAACTGCTTTGAGGGATTCACAATGGAAATCAGTCTGTTGCAGGCTTTCGCGCTGGGGCTTCTCGCCTTTATCGCGGGTCTGGATATGTTTAATGGCTTAACACACATGCACCGTCCGGTCGTACTCGGGCCGCTGGTTGGCCTGATCCTTGGCGATCTGCACACCGGGATTTTAACCGGCGGGACGTTAGAGCTGGTCTGGATGGGTCTGGCACCGCTCGCGGGCGCACAGCCGCCAAACGTCATTATCGGCACCATCGTCGGGACCACGTTTGCCATCACCACAGGCGTGAAACCGGATGTCGCCGTCGGGGTCGCCGTGCCGTTTGCCGTCGCGGTACAGATGGGAATTACTTTCCTCTTCTCGGTAATGTCCGGCGTGATGTCCCGCTGCGATCGCATGGCGGCTAATGCAGATACCAACGGCATTGAACGGGTTAACTATCTGGCTCTGCTGGCACTTGGCCTCTTCTATTTCTTGTGCGCATTTCTGCCCATTTACTTTGGTGCGGAGCACGCGAAAACCGCCATTGATGTGCTGCCGGAGCGCCTGATTGATGGCCTTGGCGTCGCGGGCGGCATCATGCCTGCCATTGGCTTTGCCGTGCTGCTCAAAATAATGATGAAAAACGTCTACATCCCCTACTTCATTATCGGTTTTGTCGCTGCGGCCTGGCTCAAGCTTCCGGTTCTGGCGATTGCCGCTGCCGCGCTGGCCATGGCTTTGATAGACCTGATGCGCAAATCACCTGAACCGGCGGCACCTGCAGCCCAGAAAGAGGAATTCGAAGATGGCATCTAATCACACAACATTACCGGGCGTGTCTGAAAGCGAAGAGACGCTGCTGACCGGCGTCAATGAAAACGTCTACGAAGACCAGAGCATCGGTGCCGAACTGACCAAAAAGGACATCAACCGCGTCGCCTGGCGTTCTATGCTGCTGCAGGCCTCATTCAACTATGAACGTATGCAGGCCTCCGGCTGGCTTTATGGATTACTGCCTGCGTTGAAAAAGATCCATACCAACAAGCGCGATCTGGCACGCGCCATGAAAGGTCACATGGGGTTCTTTAATACCCACCCGTTCCTGGTGACCTTTGTTATTGGCATTATTCTGGCGATGGAACGCTCCAAACAGGATGTAAACAGTATTCAGAGCACCAAAATTGCCGTCGGTGCCCCGCTTGGCGGCATTGGTGACGCCATGTTCTGGCTGACCCTGCTGCCTATCTGCGGCGGTATTGGCGCCAGCCTGGCGCTGCAAGGTTCGATTCTGGGTGCGGTGGTGTTTATCGTGCTGTTTAACGTTGTGCATCTCGGCCTGCGTTTTGGCCTGGCGCATTACGCTTACCGGATGGGCGTCGCAGCCATTCCGTTGATCAAAGCCAATACTAAAAAGGTCGGCCATGCGGCTTCCATCGTCGGGATGACGGTAATCGGTGCGCTGGTGGCAACCTATGTTCGTCTCAATACCACACTCGAAATCAAAGCCGGGGATGCGGTCGTTAAACTGCAGGCTGACGTTATCGATAAGCTGATGCCTGCGTTTCTGCCGCTGGTCTACACCCTGACCATGTTCTGGTTAGTGCGTCGTGGCTGGAGCCCGCTGCGGCTGATTGGTATCACCGTGGTGCTGGGTGTTGTCGGTAAATTCTGTCACTTCCTGTAAAAACAAAGAGGTTGCGATGTTAGGCATTATTTTGACGGGTCACGGTGGATTTGCCAGCGGGCTTGAGCAGGCTATGAAGCAAATCCTCGGCGAGCAGCCGCAGTTTATCGCCATCGATTTTCCGGAAACCTCCACCACCGCGCGGCTGACCGCGGAGCTTGAGCAGGCGGTGAGCGAGCTCGATGCCCGGCACGATATTGTGTTCCTTACCGATCTGCTGGGCGGGACGCCGTTTCGCGTTGCTTCTACGCTCGCTATGAAAAGACCGGGCAGCGAAGTGATCACCGGCACCAACCTGCAATTGCTGCTGGAGATGGTGCTCGAACGTGAGGGTCTGAGCAGCGAAGCGTTTCGTCGGCAGGCGCTGGAGTGTGGTCACCGTGGTCTGACGAGCCTGGTAGATGAGCTTGGCCGCTGTCGCGAGGAAGCTCCCGCTGAGGAAGGGATATGAGTCAGCTACTGCGCGCGCGGCGGGTACTGACCGAACAGGGCTGGCTGGATGACCACCAGCTTCGTATCGAGAACGGCGTTATCACGGCGATTGAACCTGTCCCGGCGGGGGTTAACGCCCGCGATGCCGGGCAGCTTTGTCCGGCGTACATCGATATTCACGTTCATGGTGGCATGGGTGTGGATGTGATGGATGACGCCCCCGATGCGCTGAACGTTTTGGCTCTTCATAAAGCACGTGAAGGCGTCGGGGCATTTTTACCCACGACGGTCACCGCGCCGCTGGAGGCGATTCACGGCGCACTCACGCGGATCGCCCGACGCTGTCAGTCAGGCGGCCCTGGCGCGCAGATTCTGGGCAGCTATCTGGAGGGCCCGTACTTTACGCCGCAGAACAAAGGGGCGCATCCGCCTGCACTGTTTCGTGAACTGGATATCGCCGAGCTGGACGCGTTGATTGCGGTATCGCAAAACACGCTGAAGGTGGTGGCACTGGCACCGGAAAAGCCCGGCGCGCTACAGGCCATTCGCCACCTGAAGCAGCGGGGTATCCGTGTGATGCTGGGCCACAGTGGCGCCACGTACGACCAAACCCTCGCCGCCTTTGACGCCGGTGCAGACGGGCTGGTGCACTGCTTTAACGGTATGACGGGGCTGCATCACAGAGCGCCGGGTATGGTCGGTGCCGGGCTGACGGACAAGCGGGCGTGGCTGGAGCTTATTGCCGACGGTCATCATGTTCATCCGGGCGCCATGCGTATATGCAGCTGCTGTGCGAAGGACCGCGTGGTGCTGATTACCGATGCCATGCAGGCGGCAGGTATGCCGGACGGGCGGTATATGCTCTGTGGCGAAGAGGTCACAATGCACCACGGCGTAGTGAAAACCGTCTCCGGCGGGCTGGCGGGAAGCACGCTGTCGCTGGATGCCGCCGTCAGGCATATGGTGGAACATGTGGGTGTGACAGCAGAAGAGGCTATTCATATGGCTTCGCTGCATCCTGCCCGCCTGCTGGGCATTGATCATCAGCTTGGCTCCTTAGCGCCAGGGAAACGCGCCAATATTATTGCGCTGGATGACGGTTTACACCTTCAGCAGATCTGGATTCAGGGCCAGGCTCTCCCCCTTTAGCCCTTTTATTGTGTCTCCTTTTGGCTTTACGGCGCCAAACCGTAAGGCCTTTCTTTTCCTTTCCTTAAGATTAGCCTTTCCTTTCGCGATCACACTTTTCGTTTTATTTCTTTTCTTTCATTGAACTTTCGATTTCTTTTCTATAGATTTTATTTAACTGCTTAAGTGAACAAGTGAAACGAAACGAAAGATAGCGACACATTTGCCAGCGTCTGATGTGGAATTCACACGACTAAGGATTGAGTTATGCCACAGATCACTCCCACCGCCACCACCGGCACCTGGACCGAAGAAGAGATCCGCCAGCAGCCTGCCAGCTGGATCCGCTCGCTCCACAACATCGATAATTTGCGCTCCTCGATTGACAGTTTCCTGACGCCACTGCTGCGTAAGCACGATCTGCGGATCGTACTGACCGGCGCGGGCACGTCCGCGTTTATAGGCGATATCATTGCGCCATGGCTTGCGAGCCACACCGGGAAAAACATCTGCGCCGTTCCGACAACCGATCTGGTCACAAACCCGATGGATTACTTCAGCCCTGCACATCCGCTGCTGCTGATCTCATTTGCCCGTTCCGGTAACAGCCCTGAGAGCGTCGCCGCCGTTGAGCTGGCCAATCAGTTCGTGCCGGAGTGCTACCACCTGTCGATCACCTGTAACGAGGCGGGAAACCTGTATCAGAGCGCTATCGACAGTGATAACGCCTGTGCCCTGCTGATGCCTGCCGAAACGCACGATCGCGGTTTCGCGATGACCAGCAGTATCACCACCATGATGGCAAGCTGCCTGGCCGTATTCGCGCCAGAGACGATCAACAGCAACACCTTCCGCGACGTGGCCGATCGCTGTCAGGCGATCCTCACCTCACTTGGTGATTTCCGCAATGGCGTATTTGGTAACGAGCCCTGGAAACGGATCGTCTACCTGGGAAGCGGTGGCCTGCAGGGGGCGGCGCGGGAATCGGCGCTGAAGGTACTGGAACTGACCGCGGGCAAGCTGGCGGCATTCTACGATTCCCCAACGGGGTTCCGTCACGGGCCTAAGTCGCTGGTAGATAACGAAACGCTGGTGGTGGTGCTTATCTCCAGCCATCCGTATACGCGTCAGTACGATCTGGATCTTCTGGCCGAATTGCGTCGCGATCGCCAGGCCCTGCGCGTTGTCGCCATCGCCGCTGAAAACGATCCGGTGATTGAAGCGGGCCCGCACATCCTGCTGCCGCCTTCACGCCCGTTTATTGATATGGAACAGGCGTTCTGCTTCCTGATGTACGCCCAGGTCTTTGCGCTGTCCCAGTCCCTCAGCGTGGGCAATACACCCGATACGCCATCCGCCAGCGGCACGGTCAACCGCGTGGTACAGGGCGTTGTTATTCACCCGTGGCAGGCTTAAGAGGATCGCATCATGAGCATTATCTCAACGAAATATCTTCTGCAGGACGCACAGGCAAAAGGCTACGCCGTGCCGGCGTTTAACATCCACAACGCAGAGACGATTCAGGCGATCCTCGAAGTGTGTAGCGAGATGCGATCGCCAGTGATCCTCGCAGGCACACCGGGCACGTTCAAACACATTGCCCTGGAAGAGATCTACGCCCTGTGCAGCGCATATTCATTAACTTACGACATGCCGCTGGCGCTGCATCTCGATCATCACGAATCCCTCGACGATATTCGTCGCAAGGTTAACGCTGGCGTGCGTAGCGCGATGATCGACGGCAGCCACTATCCGTTTGAACAAAACGTGAAGCTGGTGAAATCGGTAGTCGATTTCTGCCACCTCAACGACTGTAGCGTCGAGGCTGAACTGGGCCGTCTGGGCGGCGTGGAAGATGACATGAGCGTCGACGCGGAGAGTGCATTTCTCACCGACCCGCAGGAAGCGAAACGCTTTGTCGAACTGACCGGCGTGGATAGCCTCGCCGTCGCCATCGGCACCGCACATGGCCTGTATACCAAACGCCCTAAAATTGACTTTCAGCGCCTGGCCGAGATCCGCGAAGTGGTCACCGTGCCGCTGGTGCTGCATGGCGCGAGCGATGTGCCAGATGAGGATGTACGTCGCACCATCGCGCTGGGTGTGTGCAAAGTCAACGTGGCGACCGAGCTGAAAATCGCCTTCTCTGACGCAGTGAAAGCCTGGTTTGCTGAAAACCCGCAGGGTAACGATCCGCGTTTTTATATGCGGGTCGGAATGGATGCCATGAAAGAGGTGGTCAGGAGCAAAATTACCGTGTGTGGCTCGGCAAACCGCTTGCTGCTTCCGACAGAAGCCTGATGAAAAAGGATCTTACCCTGATGAAAAAAATCCTCACCCTATCCATGCTTGCCCTGTGTGTTTCCCATAGCTCGATAGCAGCGAATTACACCCTTAATAACCACAACATTGCCCTGTCATTTGATGACGCGAACTCGACGGTCGTGGTGAAGGACACCAGGGCTAATCATCCGCTGACGCCGCAGGAGCTGTTCTTTCTGACGCTGCCGGACGAGACTAAAATTCACACGGCGGATTTTAAGGTCAAACATGTCGAAAAACAGGACAGTGGAATTGTCGTCGACTTCACCCATCCTGACTTTAACGTGACGGTGAAGTTGAACCTGGTGAAGGGCAAATACGCCAGCATCGACTACACCATCGCCGCCGTCGGGCAGCCACGGGATGTGGCGAAAATCACCTTCTTCCCGACCAAAAAGCAAGCTCAGGCACCTTACGTAGATGGGGCAATTAACAGCTCGCCGATTATCGCAGACTCGTTCTTTATCCTGCCGGATAAACCCATCGTTAACACGTACGCCTATGAAGCGACGACCAACCTCAATGTGGAGCTGAAAACCCCCATTCAGCCGGCAACACCGGTCAGCTACACCACCTACTTCGGTACCTTCCCGGAGACCAGCCAACTGCGCCGTAGCGTAAACCAGTTTATCGATGCCGTGCGTCCGCGTCCGTATAAACCTTACTTACACTACAACAGCTGGATGGATATCGGCTTCTTTACACCGTACTCCGAGCAGGATGTGCTGGGGCGGATGGACGAATGGAACAAGGAATTTATTGCCGGGCGGGGTGTCGCGTTGGATGCTTTCCTGCTTGACGATGGCTGGGATGACCTTACCGGGCGATGGCTGTTCGGCCCGGCTTTCAGCAAAGGTTTTGGCAAGGTACGGGAGAAAGCAGACAGCCTGCACAGCTCTGTTGGCCTGTGGCTCTCGCCATGGGGCGGATATAACAAACCGCGCGATACGCGCGTCTCGCATGCAAAAGAGTACGGTTTCGAAACGGTAGACGGGAAGCTGGCGCTGTCAGGCCCGAATTATTTTAAAAATTTTAATGAGCAGATCGTTAAGCTTATCAAAAACGAGCACATTACCTCGTTCAAGCTCGACGGGATGGGTAATGCCAATTCGCATATTAAGGGCAGCCCGTTCGCCTCGGATTTTGACGCCTCTATTGCACTGCTGCATAACATGCGCAGCGCCAATCCGAATCTGTTTATTAACCTGACGACCGGTACCAATGCCAGCCCATCCTGGCTGTTCTACGCCGATTCCATCTGGCGTCAGGGAGACGACATCAACCTGTACGGCCCCGGCACACCGGTGCAGCAGTGGATGACCTATCGCGATGCGGAGACGTATCGCTCTATTGTGCGTAAAGGTCCGCTATTCCCGCTGAACTCCCTGATGTATCACGGGATCGTCAGCGCGGAGAATGCGTATTACGGTCTGGAGAAGGTGCAAACGGACAGCGATTTTGCTGACCAGGTCTGGAGCTACTTCGCCACCGGCACCCAGTTGCAGGAGCTGTATATCACCCCTTCAATGCTCAACAAGGCGAAGTGGGATACCCTGGCGCAGGCTGCCAAATGGTCCCGGGATAACGCCAGTGTGCTGGTGGATACCCACTGGATTGGCGGAGACCCAACGGCGCTTGAGATCTACGGCTGGGCGTCGTGGAATAAAGACAAAGCCATTTTTGGATTACGAAACCCGTCGGATAAGCCGCAAAGCTATTATCTGGATTTGACGAAAGATTTCGAAATCCCGACCGGAGATGCGACGCCGTTTAGCCTGAAAGCGGTCTATGGCAGTAACGCCACGATACCGGCAGAGTATAAAAACGCGGTGGTGATTACCCTCAAACCGCTGGAAACGCTGGTATTTGAGGCGATGCCTGTTCACTAATCGTAGGCCGGGTAAGGCGCAGCCGTCACCCGGCAAAATAAGCACGCAGGGGCTTACTCCCCCTGCTGCTCCAGCGCATATTTATAGAGCGCATTCTTCTTCACGCCGTGGATTTCTGCCGCCAGTGCTGCTGCTTTCTTAAGCGGCAATTCAGCCTGTAGCAGTGCCAGAGTACGCAGCGCATCGGCAGGCAGTGCGTCCTCCTCCGCTTTATGCCCTTCGACAATCAGCACCATCTCACCCTTGCGACGGTTTTCGTCCTCTTTTACCCACGCCAGCAGTTCGCCGACCGGCGCGCCGTGAATGGTTTCCCAGGTTTTGGTCAGCTCGCGCGCCAGCACCACGTAGCGGCTCTCTCCCCAGACGGTCACCATATCTTCCAGGCTTTCCAGCAGGCGATGCGTGGATTCGTAGAAAATCAGCGTACGCGGTTCAGCTTCCAGCTCTTTTAACACGTCACGGCGGCCTTTGGATTTGGCGGGCAGGAAACCTTCATAGCAGAAACGATCGGACGGCAGGCCCGCTGCGCTCAACGCAGCAATCGCAGCACACGGTCCCGGCAGTGGGACCACCCGGATCCCGGCTTCACGGCAGGTACGCACCAGATGGTAGCCCGGGTCGTTAATCAGCGGCGTACCGGCGTCAGAGACGAGCGCAATGTTCTGCCCCTCTTTGAGCTTCGCCACCAGCGTTTCTGCTTTTTGCTGCTCATTATGATCGTGCAGGGCGAAGAGACGAGCGTTAATCGCAAAGTGTTGCAGCAATAAACCGGTATGCCGGGTATCTTCAGCGGCAATTAAATCAACAGCTTGCAATACGGTCAGCGCACGTTGGGTAATATCAGACAAATTCCCGATAGGAGTAGGTACAATATAAAGCTGGCCTTGAGAATTCTCTGCCGTTTCGTGTTGTTTCATTGTTTCGTCCGTATTGCCGATTTAATATTGAGCATTGCGTAAAAAAAATCACTGGATACAGTATGGTACCGTTAACGTTTCTTCGAAAAAAAGCCACGCGCAGCGTGCCGCTTCTGCTGGCAGCCCTGATCTTTGCAGGCTGTGGCACCCAGGCACCTGACCAGAGCACGGCCCATCTGCAGGGATCCGCTCAGGCTGATTCTGGCTTTTATCTGCAACAAATGTCGCAAAGCTCAAATGATACCAGGATCAACTGGCAATTACTCGCCATTCGTGCACTGCTGAAAGAGGGCAAAACCCAGCAGGCCGCCGAACTGTTCAACCAGCTTCCGCACGAGCTTAACGATGCCCAGCGTCTTGAGCAGAGCCTGCTCTCTGCCGAGCTGAAAGTCGCGCTGAAAGATTATGCCGCCGCGAAAAAGATCCTTGGCGACATCGACGTGAGCGCGCTGGATAAAAATCAGCAGGCCCGTTTCTGGCAGGCGGGTATCACCGCTGAGCAGGGACGTCCTTCCCTGACGCTGCTGCGGGCGCTGATCGCCCAGGAGCCGCTGCTCGGCGGTGCGGACAAGCAGAAAAATATCGATGCCACCTGGCAGGCGCTCGCCTCAATGACCCAGGAACAGGCGCAGGCGCTGGTCATCAATGCTGATGAAAACGTGTTGCAGGGGTGGCTGGATCTGCAACAGATGTGGTTTAACAACCGCAGCGATCCAAACATGCTGAAAGCCGGTATTACCGACTGGCAAACGCGCTACCCACAAAACCCGGGCGCGAAAATGCTGCCGACACAGCTGGTGAACGTGCAGAACTTTAAGCCTGCCTCCACCAGCAAAATCGCCCTGCTTCTGCCGTTAAACGGCCAGGCGGCGGTATTTGGCCGCACCATTCAACAAGGTTTTGAAGCGGCGAAGAACGGTACCACGCCAGTGACCGGCAGTGCAGTTCCGGCGCAGGCAGCTCAGGCGGCAAACGTGAACGACGTTGTCAGCCCTTCCGCCGCGGAAACCAGCGACCTGACCACAGCACAAACGCCGCCGCAGGGGACGATGCAGAACCCGGTGACGGCACCGACTACACTTGCGGCCTCAGCACCCGCGCCTGCGACTCCGGTAGAGACACAATCCGCACCGGCGACGGAGCCTGCGACAGAGGAGCAACCTCAACCGCAGACCACTGAGCCCGCAGCACAACCTGCCGCTCAGCCTGCCGCCCAGCCACAGGCCGTAGCTACCACCAGCGCTAACCCGGCCGCTGAGCTGAAAATCTACGACACCAGTTCTCAGCCGCTCGATCAGGTTCTGGCGCAGGTGCAACAGGATGGCGCCAGCATCGTTGTGGGTCCGCTGCTGAAAAACAACGTCGAAGAGTTGATGAAGAGCAACACTGCGCTGAACGTGCTGGCGCTCAACCAGCCTGAACAGGTTCAGAACCGCGCCAATATCTGCTATTTCGCCCTCTCTCCGGAAGATGAAGCCCGCGATGCGGCGCGTCATATTCACGAGCAAGGGAAACAGTCTCCGCTGCTGCTGATCCCTCGCAGTACGCTGGGCGATCGCGTCGCCAACGCCTTTGCCGAAGAGTGGCAGAAGCTGGGCGGCGGCATCGTGCTGCAGCAGAAATTCGGTTCCGTCTCTGAACTGCGCGCGGGCGTTAACGGCGGCGCGGGTATTGCGCTTAACGGCAGTCCGGTGAGTGCAAGCCTGCCACAGCAGCAGAGCGTGACGATTGGCGGTCTGACCATCCCTGCCCCACCTACCGACGCGCAGATTAGCGGTGGCGGTAAAGTGGATGCGGCCTATATTGTCGCTACGCCACAAGAGATTGCCTTCATCAAGCCGATGATCGCCATGCGTAACGGCAGCCAGAGCGGCGCCACGCTCTACGCCAGCTCTCGCAGCGCACAAGGCACCGCAGGCCCGGATTTCCGCCTGGAGATGGACGGCCTGCAATACAGCGAAATTCCGATGCTGGCGGGCAGCAATCCGGCCCTGATGCAGCAGGCGCTGAGCGCAGTCCGTAACGACTACTCACTGGCGCGTCTGTACGCGATGGGCGTCGATGCCTGGACGCTGGCGAACCACTTTACCCAAATGCGTCAGGTGCCGGGCTTTGAGCTAAACGGCAATACCGGCGATCTGACGGCCACTCAGGATTGCGTGATTAACAGGAAGTTATCATGGCTCAAATACCAGCAGGGACAAATCGTCCCGGCCAGTTAAGCCGTAAAGAGACCGGCGACGCCTGGGAATTAAAAGCGCGTCGCTGGCTTGAGGGCAAAGGACTGCGCTTTATCGCCGCTAACGTTCGCGGACGTGGCGGCGAAATCGATCTGATCATGAAAGAGGGTCAGGTCATTGTGTTTGTGGAAGTACGCTACCGACAGTCTTCCCGTTTTGGCGGTGCTGCCGCCAGCGTGACGCCCGCCAAACAACATAAATTATTACAGACTGCCCACTTGTGGCTTGCCCGCCATAATGGGAGTTTTGATACTGTGGATTGCCGGTTCGATGTGTTAGCCTTCACCGGAAACGAGATCGAATGGCTGAAAAACGCTTTTGGCGAAGACGCATAATTAAGATTTAAAAGGGATAACGTGCTCGAAAGAATTAAAGTGTGCTTCACAGAAAGCATTCAGACTCAGATTGCCGCGGCAGAAGCCCTCCCTGACGCAATCTCTCGCGCCGCCATGACGCTGGTGCAGTCCCTGCTCAATGGCAACAAAATCCTCTGTTGTGGCAATGGCACGTCCGCTGCCAACGCACAGCATTTTGCTGCCAGTATGATCAATCGTTTTGAAACAGAACGCCCCAGTTTACCTGCCATTGCACTTAATACCGATAATGTGGTCTTAACAGCGATTGCTAACGATCGTCTGCATGACGAGATTTACGCTAAGCAGGTGCGTGCCTTGGGCCATGCGGGCGATGTGCTGCTGGCCATCTCCACGCGCGGCAATAGCCGTGACATTGTCAAAGCCGTCGAAGCCGCCGTTACCCGCGATATGACTATCGTTGCCTTAACCGGCTATGACGGGGGCGAGCTGGCGGGCCTGCTGGGGCCGCAGGATGTGGAAATCCGCATTCCGTCTCACCGTAGCGCACGCATTCAGGAGATGCATATGCTCACGGTGAACTGCTTATGTGATTTGATCGATAACACGCTTTTCCCTCACCAGGATGATTAAGGAGTTCTCATGAAGGCTTTATCGACCCTCGCAGTCCTTATGTCTGCATTACTGCTGCAGGGATGTATCGCTGCGGCTGTCGTGGGTACCGCTGCCGTCGGCACCAAAGCAGCGACCGATCCGCGCACCGTTGGCACCCAGGTAGATGACGGCACGCTGGAGCTGCGCGTTAACAGTGCGCTGTCGAAAGACGAACAAATCAAGAAAGAAGCGCGGATCAACGTGACGGCTTACCAGGGCAAAGTGCTGCTGACAGGCCAGGCGCCAAATAGCGAACTCTCCAGCCGCGCGAAACAGATCGCGATGGGTGTAGAGGGCACTGCGGAAGTCTTCAACGAAGTCCGTCAGGGGCAGCCAATCAGCCTTGGTACCGCCTCCAATGATACGTGGATCACCACCAAAGTCCGTTCCCAGCTGCTGGGTTCAGACCAGGTGAAATCATCCAACGTGAAAGTGACGACCGAAAACGGCGAAGTGTTCCTGCTGGGTCTGGTTACCGACCGTGAAGGGAAAGCGGCGGCCGATATCGCCAGCCGGGTGAGCGGCGTGAAACACGTCACCACCGCATTTACCTACATTAAGTAATTCCCACCTGACTGTAAGCCCGGTGAGCGCTCGCGCCACCGGGCTTTTTTCACAGAAGCGCAATACCCCCCACAATCACCCCACTCAACGCCACCAGCCCTGCGGTGAGCCACAGCGCTTTCGCCGGGAATGACTTACGCAGCATGATAAGCGACGGCAGGCTGATGGCAGGCAAGGTAATGAGCAATGCCAGTGCCGGTGCGGTGCCCATGCCGGCCAACATCATGGTCTGCACAATCGGAATTTCAGCCGCCGTTGGGATCACAAACAGACAACCGGCAATGGCCATCGCAATGACCCACATCAGGGTATTGTCAATGGCGCCGTCGGCATGCGGGAATAGCCATACACGTGCGGCCCCGAGCACCAGCACCGCCAGGATATACACAGGAATGGTGCTCCAGAAAAGCTGCCACAATGCATTACCCCAGCGCGCAAAGAAGCTTCCCTGTGGCTCGCTGACATCAAGCTCAATGGCGGCCGGTTCAACGGCGTTATCTTTCACCCATTTCTGCACCAGCGTTGCCACCACCAGCACCGTCAGCAGACCGGCCACCAGGCGGATAAAGGCGAAATGCCAACCCAGCACAAAGCCCATAAACACCAGCGTTGCCGGGTTTAACAGCGGGTTGCCCATCCAGAACGCCAGCGCACCGCCCATAGAGACTCGCTGACGGCGCATACCGGCGGCGACAGGCGCGGCACAGCACGAACACATCATGCCCGGCAGGGAGAAAATGGTCCCCAGCAGGGTGCCCTGAAAACGTGGCTGCCCCAGGGTTTTCACCAGCCAGTGACGCGGGATAAGCACCTGAATCAACGAGCCCAGAATGACGCCTAATACGGCGGCTTTCCAGACGGCAAGGAAATAGACCATGGCATAATCCCACGCCGCGCGAAGCGGGCTGGAATCAGCGTGAGCGAGAATAGATTTACCGATGCTGTGCGTTTCGGCGGCAGTGAAGGCTTTACCGTAGTACGGCTGCCATTTCACATACCAGAGGCCGATAATGACCACGAGAAAGAAGAGCGCGGGCTTCCACCATTGGACAGGTGTTGCCGCCTGAGATGAAGACTGACCAGTCATAGCATTCCCCGGAGAGTGTTATTTAATTAGCCGGGGGAGTTTACGCCTCGCCCTGCGCGATTTCACGCAGTTTCGCCGAAGGGATGATATTCACTCCCTCCTGCGATGGTGACAGCCCCTCTTTTAGCATCGCACGCGCCACATCGCGCGCCTCGATGGATTTCCAGTTACCGGGGAGAATGCGGAACAACGGGGCAAACATCGACTCGTTAAAACGACGCTCGTCGCGATGCCCCAGCAGCATGGAGGGACGGACTATTGTCAACCGCTCCCACTTCTGGGCAATCAGGGCCTCTTCCATCTCGCCCTTCACCTTGCTGTAAAAGAACGGCGAACGGGCGCTGGCGCCCAGCGAGCTGACCACCACAAAATGGGTGGCACCCAGCTTTTTCGCCGTTAGCGCCGTATCGACCACCAGCGTATAGTCAGCATGAACAAACGCCTCTTTACTGCCCGCCTCACGCCGCGTTGTCCCGAGGCAGCAAAAGGCGATATCGATGGGATCCTGCACCTGCGCCAGTGCGTCGGTCAGCTGTGGATCGTGAGGATTAAAGACGCCAGAAATGTCCGCCAGCGGTCGACGTGTCGGGGCCGCAATGTAGTTCACCCTGCGATCCTGGATCAGCAGCCGCAGCAGATGATCGCCCACCAGCCCGGTTGCCCCCGTAATCAGTACCTGACTCATTTCATCCCCTTTACAGAATAGTCCGTTTGCGAACTCAGCATGGTCAACCACACTTAGAAGTCTGTTACCGGTAAGTATTTACCACAAACGGGAAAAAAACAGTCTGAAGCGAAAACAACGGAGGAAGCATGGGTAAAAAAATCGCAGTCCTGATTACCGACGAGTTTGAAGATTCAGAATTCACCTCACCTGCTGAGGCGTTCCGCAAGGCGGGACATGAGGTCATCACCATTGAGAAAGAGGCGGGAAAAACGGTGAAAGGCCATAAGGGCGAGGCCAGCGTGACCATCGATGAGACCATCGATAACGTCAGCCCGTCTGATTTTGATGCCCTGCTGTTACCCGGCGGTCATTCACCGGATTCCCTGCGCGGCGACGAACGCTTCGTAACGTTCACCCGCGATTTTGTCTCCACCGGAAAACCGGTCTTTGCTATCTGCCACGGTCCGCAACTGCTTATCAGCGCGGATGTGGTGCGCGGGCGTAAACTCACTGCCGTGAAACCGATCGTTGTCGATCTGAAAAACGCGGGGGCCGAGTTTTACGATCAGGAGGTGGTCAACGACAAAGACCAGCTGATCACCAGCCGAACCCCGGACGATCTGCCGGCGTTCAACCGCGAAGCGCTACGCCTGCTCGGCGCGTAGCCAGTGCAGCTTTTTGCCAAAGCCCAGCGTGTTGTCGGTAAATTTCAGCTCATCAAGGCGGATTTCCCACACCGGGGCTTTTAAGGCGGCGGCTACCGGAAAGCGGCGCGTGTAGTGCTTACGGCGCGCGTCGCTCTCTTCACCGTCCAGACGACGGATCTCCCCTTTAAACTGCACCCCACGGATCAGTGCCACCGTTTTAGGCTGACCGTTAACTGTCCCTGCCACCTTCGCCTGCTGACCGGTCATCTGCGCATGGCGCGTTTTATCTTCGCTCATCACATAAAACGCAACGCGCTCAGGGTCATAATAGTAAAACGCATTCGCGCACCACATTTCACCGTCGTCATACACGCACCAGGTGACAACATGCTGTTTCGCCAGCCAGCGGTTAATGACAGCCAGAGTTTCCATTTTCGTTCTCTCTCATGCTATGGTGCGTTCACCTTAACATACTGAATCTGTTTACCGTGTGCTGGTTTCTCTATCTTGTCCGTACCGCCGATAACGCTCTCTACACCGGGATCACGACCGATGTGGCGCGGCGTTTTCTTCAGCATCAAACGGGAAAAGGGGCAAAAGCGCTGCGGGGGAAAGGAGAATTGACGCTCGCCTTTTCTGCCCCCGTGGGTGACAGATCGCTGGCGTTAAGAGTGGAATACCGCATTAAGCAGTTGACGAAGCGCCAGAAAGAGCGCCTCGTCACCGGAGACGGATCGTTTGAGGCGCTGTGTGAAAGCCTGATTAGAAGCGATTAAAATGGTCGTGATACTCCACGAGGCCATTTACGCCGTTGAGCGCGTCATCCGCCAGACGGTGCACCTGGAAGGCAGTTTCGGTGCCCGGCCAGCGACAGCGGAGATCGTACTGCGCCGCCGACTCGAAGCCCAGGCGACCATAGAAAGCAGGATCGCCCAGCGTCACCACCGCGGCGTAGCCAAACTCATTGAGCGAGTCCAGCCCTTCATACACCAGCTGACGTGCCAGCCCTTGTCCACGATAGTGTTCATCTACCGCCAGCGGCGCCATTCCTACCCACTGTAATTCTTCACCCTGAACGGTTACCGGGCTGAAGGCAACGTAGCCCACCACCTGACCTTCGTCATCGGTGGCAACCAGCCCCAGCGTGATCAGGCCGTCTTCGCGGAGATCGTGGACCAGTTGGGCTTCTGCGTCGCTCGCAAAAGAGCGGCGTAACAACGCATCGATACCCGGTGCATCAATCCCAATTTCGACTCGAATCAGCATGGCTCACCTACTGAAGTGTGTTTACTGTCAGGCGGGGTTTTCAGCCCGGCCTCAACGAAATCTGCCATTTGCATTAACATCACGCGCAGCGCTTTTGGCATCTGCTCCAGCTCAATGGCATCCATTAAATTTTTGACGTACAGACCCAGTTCCGTATCGCCTTCAATGACCAGACGGCGCTGGAAAAAGAGGGTATCCGGATCCTGCTTACGCGCGGCGATCATCAGCAGATCGCAGGCGTCGGCGCTAAAGCTCACATCCGCGTCGGCGGACTGGCGCACAATCAGCTGGTCATTCTCGACGGAGGTAAACCAGCGCAGACCGATATCACGCACTTCAATGCTTAACCAGCGGCCTTCCAGAAACGTCAGTTCGCCTTCCTGCAGCGCCTGGCGGAACTGCCAGCTCAGGAGCTGCTCCAGCACCTGACGTTTAAGCGCGAACGGCGCCAGTTTTACCGGCACGCTCAGCATTGATGGACCAAATTGTACGAGACGTGAACGCAGTTTATCCAGCACGAGCTTTACTCCCTGATAGCGATAGTCCGGGTATTTTGCCATATCCGGAGGAGAACATAGCGGCGTAAATCAACAAACCGTCGTCCGGTGTACCTCATTATTGGTGCCATCAATACGCCATTAGCTGCCTTAAATCAAAAATTGTCGCGTATGGGTTAATTAAAATCCCAGCTCGTTAACATTTTTGCTCTCGACGACATCAGGATAAATTATGGAGCTGCTCTGCCCTGCCGGAAACCTTCCGGCGCTTAAGGCGGCCATCGAAAATGGGGCCGATGCGGTCTATATCGGGCTGAAAGATGATACTAACGCCCGCCATTTTGCTGGCCTCAACTTTACGGAGAAAAAGCTTCAGGAAGCCGTTAACTTCGTACATCAGCACCGCCGCAAATTGCATATTGCCATCAATACCTTTGCCCATCCTGATGGCTATGCCCGCTGGCAGCGCGCGGTAGATATGGCAGCACAGCTGGGTGCCGATGCGCTGATTCTGGCCGACCTCGCCATGCTAGAGTATGCGGCAGAACGCTATCCTCATATTGAGCGCCATGTCTCTGTTCAGGCCTCTGCCACCAACGAAGAGGCGATACGTTTTTATCATCAACACTTTGACGTGGCCCGGGTGGTTTTACCGCGCGTGCTCTCTATTCATCAGGTTAAGCAACTCGCACGCGTCACGCCAGTGCCGCTGGAAGTTTTTGCCTTTGGTAGCCTGTGCATCATGGCTGAAGGCCGCTGCTATCTCTCCTCGTATTTAACCGGTGAATCCCCTAATACCGTTGGCGCCTGCTCGCCTGCCCGCTTTGTTCGCTGGCAGCAAACGCCACAGGGGCTGGAATCTCGCCTGAATGAGGTACTGATTGACCGCTATCAGGACGGTGAAAACGCTGGCTACCCGACGCTGTGCAAAGGCCGCTATCTGGTTGACGGCGAGCGTTATCACGCGCTGGAAGAACCCACCAGCCTCAACACGCTGGAACTGCTGCCGGAACTGCTGGCCGCTAATATTGCCTCGGTGAAGATTGAAGGTCGCCAGCGCAGCCCGGCCTACGTCAGTCAGGTGGCGAAAGTCTGGCGTCAGGCCATTGACCGCTGCATGGCAGATCCGCAGAACTACGCCCCGCAATCGGCCTGGATGGAGACGCTCGGCGCAATGTCTGAAGGCACCCAAACCACGCTTGGCGCGTATCACCGTAAATGGCAGTGAGATAACCATGAAATATTCATTAGGACCGGTGCTCTACTACTGGCCAAAAGAGACGCTGGAAGATTTTTATCAACAGGCCGCGACGAGCAGCGCCGATGTGATTTACCTTGGCGAAGCGGTATGCAGCAAGCGCCGTGCCACCAAAGCAGGCGACTGGCTGGAGATGGCGAAAAGCCTGGCCGGGAGCGGCAAACAGGTGGTGCTCTCTACGCTGGCGCTGGTACAGGCCTCATCTGAACTGGGTGAGTTGAAGCGCTACGTGGAGAACGGCGAGTTTCTGCTGGAGGCCAGCGATCTGGGCGTGGTGAACATGTGCGCCGAACGCAAGCTGCCGTTTGTCGCGGGCCATGCATTGAACTGCTATAACGCCGTGACCCTGCGCCTGCTGCTGAAACAGGGGATGACGCGCTGGTGCATGCCGGTAGAGCTGTCGCGTGACTGGCTGGTAAACCTCCTGAACCAGTGTGACGAGCTGGGTATTCGCAACCAGTTTGAAGTGGAAGTGTTGAGCTATGGTCATCTGCCGCTGGCGTACTCTGCCCGCTGCTTCACTGCCCGCTCTGAAGATCGCCCGAAAGACGAGTGCGAAACCTGCTGCATCAAGTACCCGAACGGACGCAGCATGCTGTCGCAGGAGAATCAGCAGGTGTTTGTCCTGAACGGCATTCAGACCATGAGTGGTTATGTGTATAACCTTGGTAACGAGCTGGCGTCGATGGACGGACTGGTGGACATGGTGCGTCTGTCCCCGCTGGACACCAGCGTGTTTGCCATGCTGGATGCTTTTCGCGCCAATGAAAACGGCGCATCGCCGCTGCCGCTGACGGCAAACAGTGACTGTAACGGCTACTGGAAGCGGCTGGCCGGACTGGAGCTGCAGGCCTGAAAAAGGCTCACTTTGTTAACAACGGTTATCATTATTTAATGCAGTATTAAAGATTGACCGTCGACAAAGTGAGCTGTTATGACTGACAAAACCCTTCCGTTTTCGGTGCTGGATCTGGCGCCGATCCCACAAGGCTCCTCGGCAAGAGAAGCCTTTTCGCACTCTCTCGATCTGGCTCAACTGGCCGAAAAGCGTGGCTATCACCGTTACTGGCTGGCGGAGCATCACAACATGGTCGGCATCGCCAGCGCAGCAACGTCTGTGCTGATTGGCTACCTGGCCGCGAACACCACCACCCTGCACCTGGGATCCGGTGGCGTGATGCTGCCAAACCATGCTCCTCTGGTGATCGCCGAGCAGTTTGGTACGCTGAATACCCTCTACCCGGGCCGTATTGATTTAGGCCTTGGCCGTGCGCCGGGCAGCGACCAGCCCACCATGCGCGCCCTGCGTCGCCATATGAGCGGTGACATCGACAATTTTCCGCGTGATGTGGCTGAACTGGTGGACTGGTTCGATGCGCGTGACCCGAACCCGCACGTGCGCCCGGTGCCGGGCTATGGCGAGAAGATCCCGGTATGGCTGTTAGGCTCAAGTCTTTATAGCGCGCAGCTTGCTGCACAGCTGGGGCTGCCCTTCGCGTTCGCCTCCCACTTCGCACCGGATATGCTGCATCAGGCGCTGCATCTCTACCGCACGAACTTCAAACCTTCTGAAAGGCTGGAGAAACCGTACGCGATGGTGTGTATCAATATCATTGCCGCCGACAGCAATCGTGATGCGGAATTCCTGTTTACCTCCATGCAGCAGGCGTTTGTGAAGCTGCGTCGCGGTGAGACCGGCCAGCTTCCACCGCCGGTGGAGAATATGCATCAGCTGTGGTCAGCTTCCGAGCAGTATGGTGTTCAACAGGCGCTGAGCATGTCGCTGGTGGGAGATAAAGCGAAGGTGCGTCACGGGCTTGAGGCGGTGCTGCGCGAAACGCAGGCTGATGAGATTATGGTTAACGGCCAGATTTTCGATCATCAGGCGCGTTTGCACTCGTTTGAGCTGGCGATGCAGGTGAAAGAGGAGTTAGTGGGGTAGTTTTTTTGCCCGGTGGCGCTTCGCTTACCGGGCCTACGGGATCGCGTAGGCCGGATAAGGCGTAGCCGCCATCCGGCACAAAAACTTACTGATATACCGGCAACAGATTAAAGCTCGACAGCACGTGAACCAGCGCGTTACCAACACCAAACACCAGAATCAGTGCAATCATCGGTTTACCGCCCCAGACGCGGAATTTCGGGCTACCGAAGCGCTGACGGGATTTACGCGCCAGCAGCGCTGGCACAATTGCCGCCCAGATGGTAGCCGCCAGACCGGCATAACCAATGGCGTACAGGAAGCCGTTCGGCCACAGCAGGCCGCCCACCATCGGTGGCAGGAAGGTCAGCAGTGCGGTTTTGAAGCGCCCCATCGCGGAGTCATCAAAGCCAAACAGGTCCGCCAGATAGTCAAACAGGCCGAGCGTCACGCCGAGGAAAGAGCTCGCAACCGCAAAGTTGGAGAATACCACCAGCAGCAGATCCAGACTGCGGCTGTTCAGTACACCGCTCAGCGCCTGCACCAGCACATCTATATTCCCGCCCTTCTGCGCAATGCCGATAAACTCAGGACGCGGGATGTTGCCCATCGTCCCCAGCAGCCAAATCACATACAGCCCCAGCGCCAGCAGCGTACCGTAGACCAGGCACTTGACGATTGTCCGCGGGTCTTTGCCGTAGTACTTCATCAGGCTCGGTACGTTGCCGTGGTAGCCAAACGACGCCAGACAGAACGGCAGGGTCATCAGCAGATACGGCGTATACGACGTATTGGTTTCAGCCACGTTAAACAGTGTTGACGGGGTAACGTGCCCCAGCAGGCTACCGAAGGTCAGAAAGAAAGTGATGACCTTTGCGCCCAGTACGATGGCCGTCATCCGGCTCACCGCTTTGGTACTCATCCAGACGATAAACGCGACACCCAGCGCAAAGCACAACCCGGCCAGACGCGCCGGTACGTGCAGCGACATCTCCGAAAAGGTGTGATGCAGAATCGAGCCGCTTGCCGAGATGTACGCGTAGGTCAGGATGTAGAGCACAAACGCGATGGAAAGGCCGTTCACCAGGTTCCAGCCTTTACCCAGCAGATCTTTCGTGATGGTGTCGAAGCTGGAGCCAATGCGGTAGTTCAGGTTGGCTTCAAGGATCATCAGCCCTGAATGGAGCATACAGAACCAGGTGAAGACCAGCGCAGCCAGCGACCAGAAGAACCACGCACCGGACATGACCACTGGCAGGGAGAACATCCCGGCACCAATAATGGTTCCGCCGATGATCACCACGCCGCCAAGCAGCGAAGGTGACGTTTGGGTGGTGGTTAGTGTCGCCATACAGCCATATCTCCAGTCAAAAATGTGGTTTGCATTTTAATGCGCTGCACTGTACCAGTACAAGAGTACAAAAGGAATAAAAAAAGCCCCGATAGTCTTTATCGGGGCTGTATATATTACTTTACGTCAGAAACGAAAGGCTTACGCGTCACCGAAACGACGACGGCTGGTGCCTTCTTCACGACGTGGGCCACGGCTATCACGGCGTTCACCGGAGAAACGACGACCTGCACCACCGCGACCTTCGCTGCGACCGCCTTCACGACGCTCGCCACCGAAACCGCGACCACCGCCACGACGTTCGCCGCCACGGTCAGGACGTGGCTGTGCATCGCCCAGCAGCTGCATGTTCATCGGCTTGTTCAGGATGCGGGTGCGAGTAAAGTGCTGCAGTACTTCGCCCG
Organism: Enterobacter cloacae complex sp. SHL021; assembly: GCF_049237765.1. NCBI lineage: Bacteria > Pseudomonadati > Pseudomonadota > Gammaproteobacteria > Enterobacterales > Enterobacteriaceae > Enterobacter > Enterobacter cloacae complex sp. SHL021. The sequence goes on along the minus strand of NZ_JBMKJG010000013.1, from coordinate 122,565 downwards.
GCATGCCTTTTGGCAGCTCGATGGTGGAGTGAGATGCGAACAGCTTGATGTTACCGATGTAACGGCTGCTGATGTCGCCTTCGTTCGCGATCGCGCCAACGATATGACGAACTTCAACACCATCATCACGGCCCACTTCAATGCGGTACAGTTCCATTTCGCCAGCGTCACGACGTTCACGACGTGGGCGGTCTTCACCACCACGCTCTGAACGGTCACCACGTGGGCCACGATCGTTACGGTCACCACGGCGTTCGAAGCGATCGTCACGATCGCGGAACTCACGACGAGGACGCATCGGTGCATCTGGTGGCACGATCAGGGTACGTTCGCCCTGTGCCATCTTCAGCAGTGCTGCAGCCAGCGTTTCGATATCCAGCTCTTCGCCTTCAGCGGTCGGCTGAATCTGCGCCAGCAGCGCACGGTACTGATCCAGATCGCTGCTTTCCAGCTGCTGCTGGACTTTCGCGGCGAATTTTTCCAGACGGCGTTTGCCCAGCAGTTCTGCGTTTGGCAGCTCCGCTTCCGGAATGGTCAGCTTCATGGTGCGTTCAATGTTACGCAGCAGACGACGCTCGCGGTTCTCAACGAACAGCAGGGCACGACCCGCACGACCTGCACGACCGGTACGGCCGATACGGTGAACGTAAGACTCAGAGTCCATTGGGATGTCGTAGTTTACAACCAGGCTGATACGCTCAACGTCCAGACCACGTGCTGCCACGTCGGTTGCAATCAGGATATCCAGACGACCGTCTTTCAGACGCTCCAGCGTCTGCTCACGCAGAGCCTGGTTCATGTCGCCATTCAGCGCTGCGCTGTTGTAGCCGTTACGCTCCAGGGCTTCAGCCACTTCCAGGGTCGCGTTTTTGGTACGAACGAAGATAATCGCTGCATCAAAATCTTCCGCTTCCAGGAAACGCACCAGCGCTTCGTTTTTGCGCATGCCGTACACAGACCAGTAGCTCTGGCTGATGTCCGGGCGAGTGGTAACGCTGGACTGAATGCGCACTTCCTGCGGCTCTTTCATGAAGCGGCGGGTAATGCGACGGATTGCTTCTGGCATGGTGGCAGAGAACAGAGCGGTCTGGTGACCTTCCGGGATCTGCGCCATGATGGTTTCTACGTCTTCGATGAAGCCCATACGCAGCATTTCGTCGGCTTCATCCAGTACCAGACCGCTCAGTTTAGAGAGATCCAGTGTACCGCGCTTCAGGTGATCCAGCAGACGGCCCGGCGTACCGACAACAATCTGTGGGCCCTGGCGCAGGGCGCGTAACTGCACGTCATAACGCTGGCCGCCGTACAGGGCTACCACGTTTACGCCGCGCATGTGTTTAGAGAATTCCGTCATCGCTTCCGCAACCTGAACCGCCAGTTCACGGGTTGGAGCCAGGACGAGGATCTGCGGAGCACGCAGGTCCGGATCAATGTTGTTCAGCAGCGGCAGCGAGAATGCTGCGGTTTTGCCGCTACCAGTCTGGGCCATGCCCAGCACGTCACGACCAGAGAGCAGATGTGGGATACATTCTGCCTGGATCGGAGATGGTTTTTCGTAACCGAGATCGTTAAGAGCTTCAAGGATAGGAGCCTTCAGGCCCAGATCTGCAAAAGTGGTTTCGAATTCAGCCATGTAGTACGAGTGCCTCAATGTCAATGGCGGCCAGTCTACTTAGCTCATCGTGAAAATGATCTGCAATTTTCATTGAAAAGTGTGAACCGGCTCAAATTAGGTGTATTGACGAACAACAACGCCCTCACCAGTGAAGGTGATGGCAATCAAAAAGATTACGGGCTGATGTTTATGTCGTCAGCTATTGCTGGTCCGATTCTGCCAGGTCATCTTGCTCCTGGCCCAAGAGCGATAATTCCAACAATGCATAACGGTGCTCAACGAAGTTGTGTACGTTGTTAGCAACCGCTAATTTGAACAGTGCCGTAGCGCTGTCCTTATCCCCCAGACTTAGGTAGTACTTACCTAAATAGAAGTTGGTTTCACTGAGATGCTCAGCGAGCGAGGTGTTATCCGTTGCGTCCGCCTTGAGGCGTTCCATCAGCGTTGCTTCGCTAATGTTGCCCAGGTAGAACTCGACAATGTTCCATCCCCACTGTTCCTTGTCCGATTTGTCGAAGCGCTGTTTCAGTGCCTCTTTTGCCTGCTTCTCATCGAGCTTCTGCTCAACGATGTAAAGCCACAGGCTACGGAAAGGATCATTAGGATCGTCTTGATAAAACGCCAGCAGATCATCTTGCGCTAACTTATCACGACCGCCGTAATACAATGCGATACCGCGATTCAAGTGCGCGTAGTTGTAAGTTGGATCAAGCTCAAGTACAGAATCAAACGCTTCATAGGCAGCATCAAAATTGCCTGCCTGCGTTAAATAAATGCCTAAGTAATTGAATACTTCAGGCATATCAGGTCGGATAGCCAGCGCTTGTGAGAAATCATTTCGCGCTAATGCCCTCAGACCGAGACTATCATACAACACTCCGCGCTCATATAAAAGCTGTGCGCGTTCGTCATCGGTTAAAGCCCGACTGGCAAGAATTTGTTCCATGCGTGCCAGAATCACTTCCTGCTGCAAAGTCGGTTGCAATGGCACTGCGAGGACTTCGCTCTTACGCCAGGCAGAGTTGCTGCATCCTGCCAGCGTTAAAGCTGTCGCAACGAAACACCAGCGCAAAAAAGGCTTCATTTCCCACTCCCGAAGACAACTATTGGATGAACGTCCTGTCCCCCGGCGGCTTAACAAGGCGTCCTGCCTGATAATGGCCCTCCGCGACGCGGAGGGCAAATGGCAACCTTACTCGCCTTGCTGTTCTGCTGCCGGTGCTTCTGGCGCAGCAGCTGGCTGAGACTGCTCGGTTGCTTCTTTAATGCTCAGACGGATACGGCCCTGGCGGTCAACTTCCAGAACTTTAACCGGTACTTCCTGACCCATCTGCAGGTAATCGGTCACTTTCTCAACGCGCTTGTCAGCGATTTGAGAGATGTGTACCAGACCTTCTTTACCGCCACCGATGGCAACGAACGCGCCAAAGTCAACGATACGGGTCACTTTACCATTGTAGATACGGCCCACTTCGATTTCTGCAGTGATTTCTTCGATGCGACGAATCGCGAATTTCGCTTTTTCGCCGTCGGTCGCTGCGATCTTCACCGTACCGTCATCTTCGATTTCAATGGTGGTGCCGGTCTCTTCGGTCAGCGCACGGATCACGGAACCGCCCTTACCGATAACATCTTTGATCTTGTCTGGATTGATCTTGATGGTGTGAATACGCGGAGCGAATTCGGAGATATCACCGCGTGGCGCGTTGATAGCCTGTTCCATCACGCCCAGGATGTGCAGACGCGCACCTTTTGCCTGGTTCAGAGCAACCTGCATGATCTCTTTGGTGATACCTTCAATTTTGATATCCATCTGCAGTGCAGAGATACCGTCGCGGGAACCCGCTACTTTGAAGTCCATATCGCCCAGGTGGTCTTCGTCGCCCAGAATGTCAGACAGAACAACAAAGTTGTCGCCCTCTTTCACCAGACCCATTGCGATACCCGCAACGGCGGCTTTGATTGGCACGCCTGCATCCATCAGCGCCAGAGAGGCACCACACACGGAAGCCATGGAAGAAGAACCGTTGGATTCGGTGATTTCAGAAACCACACGAACGGTGTACGGGAATTTGTCTGCGTCTGGCATCACTGCCAGCACGCCGCGCTTCGCCAGACGACCGTGACCAATTTCACGACGCTTAGGCGAACCCACCATACCGGTTTCCCCTACGGAGTACGGAGGGAAGTTATAGTGGAACAGGAAGCTGTCAGTGCGCTCACCCATCAGCTCGTCGATGATCTGTGCGTCACGTGCAGTACCCAGGGTCGCGGTAACCAGCGCCTGCGTTTCGCCACGGGTGAACAGCGCAGAACCGTGAGTACGTGGCAGTACGCCAGTACGCACGTCCAGACCACGGATCATGTCTTTTTCACGGCCATCGATACGCGGCTCGCCAGCCAGTACGCGGCTACGAACAACGTTTTTCTCGATTGCGTGCAGAATTTCGCTCAGCTCGTTAGCGTCCAGCGTTTCGTCTTCAGCAACCAGCGTGGCGATGGTTTCGTCTTTGATCACGTCAACCTGAGCATAACGCTCCTGCTTGTCGGTGATACGGTACGCATCGCTCAGACGCGCTTCAGCCAGTGCAGCAACGCGTGCGTTCAGCGCGTCGTTAGCGGCTTCAGGCTGCCAGTCCCAACGTGGTTTACCGGCTTCTTTCACCAGCTCGTTGATGTTCTGGATAACAACCTGCTGTTGGTCGTGGCCGAAGACCACAGCGCCCAGCATCTGGTCTTCGCTCAGCAGCTCTGCTTCAGACTCAACCATCAGAACGGCGGCTTCCGTACCGGCAACAACCAGGTCCAGCTTACTTTCTTTCAGCTCTTCCTGAGTCGGGTTCAGCACGTACTGGTCGTTAATGTAACCAACGCGCGCGGCACCGATAGGACCATTGAATGGAATACCGGACAGAGACAGCGCAGCGGAGGCACCGATCATCGCAACGATATCCGGGTTAACCTGTGGGTTAACGGAAACCACGGTTGCGATAACCTGCACTTCGTTTACGAAGCCTTCCGGGAACAGCGGACGAACCGGGCGGTCAATCAGACGCGCGATCAGGGTTTCGCCTTCGCTTGGGCGGCCTTCACGACGGAAGAAGCCACCCGGGATTTTACCGGCAGCGTAAGTACGCTCCTGGTAGTTAACGGTCAGTGGGAAGAAGTCCTGACCTGGTTTAGCTTTTTTCTGGCCAACAACGGTCACGAATACCGCGGTGTCATCCATGCTTACCATAACGGCAGCAGTAGCCTGACGTGCCATCATGCCGGTTTCCAGCGTGACGGTATGCTGACCATACTGGAATTTACGAACGATCGGATTCAGCAAAATTCTGTCCTTTCTTAAATGTTTGACAGCACACCACCGGTGTGCTGACGATTTAACCCGACCTTCTTCGCATCCTCGCGACTAATGACAACCAACACCCCCATGGGTGAAGCCTCTCATTAGCCGCGCGAACCTCTGCAAGGAAGATCATTTATAGCAACAATACAATAGTTTCCAGTGAATTGCTGCGGTCCGGTTGAAAAAAGGGGCCATCAGGCCCCCTTTTCTGAAACTCGCAAGACTTAGCGACGCAGACCCAGACGCTCGATCAGCGCGGAGTAACGTGCAACATCTTTACGTTTCAGGTAGTCGAGCAGTTTACGACGCTGAGAAACCATACGCAGCAGACCACGACGGCTGTGGTGATCTTTTTTGTGCTCTGCAAAGTGACCCTGCAGGTGGTTAATCTGTGCAGTCAGCAGTGCAACCTGAACTTCGGTAGAACCGCTGTCGTTAGTACCACGACCAAACTCAGAAACGATTTTAGCTTTAGCTTCAACGCTTAGAGACATTTTCAAACTCCAAAGTATAAAGAATGTAAGGATGCCGATCTCTAATTCAGCAATCCCCGTATACGCCCCGCAAAATTGTTAAACAATTTGCCGGACGTTAAGCCGCGATATTCTACTCGCCTCACCGGTTTACCGCAAGGTGAGCTGATATCGCCGTCAGCCTTCGACCGGGTATTCCACCACCAGACGGCGGGGCGCAACGCGTCCTTCACCGTCCATTTCACCCATGCCGATAAACTTACTGTCATCCCCTTCGGTCACGCGTACCAGGCCTTCCAGCGGTGCATTCGTGGTCCGAACCGGGTTTCCGTTCTTAAAGTAAACGGACGATGTTAAAGGAAGATTAACAACCGGGAAGTCGGCCGCCGGGCTGTCCATCGGCATCAGCAGCGGGTCAAGCAAATCTGCCGCGGCAACACCCTGCGCTTGCGCCTGTTCAACCAGCGCGTGCAGATACTCAAGGGTCACCATCCGCTCAACCGGATATTTACTGACTGCCAGGCGACGCAGGTAGATAACATGCGCACCGCAGCCCAGCTTCTCGCCCAGGTCATCGATAATGGTGCGAATATAGGTGCCTTTCGAACAGTGCACTTCCAGCTCCAGTTCGTCACCCTCGTGGCGAATAAAGAGCAGTTCATACACGGTGATCGGGCGGGCTTCACGCGGCACTTCAATACCCTGGCGCGCATATTCGTAGAGCTTTTTACCCTGATATTTCAGTGCAGAATACATCGACGGCACCTGCAGCGTATCGCCACGGAAGCTCTCCAGCGCCGCATCCAGTTGCTCTGCGCTAAACGTCACAGGACGCTCTGCCACCACCTGACCATCGGCATCGGAGGTGTCCGTGCGCTGGCCCAGCCTGGCGATAACGCGATAACGCTTATCGGAATCCAGCAGGTACTGAGAAAACTTTGTTGCCTCCCCCAGGCAGATGGGCAGCATGCCCGTCGCCAGGGGGTCCAGCGCGCCTGTATGGCCCGCACGGTTGGCATTATAAATACGCTTCACTTTTTGCAGCACGTCGTTGCTGGATGCGCCCTGGGGTTTATCCAGCAGCAGCACACCATGCACGTCGCGGCCACGACGACGAGGACGACTCATCAGTCCTCCTTGCTGTCGTCCGCCGGGTTAACACGACGTTCGTCGTCATGTTTCACCACGCTGGTCACCAGGTTGGACATACGCATACCTTCGACCAGGGAGTTGTCGTAGAAGAAGGTCAGCTCAGGCACGATACGCAGGCGCATCGCTTTGCCGAGCAGAGAGCGGATGAAACCAGAGGCTTCCTGCAGCGCTTTAATGCCATTTTTCACTGCTGCTTCGTCCTGATCGTTCAGGAACGTCACGAACACTTTGGCATACGCGAGGTCACGGGACATCTCCACGCCGGACACGGTGGTCATCATGCCCACACGCGGATCTTTAATTTCGCGTTGCAGAATGAGCGCGATCTCTTTCTGCATTTCCTGCGCTACGCGCTGCGGGCGACCAAATTCTTTCGCCATAATAAATTCTCCAGACAAAAAAGGGGCTAAAGCCCCTTTTTAAAATTATTGCCGGGTGGCACGAGGCGATCCCGGCCGACATATGGACCTATCCCAACAGGATTAGTCGATGCTGCGTTGGATCTCGATGATTTCGAACACTTCGATCATATCGCCAACGCGAACGTCGTTGTAGTTCTTCACGCCGATACCACATTCCATGCCGTTACGGACTTCGTTAACGTCATCTTTGAAGCGGCGCAAGGATTCCAGCTCGCCTTCGTAGATAACCACGTTGTCACGCAGTACGCGGATTGGGTTGTGACGCTTGATGGTACCTTCGGTAACCATACAGCCCGCGATCGCACCGAATTTCGGCGATTTGAACACATCGCGCACTTCAGCCAGACCGATGATCTGCTGTTTCAGCTCTGGAGACAGCATACCGCTCATCGCTGCTTTCACTTCGTCGATCAGGTTATAGATGACGGAGTAGTAACGCAGATCCAGGCTTTCTGCTTCGATCACGCGGCGAGCAGACGCATCAGCACGCACGTTGAAGCCAACCAGAATGGCGTTAGAGGCAGCCGCCAGGGTTGCGTCGGTTTCGGTGATACCACCTACGCCAGAACCGATGATCTTCACTTTAACTTCGTCAGTAGACAGTTTCAGCAAGGAGTCGGAAATCGCTTCCACAGAACCCTGAACGTCAGCTTTCAGTACGACGTTCACTTCGTGAACTTCGCCTTCAGCCATGTTCGCGAACATGTTCTCGAGTTTAGATTTCTGCTGACGAGCCAGTTTAACTTCACGGAATTTGCCCTGACGGTACAGTGCAACTTCACGCGCTTTCTTCTCGTCACGCACAACGGTCACTTCGTCACCGGCAGCCGGCACACCGGACAGACCGAGGATTTCCACTGGAATGGACGGACCTGCTTCCAGCACTTCCTGACCCAGTTCGTTACGCATCGCACGAACACGACCGTATTCGAAACCACACAGGACGATATCGCCTTTATGCAGTGTACCTTCGCGAACCAGAACGGTAGCCACCGGGCCACGGCCTTTATCCAGGAAGGATTCGATGACCGCGCCGCTCGCCATACCGTTACGGATCGCTTTCAGCTCCAGAACTTCAGCCTGCAGCAGGATCGCGTCCAGCAGCTCGTCGATACCGGTACCTGCTTTCGCAGACACGTGTACGAACTGGCTTTCACCACCCCACTCTTCTGGCAGGATGCCGTACTGGGACAGTTCGTTTTTAACACGATCTGGATCCGCTTCTGGCTTATCGATCTTGTTCACTGCAACCACAACCGGCACACCCGCCGCTTTCGCGTGCTGGATAGCTTCGATGGTCTGTGGCATCACGCCATCGTCTGCAGCAACAACCAGAACAACGATATCTGTCGCCTGAGCACCACGAGCACGCATTGAGGTAAACGCGGCGTGGCCTGGGGTATCCAGGAAGGTGATCATACCGTTGTCGGTTTCTACGTGATATGCACCGATGTGCTGGGTAATACCACCCGCTTCACCGGAAGCCACTTTCGTAGAACGAATGTAGTCGAGCAGAGAGGTTTTACCGTGGTCAACGTGACCCATGATGGTCACAACTGGCGCACGCGGTTCTGCCGCAGCACCGGTATCACGGTCGCTCATTACTGCTTCTTCCAGCTCGTTTTCACGACGCAGGATAACTTTGTGGCCCATCTCTTCGGCAACCAGCTGTGCGGTTTCCTGGTCGATCACCTGGTTGATGGTCGCCATTGCGCCCAGTTTCATCATCGCTTTGATGACCTGAGAGCCTTTAACCGCCATTTTGTTCGCCAGATCGCCAACGGTGATGGTTTCGCCGATCACAACGTCACGGTTAACGGCCTGAGCTGGCTTCTGGAAGCCCTGCTGCAGGGAAGAACCTTTACGCTGTTTGCCGCCTTTACCGCCACGCACGGCTGCACGCGCTTCTTCACGGTCAGCTTTAGACTCGGCGTGTTTGTTGCCTTTTTTCGCCGGTCGCGCTGCTTTCGCATTGCGACCACGACCACGACCACCTTCTACTTCACGGTCGTTATCATCTTCAGCCTGACGCGCATGCTGAGAAGTGGTCACGTGATAGTCGCTGGTATCTTCAGACTGCTCAGCGGTATCAATACCGTTCTTCTCGTTTTCTTCTGCCATACGGCGCGCTTCTTCAGCCACACGACGCGCTTCTTCTTCAAGCTTGCGGCGTGCTTCTTCTTCGGCTTTACGCTTCAGTTCGGCAGCTTCATTTTCACGACGGGCTTTTTCAGCCTGGGCGGTTTTGGTCATTTCGTCTGTCTGTTGATTGCTCACTTTGTCTTTTTCCGCAGCTTCACGCTTCACTTTTTCACTTGCGTCGCGTTTCGCTTTTTCTGCGGCCTCACGTTCAGCTTTTAATTCTGCCTCACGTTTGGCAGTTGCTTCTGCCTCACGCTGAGCTTGTTCTTCCGCTTCACGCTGTGCCTGCTCTTCCGCGGCAAGGCGCTCTGCCTCTTGCGGATCACGTTTTACAAAGGTGCGCGTCTTGCGGACTTCAATTTGTACCGATTTACTTTTGCCACCGGTACCTGGAATATTCAACGTGCTGCGCGTTTTGCGCTGCAGCGTCAGCTTGTCAGGCGCAGAGCCGTGTTCACGGTTGAGGTGCGCTAACAAGGTTTGTTTTTCGTTTGCCGTCACTGAGTCATCAGCGGTCTTCGGGATCCCTGCATCAGCAAATTGCTGTACCAGGCGGTCCACGGAGGTCTGAATCTCAGCAGCCAGCGATTTTACAGTTACATCAGTCATGCTGTTCCTTCCTGCTACAGTTTATTACGCTTCGTCGCCGAACCAGCAAATATTACGTGCGGCCATGATGAGTTCGCCGGCTTTCTCGTCGGTTAAACCTTCGATATCAGCCAGGTCATCAACGCCTTGCTCAGCGAGATCTTCCAGCGTACAAACACCACGGGCAGCCAGCTTGAACGCAATCGCACGATCAAGACCTTCCAGATTCAGCAGGTCATCAGCCGGCTTTTTATCGCCAAGGCTTTCTTCCTGAGCCAGTGCCAGGGTGGTCAGTGCGTTTTTAGCGCGTTCACGCAGGGCTTCAACGGTTGGTTCATCCAGACCGTCAATTTCCAGCAGCTCTTTCATTGGCACATAGGCCAGTTCTTCCAGCGTAGAGAAACCTTCTTCTACCAGAACCGTGGCGAACTCTTCGTCAATGTCCAGGTATTTCGTGAAGGTATCGATCGCCGCATGGGCTTCAGCCTGATGCTTGGCCTGCAGGTCATCAACGGTCATCACGTTGAGTTCCCAGCCGCTCAGCTGTGACGCCAGGCGTACGTTCTGACCGTTACGGCCGATTGCCTGCGCCAGGTTACCCGCTTCAACAGCGATATCCATGGTGTGTTTGTCTTCGTCAACAACGATAGACGCCACATCCGCCGGAGCCATTGCGTTGATCACGAACTGCGCCGGGTTGTCATCCCACAGAACGATATCGATACGTTCGCCGCCCAGCTCGGTAGAGACCGCCTGAACACGCGCACCACGCATACCGACGCAAGCACCGACCGGGTCGATACGCTTGTCGTTGGTTTTCACCGCAATTTTCGCACGGGAGCCCGGATCGCGAGCCGCCGCTTTAATTTCGATAACTTCTTCACCGATTTCCGGCACTTCGATACGGAACAGTTCAACCAGCATTTCTGGTTTAGAACGGGTCACGAACAGCTGTGCACCACGCGCTTCAGGGCGAACGGCATACAGCACACCACGGATACGGTCGCCAGGGCGGAAGTTTTCACGCGGCAGCATGTCTTCACGGAGAATCACAGCTTCAGCGTTGCCCGGCATCCCTTCGGATTTGATCTCCAGAGAGATGTTGTCGCGGTTCACTTTCTTCACCACGCCAGTGATGATTTCGCCTTCCTGATCGCGGAACTGATCGACAACCAGCGCACGCTCGGCTTCGCGAACTTTCTGCACGATAACCTGTTTTGCGGTCTGGGTGGTGATACGGTCGAAGGTCACAGATTCAATCTGATCTTCAACATAGTCACCAACGTTCAGGCTTTCGTCTTCAAAACGCGCCGCTTCCAGGGTGATCTCTTTGGTTGGCTGGGTCACTTCTTCAACGATTACCCAACGACGGAATGTATCGAAGTCACCGCTTTTACGATCGATTTCTACGCGAACATCGATCTCTTGTTCGTATTTTTTCTTGGTTGCTGTAGCCAGTGCACTTTCCAGCGCTTCGAAAATCTTTTCACGCGGCAGTGATTTCTCGTTGGAGACGGCTTCAACAACAGCCAAAATTTCTTTGTTCATCGCGGGCTTTTCACCTCAATCCAGACTGTTAAAAGTGGGGAACCAGGTTCGCCTTCTGGATATTACTCAGCGCGAACACTTCATCTTTGCCTTCGACTGTTACCGTGATCATTTCACCATCAACGGCTTTGATAATTCCCTGCCATTTACGGCGGTTCTGTACGGCCATACGCAGAACGAGAGCCACTTCTTCACCGGTAAAGCGCACATAGTGCTCGGCCGTGAACATCGGGCGATCGAGGCCAGGTGAGGAAACTTCCAGGTTGTACGCAACGGTAATTGGGTCTTCAACATCAAGAACCGCACTCACCTGGTGGCTAACATCAGCACAATCATCAACATTGATGCCATCTTCACTATCAATATAGATGCGCAGCGTCGATGTGCGGCCGCGAACGAATTCGATGCCGACCAGTTCGTAGCCCAGTGCTTCGACCGGTGCAGTAATCATCTCTGTTAATTTTTGCTCTAATGTGGACAAGCCCACCCCCAAGACATAAAAAAAGGGCGTAAAGCCCAGTTATTCTGTAGTCAGATAACAAAAAACCCCGATAAATCGGGGCTTTAGATAACTGAACCCTATAGCCACAACTGTGGCCTGGAGCACTCTCCGAAAGAATTTTTTCAAATCCAGCTACGAAGGCTCTGAGTCTTCACAGTATATTTGAAAAATGACTTTATGGGAAAGTGGTTGCGGGGGCCGGATTTGAACCGACGACCTTCGGGTTATGAGCCCGACGAGCTACCAGGCTGCTCCACCCCGCGCCTGAAACGTGGCAAATTCTACGCGTTTTGGACAGAATTTGCAAATAATGCTGGGATTTGGTACCGAAGACGGGACGTAAAACCGGCGTTTAGTATATTGATAGTGAGCCCCATCTGTCAACTCAGTTTCCGCCAGGGCATACGGAGGGAAATTTTTACAAAAAACGCACGAGTCTCTTCCGGTCATCGACAAAAGATGATTAAATGAATACTCACTTATTTTGCATAAACATGCATCGAGAGCGAAAGCGGTCTCTAATCAGTCAATCACGCAGGGTTTTATTTTATGACGACGATTCTCAAGCATCTTCCGGTAGGACAACGTATTGGCATCGCTTTTTCAGGCGGCCTGGATACCAGCGCTGCACTGCTGTGGATGCGCCAAAAGGGAGCGGTTCCGTATGCATATACTGCGAACCTGGGTCAGCCGGATGAGGACGACTATGATGCCATTCCTCGTCGTGCTAAAGAGTATGGCGCAGAGAACGCACGTCTGATTGATTGTCGTAAGCAGCTGGTCGCCGAAGGTATTGCCGCTATCCAGTGTGGCGCGTTCCATAATACCACTGGCGGTCTGACCTATTTCAACACCACCCCACTGGGCCGTGCCGTGACCGGCACCATGCTGGTTGCCGCCATGAAAGAAGATGGCGTGAACATCTGGGGTGACGGCAGTACCTATAAAGGCAACGACATTGAACGTTTCTATCGTTATGGCCTGCTGACCAACGCCGAGCTGCAGATTTACAAACCGTGGCTGGACACCGATTTTATCGATGAGCTGGGCGGCCGTCATGAAATGTCTGAATTTATGATCGCCTGCGGCTTCGACTATAAAATGTCCGTCGAAAAAGCCTACTCCACTGACTCCAACATGCTGGGCGCAACGCACGAAGCAAAAGATCTGGAGTTCCTGAACTCCAGTGTGAAAATCGTTAACCCAATCATGGGCGTGAAATTCTGGGATGAAAGCGTCAAAATCCCGGCAGAAGAAGTGACCGTGCGTTTCGAGCGTGGTCACCCGGTAGCCCTGAACGGCAAGACCTTCTCTGATGATGTGGAACTGATGCTGGAAGCGAACCGCATCGGCGGTCGTCACGGCCTGGGTATGAGCGATCAGATCGAAAACCGTATCATCGAAGCGAAAAGCCGTGGCATCTATGAAGCCCCGGGGATGGCGCTGCTGCACATTGCCTATGAGCGTCTGCTGACCGGCATTCACAACGAAGATACCATCGAGCAGTATCACTCCCATGGCCGTCAGTTGGGTAAACTGCTGTATCAGGGCCGCTGGTTCGATCCGCAGGCGCTGATGCTGCGTGATGCCCTGCAGCGTTGGGTGGCAAGCGCTATCACTGGCGAAGTCACTCTGGAACTGCGTCGCGGGAATGACTACTCCATCCTGAACACCGTGTCTGACAACCTGACCTACAAAGCAGAACGTCTGACCATGGAAAAAGGTGAATCCGTATTCTCACCTGATGACCGTATCGGTCAGCTGACCATGCGTAATCTGGATATCACCGATACCCGTAAGAAGCTGTTCAACTACGTTGAGAATGGCCTGCTGTCAGCCAGTTCCGGCAACGGCTTGCCGCAGGTTGAAAACCTGGAGCACAGCGATAAGAAGTAATCGCTGATGTGAAGTGTAAAAGGCGTCCGATGGACGCCTTTTTTGTGGCCTTTTGTAGGGCGGGTAAGCGCAGCGCCACCCGCCATTTTGCCCGGTGGCGCTGCGCTTACCAGGCCTACGATCGATAAAAAATACAAACAAAAAAAGACGTCTTTCGACGTCTTTTTTCTGGAATATTGGTACCGAGGATGGGACTCGAACCCACAAGCCCGTTAGGGCACTACCACCTCAAGGTAGCGTGTCTACCAATTCCACCACCTCGGTACGGAATACTTACTGCGGGATATCGCTGGTTGGCTTAGCCGGTGCAGCTGGCTGAGTCTGCTCAGTTTTCGCTGGCGCGCTCAGGTTTTCCCACTCGCTTCCTTTGCTGGTCTTGTTGCTGTTGATATTGCCAAGCACAAGGCTGATGATGAAGAACAGCGTAGCCAGAATCGCTGTGGTACGGGTCATGAAGTTCGCAGAACCACTTGAACCGAACAGCGTACCGGAAGCGCCTGCTCCGAAGGAGGCTCCCATATCAGCGCCTTTACCTTGCTGCAGCATAATCAGCGCTACGAGAGCGATGGCTACAATAAGGAAAATAACTAAAAGAGCTTCGTACATAATCAACCTGTTCCTTGCGGATTTGCCGCATACCAATGCTTCGACCAATTAGCAGGATTTTTGTTTCCCACTGAAGCGGGTGTGAATACTAACCAAAGCGAATGACCTTCGCAAGGGCAATTTTGACGCATTGTATCAACTGCAGAAAAAAACAGCAAAAAGCCATTAAATGCTTAAAACTAAGGCGGCAAGCGCCGCCTTTTTAAACACTTACTGTGAAAAGTTATGCAGCTTTTACAGCATCTGCAATACGGTGCGCAAATTCAGTCACCTGCGCTTCGTCTTCGCCTTCCACCATCACGCGGATCAGCGGTTCAGTACCTGACTTACGCAGCAGAACACGCCCACGGTTGCCAAGCGCAGCTTCAACGTCTGCCATCACCGCTTTGACGTTATCATTTTCCAGCGGATCGCCTTTGCCTGCGGTGAAGCGCACGTTCACAAGGATCTGCGGGAACATTTTCATGCCGCTGCACAGATCGTGCAGGCTCATATGGTTGCGTGCCATCGCGGCAACAACCTGAAGCGCTGCCACAATGCCGTCACCGGTGGTGGTTTTATCGAGCAGGATCACATGGCCGGAGTTTTCAGCGCCAATGCGCCAGCCTTTCTCCTGCAGTTTTTCCAGCACGTAGCGGTCACCCACCTTCGCGCGAACAAACGGGATCCCCAGCTGTTTCAATGCCAGCTCCAGACCCATGTTGCTCATCAGCGTGCCAACCGCACCGCCGCGCAGTTGTCCCTGACGCAGACCTTCACGCGCAATAATGTAGAGGATCTGGTCGCCATCGACCTTGTTCCCTTCGTGGTCAACCATGATTACACGGTCGCCGTCGCCGTCCAGGGCAATACCCAGGTCCGCTTTTTCTGCCTGCACGCGTGCCTGCAGGGCACGAACGTCCGTCGCACCAACCTGTTCGTTAATGTTCAGACCATCAGGCTCACAGCCGATGGTGATCACCTTTGCCCCCAGCTCGCGGAAAACATTCGGCGCAATGTGATACGTCGCGCCGTTTGCACAGTCCACCACAATTTTGAGGTGAGCCAGGCTTAGCTCGTTCGGGAAGGTCCCTTTGCAGAATTCAATGTAACGGCCAGCCGCATCGACAATACGGTTTGCTTTGCCCAGCTCAGCGGAATCAACACAGGTGATCTCTTTTTCCATTTCGGCTTCGATCGCCTCTTCCACATCATCCGGCAGCTTGGTTCCATCGATGGAGAAGAACTTGATACCGTTATCATAGAACGGGTTATGTGAGGCTGAAATCACGATGCCGGCTTCCGCGCGGAAGGTACGCGTCAGATAGGCGACAGCAGGTGTTGGCATTGGGCCAGTAAAGGATGCTGAAAGCCCGGCAGCGGCGAGACCGGCTTCCAGTGCGGACTCCAGCATATAGCCGGAAATGCGGGTGTCTTTGCCAATGATGATCTTACGCGAGCCATGACGTGCCAGAACCTTGCCAGCAGCCCAGCCAAGCTTAAGCACAAAATCAGGGGTGATTGGAGCATCGCCTACGCGCCCACGGATACCATCGGTACCAAAATATTTACGATTACTCATAGCGTTTCTTTTCCTTCGCTGCCAGTGTGGCTTCCACCACACGCATGGCTTCTACTGTTTCTTTAACATCATGGACACGGATAATATGCGCGCCTTGCATTGCTGCAATCACCGCGCAGGCCAGACTGCCGCTCAGGCGTTCACTCGGCCCGACATTCAGCAACTGCCCAATCATCGACTTTCTCGACATGCCAACCAGCAACGGCAGGCCGAAATGATGAAACTCGGATAAACGCGCAAGCAACGCATAATTGTGGGAGAGATTTTTACCGAAACCGAACCCCGGGTCGAGCAGCAATTTCTCTTTTGCGATACCTGCACGTTCACAGCGTGCAATATGCTCAATAAAGAAGCGATTCACATCCGCAAAGACATCCTCATACTTAGGCGCATCCTGCATCGTTTTCGGTTTTCCCTGCATATGCATCAGACAAACCGGCAGCCCGGTTTCCGCAGCCGCTTCAATCGCCCCCGGCTCGGTCAGAGAGCGGATATCATTGATGATGTGAGCACCCACTCGCGCCACTTCACGAATCACCTCTGGCTTAGACGTGTCCACGGATATCCACACCTCAAAACGTTGTGCGATGGCTTCAACCACCGGCACCACACGCGCCAGTTCTTCCTCCACTGAAACCTCTGCCGCCCCCGGACGCGTCGACTCACCGCCAACGTCAATGATGGTAGCGCCCGCGTTGATCATCAGATTGGCGTGCTTAACCGCCTCAATAAGCGTGTTATGCGTTCCGCCATCTGAGAAGGAGTCAGGGGTAACATTCAGGATCCCCATCACATGCGGATGTGAGAGATCGAGATGCGAGTCCTGGGCGAAAAGTTTCATGGCTAAATCCCTGGTATTAATGTGGTTAAACAGAAAAGAAAAACCCCGGAGCAAGCTCCAGGGTTTGAGGTATAGACACACTCGCCAACAGCAGTGACTTACTTGTCGCCCAACTGTTCTGACATGGTGTTACCCGGGTTCGGCGTACGCGGTTCATCAACCGGACGCGGCGCACGCGGGGTGCCATTGTTGTCAGAATTGTTGGAAGCGCCTGGGTCTTCCCAGCCTGCTGGCGGACGCACTTCGCGGCGAGCCATCAGGTCGTCAATCTGCGGAGCATCGATGGTCTCATATTTCATGAGCGCATCTTTCATCGAATGCAGGATGTCCATATTGTCGTTCAGGATCTGACGTGCGCGACCGTAGTTACGTTCAATCAGCGCTTTCACTTCCTGGTCGATGATACGAGCCGTTTCATCAGACATATGTTTCGCTTTCGCCACAGAACGGCCCAGGAATACTTCACCCTCTTCCTCTGCATAGAGCAGTGGACCGAGTTTGTCGGAGAAGCCCCACTGAGTCACCATGTTACGCGCCAGGTTTGTCGCCACTTTAATATCGTTGGACGCACCGGTAGAAACATGTTCCGGACCGTAGATAATCTCTTCCGCCAGACGACCGCCGTACAGGGTTGAAATCTGGCTTTCCAGCTTCTGACGGCTGGCGCTGATCGCGTCGCCTTCAGGCAGGAAGAAGGTTACACCCAGCGCACGACCGCGCGGAATGATCGTCACTTTATGCACCGGATCGTGTTCCGGCACCAGGCGACCGATAATCGCGTGGCCCGCTTCGTGGTATGCTGTGGACTCTTTTTGCGCTTCCGTCATCACCATGGAGCGACGTTCCGCACCCATCATGATTTTGTCTTTCGCTTTTTCGAATTCCACCATCGACACTACACGTTTGTTACCGCGAGCGGCAAACAGTGCAGCTTCGTTGACCAGGTTAGCCAGGTCCGCACCGGAGAAGCCCGGAGTACCGCGCGCAATGATTGCCGCGTCGATATCTGGCGCCAGCGGTACGCGACGCATGTGCACTTTCAGAATCTGTTCACGACCACGAACATCCGGCAGACCGACCACAACCTGACGGTCGAAACGGCCTGGACGCAGCAGCGCAGGGTCAAGAACGTCCGGACGGTTAGTTGCCGCGATAACGATAATACCCTCGTTACCTTCGAAGCCGTCCATCTCAACCAGCATCTGGTTCAGGGTCTGCTCACGTTCATCGTGACCACCGCCCAGACCAGCGCCACGCTGGCGGCCTACGGCGTCGATTTCATCGATGAAGATAATGCACGGTGCTGCCTTTTTAGCCTGCTCGAACATGTCACGCACACGAGATGCACCGACACCCACGAACATTTCTACGAAGTCAGAACCTGAAATAGTAAAGAACGGTACCTTCGCTTCACCCGCGATGGCTTTCGCCAGCAGGGTCTTACCGGTACCCGGAGGGCCGACCATCAGGACGCCTTTCGGGATCTTACCGCCCAGCTTCTGGAAACGGCTCGGCTCGCGCAGGTATTCAACCAGTTCACCCACCTCTTCTTTTGCTTCGTCACAACCGGCGACGTCTGCAAACGTGGTTTTGATCTGATCTTCCGTCAACATACGCGCCTTGCTCTTACCGAACGACATGGCACCTTTGCCACCGCCGCCCTGCATCTGGCGCATAAAGAAGATCCAGACGCCGATAAGAAGCAGCATCGGGAACCAGGAGATGAAGATAGAAGCCAGCAGGCTCGGTTCTTCTGGCGGCTCACCTACCACCTTGACGTTTTTAGTCAGAAGGTTATCAAGCAGCTTAGGATCGTTCACCGGGATGTAAGTCGTGTAACGGTTACTATCTTTCTTGGTAACGTTGATCTCACGTCCGTTGATACGCGCTTCGCGAACCTGGTCCTGATTGACCTCCTGCAGGAAGGTAGAATAATCCACCTTGCGGCCATTCGACTCGCTGGGCCCAAAGCTCTGGAATACTGACATCAGCACAACGGCAATGACCAGCCAGAGTATTAGGTTTTTCGCCATGTCACTCAAGGGATTAACCTCATATTACAACTGTGTTAAAAACAGCGTCAGGATACTCTATATCCAGTGTCATTCAAACTTTCGTCTGAAATCTACCGGTTATCATTTTCGCCCGGTCGCTACAATATACACTTCACGGGAACGGGCCCGGGAAGAGTCCGGCTTACGAACTTTAACCTTCGCAAACAGGGAGCGAATTTCCTTAAGATACTCCTCGAAACCTTCGCCCTGAAACACCTTCACAACAAAACTACCACCAGGCGCTAGTACATCACGACACATTTCTAACGCTAGCTCCACCAGATACATGGCGCGGGGGATATCCACCGCCGGTGTTCCACACATATTTGGTGCCATATCCGACATGACAACCTGGACCTTACTGTCACCAACACGATCAAGTAACGCTTTCAGCACTAATTCATCACGAAAGTCGCCCTGAAGGAAGTCGACACCAACGATGGGATCCATTGGTAAAAGATCGCATGCGATGATGCGGCCCGTGCCGCCAATCTGCGTTACCGCATACTGCGACCATCCGCCAGGTGCCGCACCGAGGTCAACCACCGTCATCCCCGGCTTAAAAAGTTTGTCACTTTGCTGTATTTCATCAAGTTTAAACCAGGCACGGGAACGCAACCCCTTTTTCTGTGCCTGTTGAACATATTTATCGCTAAAGTGTTCCTGAAGCCAGCGGCTGGAGCTGGCAGAACGCTTTTTACCTGTCATTTAACATTTCCGTCCTGGTTCATCGTTGCTTGCCTGTGACGTAAATTTCTACGCAGCTATTTGGCGATATAAGGGAGATGGCGGTAGAATGAACCGTTTTCAATCCCAACGTAAGCAAAAATATACGATGAATCTGAGTACTAAACAAAAACAGCACCTTAAAGGTCTGGCACATCCGCTCAAGCCTGTAGTCATGCTTGGCAACAATGGTTTGACCGAAGGGGTGCTTGCCGAGATTGAACAAGCGCTGGAACACCACGAGCTGATCAAGGTGAAAATTGCCTCTGAAGACAGAGACACGAAGAACTTGATCGTGGAAGCCATCGTGCGCGAAACCGGTGCCTGTAACGTGCAGGTCATCGGTAAAACGCTGGTGCTCTATCGCCCAACTAAAGAGCGTAAAATCTCGCTGCCACGCTAAGGATATCCTGAATTAAACACATTTTCTGTGTAAAACGAGGGATTTCTGTCAGCAGGTGAGCAAAATGCCATGCTCCTTGAGTTGATAAAAGGCCGCTATGCGGCCTTTTTCCTTTCTTTACAATGTATCAACATCTTCGTGGAGAGGCGAATTACAAGTACTCAACCTTAATAATTTCGTATTCCACTTCGCCACCCGGGGTACGGATGGTCACGACATCGTCCTGTTCTTTGCCAATCAGGCCGCGGGCAATCGGTGAGTTCACTGAAATCAGGTTCTGTTTGAAGTCTGCTTCATCGTCACCCACGATGCGGTAAGTCTGCTCTTCGTCAGTGTCCAGGTTCAGCACGCTAACGGTCGAACCAAAGATCACACGCCCATTGTTTGGCATTTTGGTGATATCGATAACCTGCGCATTGGACAGCTTAGCTTCGATATCTTTAATACGCCCTTCACAGAAACCCTGCTGCTCACGCGCCGCGTGGTATTCAGCGTTCTCTTTCAGGTCGCCATGCTCACGCGCTTCCGCGATAGCGGCGATGATTTCAGGGCGACGAACAGATTTCAGGAAATCCAGCTCTTCGCGCAGTTTTTCGGCACCACGTAAGGTCATCGGAATAGCTTGCATTTGTTATACCTCTTAAACATTCCTGTTGGGAGCAGTGTTCCCTGCCCCGGCCCTCATGAGCGGGCCAGAAGCAAAAAGAAAACCGACCCGGGAGCAACGCCCCAGGTCAGCAGCAATTTTCAATTTGATACGTATTTTACCGCGAAGTTCACTATGGGTCATCGTTTACTTTGCAGTGCCATGCACCGTAGTATGACGGTTTGTTTTCGGGTTGTTAGCGCGAGATTATGCGATTTTCCAGATTTATCATCGGATTGACTACCAGTATAACGTTCAGCGTTCAGGCCGCGAATGTTGATGAATACATTAATCAGCTCCCTGCCGGGGCCAACCTTGCTCTGATGGTGCAGAAGGTCGGCGCGCAGGCACCTGAGATTGACTACCACAGTCAACAAATGGCGCTGCCTGCCAGTACTCAGAAGGTGATCACTGCGCTCGCTGCCCTGCTTCAGCTTGGTCCTGACTTCCGTTTTACCACGACTCTTGAGACCAAAGGAGAGGTTAAAGACGGTGAGCTGAAAGGCGATCTTATTGCCCGTTTTGGCGGTGACCCCACCTTCAAACGTCAGGATATCCGCAACATGGTGGCGGTGCTGAAAAAATCTGGCGTGCAGAAGATCGATGGTAACGTGTTGATCGACACCTCCATCTTTGCCAGCCACGATAAAGCGCCGGGCTGGCCGTGGAACGATATGACGCAGTGCTTTAGCGCACCGCCATCGGCAGCGATTGTTGATCGTAACTGCTTCTCGATTTCGCTTTACAGCGCGCCAAAACCGGACGATTTAGCGTTTATTCGCGTGGCGTCTTACTACCCGGTCACCATGTTTAGCCAGGTCCGAACGCTGGCAAAAGGCTCCCCGGATGCGCAATATTGCGAACTCGATGTGGTGCCAGGCGACCTTAACCGCTTCACGCTTACCGGTTGCCTGACGCAACGCGCCGATCCCCTCCCGCTGGCCTTCGCCATCCAGGATGGCGCAAGCTACGCGGGCGCAATTCTCAAGGACGAACTGAAACAGGCGGGGATCACCTATACCGGTACCCTGCTCCGCCAGACGCAGGTTAATCAACCCGGCACGGTTGTCGCCAGCAAACAGTCTGCACCGTTGCACGATTTGCTAAGGATCATGCTGAAGAAGTCTGACAATATGATCGCCGACACCGTGTTCCGCATGATTGGTCACGCGCGTTTTGGCGTTCCGGGAACCTGGCGTGCGGGCTCCGACGCCGTGCGTCAGATCCTTCGTCAGCAGGCGGGGATCGATCTGGGCAACACCATCGCTGTCGATGGTTCCGGGTTATCACGTCACAATTTGATCTCCCCGGCAACCATGATGCAAGTGCTTCAGTACATTGCACAACATGACACTGAGCTAAACTTTATTTCGATGCTGCCACTTGCCGGGCATGACGGTTCACTTCAGTACCGGGCCGGTCTTCACGCGGCCGGTGTGGACGGTAAGGTATCAGCCAAAACAGGTTCACTGCAGGGTGTTTACAACCTTGCAGGCTTCATCACCACCGCCAGCGGGCAGCGTCTGGCATTCGTGCAGTATCTTTCCGGCTATGCCGTCGAACCGGCCGACCAGCGCAATCGCCGTATCCCGCTGGTGCGCTTCGAAAGCAGGCTTTATAAGGACATCTACCAGAATAACTAGCGATGAAACTACTTATAGTTGAAGACGATCTGTTATTACAGGAAGGGCTGGCGCTGGCGCTGTCCAATGAAGGCTATGCCCTCGACTGTGCCGCCACGGCGGCAGAGGCGGATGCCCTGATCCAGAGCGGTGAATACAGTCTGGTGATCCTCGATCTGGGCCTCCCGGATAAAGACGGGGCCACGTTGTTAAGCCAGTGGCGGCGTCGCGGTGTCGACAACCCGGTGTTGATCCTGACGGCGCGCGATGCCATCGAAGATCGTATCAACGGCCTGGATTCCGGCGCGGATGATTATCTGGTGAAGCCGTTTGCCCTGGCAGAGCTACAGGCGCGCGTGCGTGCGTTAATTCGCCGCTATCAGGGGCACAGTGATAACTTACTGACCGACGGTGATATTACCCTGAATCTGCAAACTCAGCAGGTGCTGTGCCAGTCTCTGCCTGTTGAGGTCACACCGAAAGAGTTCGCCCTGCTTACGCGTCTGATCATGCGTAGCGGGCAGACGGTACACCGTGAAACCCTCCAGCAGGATATCTACTCCTGGCAGGACGATCCGGGATCAAATACCCTTGAAGTCCACATTCACAATTTGCGACGCAAACTTGGCAAAGACCGGATAAAAACCGTTCGTGGCGTGGGTTATCGTCTGGAGAGACAGAAATGAACAGTATGCGTCGGCGATTAATGGTTTTGCTGGCGGTGATACTGTTATTTTTCCAGTTGATAAGCGTGATTTGGCTGTGGCATGAAAGCCGCGAACAGATTGGCTTTCTGGTCAATGAAACGCTGTCTGCAAAGGCACGTAACAACCATGTCGAAAAAGAGATCCGCGAAGCGATTGCCTCGCTGCTGGTCCCTTCCCTGGTGATGGTCGGTTTTACCCTGCTCTTCTCCTTCTGGGCAGTCACCTGGATAACTCGTCCGCTGAATCAATTGCGGGCCAGCCTGGCGAATCGTTCGGCGGACAACCTCACTCCGCTGCCCATGTATTCAGATATGGAAGAGATTGGCGCCGTCACAACCTCTCTGAACCAATTGCTCGCCAGGCTTGATCACACCATACAACAGGAAAGGCTCTTTACCGCCGATGCCGCGCATGAACTGCGAACCCCACTCGCCGGGATCAGGTTGCATCTGGAACTGATGGCACAGTCAGGTTCGCCACAGGCTTCAGCATTAATCAGCCGTATCGATCAACTCATGCATACCATTGAACAGCTGCTGATGCTGGCGCGGGCCGGGCAGGCAATGGCGAGCGGCCACTACGAGACGGTAAACTGGACAGACAATATCATCACCCCGCTTGGCCTTGAGCATGAAGCCAAAGAAC
This sequence comes from Enterobacter cloacae complex sp. SHL021, assembly GCF_049237765.1. Taxonomy (NCBI): domain Bacteria; kingdom Pseudomonadati; phylum Pseudomonadota; class Gammaproteobacteria; order Enterobacterales; family Enterobacteriaceae; genus Enterobacter; species Enterobacter cloacae complex sp. SHL021. The sequence goes on along the minus strand of NZ_JBMKJG010000013.1, from coordinate 99,067 downwards.
ATACGGTGATATGGCCGGCCAAAAGTCCGCTAACGGTGCAGGGGGACGCGGTTCTTCTGCGACTCATGCTGCGTAACCTGCTGGAGAATGCCGGGCGCTATAGCCCCGCAGGGACCACTATCACAGTGACATTGACCGCACAGGACGACGGTACGCGGGTCAGCGTAATCGATCAGGGTCCCGGTATTGATGAAGCACACCGGCAGTCGATTACAGAGCCGTTCCGTCGTCTCGATCAGCGCTACGGTGGCAGTGGCCTGGGTCTGAGCATTGTGCAACGCATTGTGCAGCTTCACCACGGAAAGCTGACGCTGGAGAATGCCGCAGAAGGCGGTCTCATTGCCAGTTGCTGGCTGCCTTCAACGTTAGAATAAAAAAAAGCCCCTGTATCAACAGGGGCCTTATCGGGTCATTAGTGCTTGTAGATGAACTCGACGCCTTCTTCGTCGTCTTCATCCCAGTCGTCGTCCCAGTCGTCTTCCTCTTCCGCTTCCAGCTCCTCAAGCTGTTGACGGTGGTAGTCATCCCACATGAATTCGACTTTTTCAGGCTGCTTCGCTTCTTCCGCCTGAACAACCGGGTTCTCGATGATAAAGGTCATCACATCCCAGCAGAGATCTTTCACGCCAACCTGGCTTGCCGCGGAGATCAGGTAGTATTTATCTTCCCACCCCATCGCTTCAGCAATGGCTTTCGCTTTTGCTTCCGCTTCGGCTTTATCCATCAGGTCAATCTTGTTAAAGACCAGCCAGCGCGGTTTGTTCGCCAGTTTCTCGCTGTATTTCTCCAGCTCGCCGACGATGATACGAGCATTTTCTACCGGATCGGACCCGTCGATCGGATCGATATCGATGAGGTGCAGCAGTACGCGGCAGCGCTCAAGGTGTTTCAGGAAGCGGATACCCAGACCGGCACCTTCCGCTGCGCCTTCAATCAGACCCGGGATATCGGCAACCACAAAGCTCTTCTCGTTATCCATACGGACAACGCCCAGGCTTGGCACCAGCGTGGTAAACGGATAGTCCGCCACTTTTGGCTTAGCGGCAGAGACGGCGCGAATAAAGGTGGATTTACCAGCGTTTGGCATTCCCAGCATCCCCACATCGGCCAGCAGCATCAGCTCCAGCTGCAGGTCACGCTTATCGCCCGGCGTACCCATTGTTTTCTGACGCGGCGTACGGTTGACGGAAGATTTGAAACGGCTGTTGCCCAGACCGTGCCAACCCCCTTTTGCAACCATCAGACGCTGACCATGTTTGGTCATGTCGCCCATGGTCTCACCGGTACCCTGATCGATCACACGCGTACCCACCGGTACCTTAATGGTGACGTCTTTACCACGTTTACCGGTACAGTCACGGCTCTGGCCGTTCTGGCCACGCTCAGCGCGGAAAGATTTTTCGAAACGGTAGTCGATCAGCGTGTTGAGGTTCTCATCCGCCTCCAGCCATACGTCGCCGCCGTCGCCGCCGTCGCCACCGTCAGGGCCACCACGAGGAATATATTTTTCACGGCGGAAGCTTACGCAACCGTTGCCGCCATCACCTGCCACGACCAGGATCGTCGCTTCATCAACAAACTTCATTTTACTCTCCGTAAATCATTCGCCTGAGCGGGGACCGCTTCATTTTTGCGCCAACGCCCCCAGAGACGATGACCAATGGCGGAATACATCGCGCCCGCAACCACGACAAACGCACCGAGATAGCCCAACAGGTTGAGCATCGGTCTGACGAAGACATCGGGCCAGGCCATTGATAACAAATCTGAAAATAACAGCGTAAACAGCGGAGTGAGCGTAATCAATGCGCTCACCTGTGCTGCCTGCCAGCGCGCCATTGCTTCGGCCAGCGCGCCATAACCGACCAGCGTATTCAGCCCACAAAATATGAGGCACGCCAGCTGCCAGTCGCTAAGCTGGGTGATCACCCCCGGCTTCGCTAACGGCAATAATGCTATTGTACACAAAGTGTACAGCAAAAAGAGGATCTGCTGTGAGGCAAGACGACGCAATAACACCTTTTGCGCGACGCCATAGCTCACCCAAACCGTTGCTGCCCCCACACCGAAGATTACACCCCAGGTGTAATCGGTCAGGCGGGTAAAAATCTCTATCAGGCTGGTATTGAAGAACATTACCAGGCCACATAGCAGCATGCTCGCCCCGACGATCTGCGTACCGCGCATCTTCTCCTTGAGGATAACGACGCTGGCAACCATCATGCCGACCGGTGAAAGTTGACCAATCACTTGCGACGCCGTCGGGCTGAGATATTGCAGGGAAGAACTGAACAGAATGAAGTTACCAAACAGTCCCCCCGTCGCAATAGCCAGTAATACCAGCCAGCGCGGTTTACGGAAGAGACGCAGGGGCGGAAGCTTGCCTTTAACAGCAAGGATGGCCCCCAGGCCGATACTTGCCATCAGAAAGCGATAAAACACCACCGTAGGCGGTTCCATCACTTCCAGTACCTGCTTCATTGCAATTGGCAGCGCACCCCAGCACATTGCGGTTGTGAGCGCCAAAAGAATTCCAATGCCGGCCTGCTGCTTCATGCCCGTTTTCCCTACAGAAAAAATTACCGGGTTTCCAATGTAAAAAGCCCCGCAACAGGTTGCGGGGCTTTAATCCGTTACCGGACCGAGAAAACCTTACTCAGCAACGATGCTGATGTATTTACGGTTGTTCGGGCCTTTAACTTCAAATTTCACTTTACCGTCTGCTTTAGCAAACAGAGTGTGGTCACGACCGCAACCTACGTTGTTGCCAGCGTGGAATTTGGTACCACGTTGACGAACGATGATGCTACCCGCCAGAACGGATTCGCCACCGAAACGCTTAACGCCCAGGCGTTTAGCTTCTGAATCGCGACCGTTACGTGTGGAGCCGCCAGCCTTTTTATGTGCCATTTAAATCTCTCCTCAGGTCTTAGGCGCTGATGCCAGTAATTTTCACATCAGTGAACCACTGACGGTGGCCCTGCTGCTTACGGTAGTGTTTACGACGACGAAACTTAACGATTTTAACTTTCTCGCCACGACCGTGAGCAACAACTTCAGCTTTGATAACGCCGCCATCAACGAAAGGAACGCCGATTTTGACTTCTTCACCGTTTGCGATCATCAGAACTTCTGCGAACTCAACAGATTCGCCAGTTGCGATGTCCAGCTTTTCCAGGCGAACGGTCTGACCTTCGCTTACTCGGTGTTGTTTACCACCACTTTGGAAAACCGCGTACATATAAACTCCGCTTCCGCGCACATCCTCGTATGAATCAGAGTGCGCTATAAATATTCACAATAGGGCGCGAATATTACGCAAAACGCGAGCCTTTGACAAGTGCTACCATCAATACATGAAGAAAAAAAACACAACACGTACGGTAGCGTTTATCTGAGCCGTTTTTTCAGTACAATCAGCAATACTATTGATAAACCGAAACCCTTCGTTACCCCATTAAAGATGGGATAAACAGGATAAAAAGCCCGGCTTTTGCGATGAATTTAGAAAAAATCAACGAGTTAACCGCGCAAGATATGGCGGGTGTGAATGCAGCAATCCTGGAACAACTCAACTCTGATGTTCAGCTAATCAATCAGTTGGGCTATTACATCGTCAGCGGCGGCGGTAAACGTATTCGCCCGATGATTGCCATACTGGCCGCCAGAGCCGTGGGTTATCAGGGAAAGGCTCATGTCACTATCGCAGCACTGATCGAATTTATTCACACTGCGACGCTTCTGCATGATGATGTTGTGGATGAATCAGACATGCGTCGTGGCAAAGCCACGGCAAACGCCGCCTTCGGCAACGCAGCCAGCGTTCTGGTCGGTGACTTTATCTATACCCGTGCCTTCCAGATGATGACCAGCCTCGGCTCTCTGAAAGTGCTGGAAGTGATGTCTGAAGCCGTTAACGTGATCGCGGAAGGCGAAGTGCTGCAGCTGATGAACGTCAACGATCCTGACATCACCGAAGAAAATTACATGCGCGTAATCTACAGCAAAACCGCGCGCCTGTTTGAAGCCGCGGCGCAATGTTCCGGCATTCTGGCTGGCTGTACCGCTGCGCAGGAAAAAGGGCTGCAGGACTATGGCCGTTATCTGGGGACCGCATTCCAGCTGATTGACGATTTGCTGGACTACAGTGCTGATGGCGAAACGCTCGGCAAAAACGTCGGCGATGACCTCAACGAAGGTAAACCGACCCTGCCGCTGCTCCATGCCATGCACAACGGATCCGCTGACCAGGCGAAAATGATCCGTGAAGCGATTGAGCAGGGAAATGGTCGCCATCTACTGGAACCGGTACTGGAAACAATGGCCATCTGCGGCTCGCTGGAATGGACGCGTCAGCGCGCTGAAGAAGAGGCGGATAAAGCCATCGCGGCACTGCAGGTCATTCCAGACAGCCCATGGCGCGATGCGTTAATCGGCCTTGCCCACATCGCCGTACAGCGCGATCGTTAACCTCTCGCTTCTCCCCGCGGCCTTCGCGGGGAGATTTCAATAAGTTCTTATAAATTCCATATTCGCGTAAAATCATCGGCTTACAGACCGCATGAATAAAGCCATGTCTTATTCTGAATATTCCTTCAAGTAACGCGAACTTTTTAGAGCCTGTGTTCAAAATGAGTATAGTAACCCCGTCGTTTCGGTAGAAATGACGTGGGTGATTACGAACACAAGGACAGCTTTATGGATATGAAATTTATCGACTGGCACTCAGCAGATATTATTGCTGCGCTGCGCAAAAAAGGAACATCGCTCGCCGCTGAATCACGTCGCAATGGATTGAGCTCATCAACGCTGGCAAATGCCCTGACTCGCCCCTGGCCAAAGGGTGAATTGATTATTGCATCGGCGCTGGAGACGCACCCGTGGGTCATTTGGCCCTCGCGTTACCACGATCCCATTACCCATGAGTTTATTGACAGAACACGCATGATTCGCCAGAAAAAAACCAGGAAAGAGCAACCGGTCTGACGCGCTTTTTTTGACAGGAACAGCAACCCCCCGGCCATCTCTGGCAGGGGGCTGCCGGAACGATTACTCGCCCTTCACACGCTCGATATTGGCACCCAGCGCGCGCAGTTTGTCTTCAATACGCTCGTAACCACGATCGATGTGGTAGATACGATCCACAACCGTCGTTCCTTCCGCGATACAACCCGCTAATACCAGGCTCGCAGACGCACGCAGATCGGTTGCCATAACCTGCGCACCGGAGAGCTTCTCAACACCGTGGCAAATCACCGTGTTACTTTCGATCTCTGCATGTGCGCCCATACGGATCAGTTCCGGTACGTGCATAAAGCGGTTCTCGAAGATAGTCTCGGTGATCACACCGGTACCTTCCGCCACCAGGTTCAGCAGCGTGAACTGAGCCTGCATATCGGTCGGGAATGCCGGATGCGGTGCCGTGCGAACGGTTACCGCTTTTGGACGTTTACCGTGCATATCAAGGCTGATCCAGTCTTCACCGGTTTCGATATCCGCCCCCGCTTCACGCAGCTTCGCCAGCACCGCATCCAGGGTGTCAGGCTGCGCATTACGGCAAACAATCTTGCCGCCAGAAATGGCCGCAGCCACCAGGAAAGTCCCGGTTTCAATACGGTCTGGCAGAACGCGATACACACCGCCACCCAGACGCTCCACGCCTTCAATGGTGATGCGATCGGTACCCTGGCCAGAGATTTTTGCACCCAGCGCCACGAGGAAGTTGGCGGTATCCACAATTTCCGGCTCGCGCGCGGCGTTTTCGATAATGGTGGTACCTTCTGCCAGCGTTGCCGCGGACATAATGGTGACGGTTGCGCCAACGCTCACTTTGTCCATGACAATGTGCGCGCCTTTCAGGCGGCCATTTACGGACGCTTTAACGTAACCTTCTTCCAGTTTGATCTCCGCGCCCAGCTTCTCCAGACCGAAGATATGCAGGTCAACAGGACGCGCGCCAATGGCGCAACCACCAGGCAGTGACACCTGGCCCTGACCAAAACGCGCTACCAGCGGGCCAAGCGCCCAGATGGATGCACGCATGGTTTTCACCAGGTCGTACGGTGCTGAGAAGTTGTTCACGTTGCTGGCATCGATCCAGACGGAGCCATTACGCTCGACTTTCGTCCCCAACTGGGTGAGCAGCTTCATGGTGGTGTCGATATCTTTCAGCTTCGGTACGTTCTGAATTTCTACCGGCTCTTCCGCGAGCAGCGCAGCAAAGAGGATCGGCAGCGCGGCGTTTTTCGCGCCAGAAATTGTGACTTCGCCCTGGAGGCGCGTCGGCCCCTGTACACGAAATTTATCCATGGTGTGCTCTCTTATAAATTCAACCGTGCTGCGGGCGCATCGCCCTCAGCTCAAAAACCGTTTAGTTTGCGATCGCGTGCCCACTCTTGCGGGGTGAACGCTTTAATCGACAGGGCGTGTATGCGGTTATCCGCAATATATTCCATCAGCGGCGCGTACACAGCCTGCTGTTTCTTCACACGGCTCATACCGTCGAACATCTCACCCACAGCAATAACCTGGAAGTGACTGCCATCGCCTGTGACGTGGGCTTCCTGAAGGGAGAGTGCATTCATCAGCACTGTCTGGATTTCATGATTTTCCATGGGTTCTTAATCATCTGATAGTGAAAACAAGCCCAACATCTTAGAGCAAAGTGGCGTCGTCTTAAACAAGCAAAAAGCCCCGACGATGAAACTGTCAGGGCTTTCAGAAGTAACGCACTGAAAATATTAATGCGGCAGTACGTCCTGAGGAAGATTGTAGAGCTGCGCCAGGGTGACGACATTATCGCTGGCCCCGTGAAGCATTACGGTTGCCCCCTGCTTCTTCCCTACGGCAATGAGGTGGGCAAGCAGCGCCACCCCAGCCGTATCTACCCGCGTGACGCCGCTCAAATCGATCAGCGTAACGCCCTGCATGGCGTCATGGCGTTTATCCCATAACGGGTTGAGCAGATCCTGATCGAGTTCACCGGACAGCTTTAATGTTTCGCCCTCACGCGACCAGCTCAGTTGCTGCGACATTACTTCTTCTCATCCAGGGTGATTTTCTGGCGAGAGATAGACTGCAGCTGGGCGGTCAGGCCATCAATGCCTTTAGTACGCAGCAGGTCGCTCCACTCATTCTGTTTAGTCGTGATCATGCTCACCCCTTCGGCGATCATGTCATACGCCTGCCAGTTGCCGGTCTGGCTGTTTTTACGCCACTGGAAATCCAGGCGAACCGGTGGACGACCGTTAGGATCGATGATCGTGACGCGAATAGGCACAATGGTGGCATCACCCAGCGGCTGTTCCGGTGCAATCTGGTAGGTCTGGCCGTGGTACATCGCCAGCGCCTGGCCGTAAGCCTGTTTCAGGTATTCACGGAAGGCAGCAAAGTAGGCTTCACGCTGCGCAGGGGTAGCGTCTTTGTAGTAACGCCCCAGCACCAGCGCACCGGCATATTTGATCTGCACATACGGCAGCAGCTCCTGATCGACCACGTCACGCAGATAATCAGGATTAGAACGAATTTTAGGCTGTTCGTTTTTAAGACGATCGAAGGTTTTCTTCGCGGCTTCGTCCATCAGTTTGTACGGGTTGCTCTGATCCGCGGCGTGTGCTGCCGTGAGAGGGGCAATAACCAGCATGGCAACCATTAACAGTCGTTTAAACATGAATGACTTCTCCTGATATTAATTCGTCGTGCCAGGTGTCGGTGCGACGTTGGTATGCTCTTCAGTCTGCGCAGGGGCAGCATCGGGCTTTTTATCATCTCCCTTACTGTTGTAAAGGAACTGACCAATCATGTCCTCCAGCACCATCGCGGACTTGGTATCCTGGATGACGCTACCGTCTTTAAGGATAGTCGTTCCAAGCTCAGGATCTTCAAAGCCAACGTTCAGTGCCAGATATTGTTCGCCCAGCAGGCCGGAGGTGCGGATAGAAAGCGAGCTGGTATCCGGGATATGGTTGTAACGCTCTTCAATATCCATCGCCACGCGCGGCAGATAGGTTTTTTCATCAAGCGTAATGTCAGCCACACGGCCAATAACCACACCGCCAATACGCACAGGAGAGCGCGCCTTCAGCCCTCCGATATTGTCGAAAGTGGCATAGATGCGATAAGTCGGTTCGGTACGCACTGAGGTGATATCCGCTGCTCTCAGGCAGATAAACAGTGCGGCAAGCAGTGCCAGCAACAGGAACACGCCGACCCAAATTTCATTTTTTCTCGTTTGCATGAACTCAATTCCCAAACATCAGTGCGGTGAGCACAAAATCCAGACCCAGTACGGCCAGCGACGAATGTACGACAGTACGTGTAGTTGCACGGCTAATGCCCGCCGACGTCGGGATGGCATCGTAACCATTAAATAACGCAATCCAGGTGACCGTAATGGCAAATACCACGCTTTTAATCAAACAGTTGACCAGATCCATTCGCAGATCGATGGCGTCCTGCATGGCAGACCAGAAGAAACCGGCATCAATCCCTTTCCAGTGAACGCCCACCAACGAACCGCCCCAGATACCGACGGCCACAAACAGGATAGTCAGCAACGGTAAGGAGATAACCCCTGCCCAGAAACGGGGTGAGATAACACGCCGCAACGGATCGACCGCCATCATTTCCATACTGGAAAGCTGCTCGGTGGCACGCATCAGACCAATCTCTGCGGTGAGTGCCGACCCCGCGCGTCCGGCAAACAACAGTGCCGCCACCACCGGCCCCAGTTCACGCAGCAGCGAAAGCGCCACCAGCATGCCGAGGCTGGTTTCCGCGCTGTAGGTCGTCAGAACAAGGTAGCCCTGCAGCCCCAGCACCATGCCGATAAACAGACCGGACACAATGATGATGAGCATCGATAGCACGCCGACGTTATAGAGTTGCCGTACCAGTAAAGGCGCGTGCTTGCGGAACTCCGGCTTGCCGACCAGCGCGTTGAACAACATCAATCCGGCGCGCCCGAACGTCCTGATGGTTTTTATGCCACGGTGTCCAAGAGCGGCCAACGCATTTAACAGCATGAGTGGCTTAACTCCCTATTCCCAATAAATCGTCACGATAGTCGCCCGCAGGGTAGCGGAACGGCACAGGCCCATCCGCAATACCGTCGAGGAACTGCCGTACTCGCGGATCGCAGTTTTCCTGCAACGCCTGGGCGCTGCCGTGCGCGACGATCCTTTTGTCTGCCACAATGTAGGCATAGTCGGCAATACTCAACACTTCCGGCACATCGTGAGACACCACAATGCAGGTGACGCCGAGCGCGCTGTTCAATTCAGAGATGAGCTTCACCAGCACGCCCATCGTAATTGGATCCTGTCCGACAAACGGTTCGTCGAACATGATTAAATCGGGTTCCAGCGCAATGGCTCTCGCCAGCGCGGCACGGCGCGCCATGCCACCAGACAGCTCTGACAGCATCAGCTTTGCGGCGCCACGCAGCCCTACCGCCTCCAGCTTCATCATTACCGTGCTTTTCAGCAGCTCTGGCGGAAGCTGCGTATGCTCGCGCAGCGGATAGGCGACATTATCAAAGACGTTCATGTCGGTGAACAAGGCCCCCGACTGAAAGAGCATGCTCATCCGCTTGCGCACAGTATACAGGCGCGACCGCGACATCTCCGGTACGTTTTCGCCGTCGAAGAGGATTTCACCGCTATCGGGTGGGATCTGCCCACCGATAAGTCGCAGCAGGGTCGTTTTACCGATCCCGGACGGTCCCATGATGGCTGTGATTTTGCCACGCGGCACGGTCAACGAAATATCATCAAATATCAATCTGTTGCCGCGAGAAAAGCTCACCCCACGGACATCGACTAAATTCGCCATCGTTTGGCTCATTTACGGTTCCTTTCTTACCCTGCTTCATGCGAAGCGTGAAGCTTAAATCAGCCCTAAACCCCACATTTTTACAGAATATTAGCCGTAGAGGTTAGCGAAAGCTGGCATTTGTTTTACTTTTCCGGCGCATAAAGTCAAAATTAGGAATTCGTTACGTCTTAGGCTGTATGCAGCGCTAACAATTCCCGCGCGGTGGACCGGCGAGTATACCTGAAGAAAGGACTTTTGATGCTTTTAGCAACAGCACTGTTAATAATTGGTTTACTTTTGGTGGTCTACAGTGCTGACCGTTTGGTGTTTGCTGCATCGATCCTGTGCCGCCTCACTGGCGTCCCCCCTGTTGTCATCGGGATGACCGTGGTCAGTGTTGGAACCTCCCTGCCTGAAATCATCGTCTCTGTGACGGCATCGCTGCATGGTCAGATAGACCTTGCTGTTGGCACCGCGATTGGCTCTAACATCGTCAATATTCTGCTTATTCTGGGCCTGGCCGCGCTGCTCCATCCATTTCGCGTGCATTCTGATGTTCTGCGCCGGGAATTGCCGCTAATGTTGATCGTAAGCCTGTTGGCAGGATGCGTATTTTACGATGGCGTTCTGAGCTACAGTGACGGCATTTTCTTGCTGGCGCTGGCGGTCATCTGGCTGCTCTATAGTGTTAACATTGCCCGCCTGGCGGAAAAACAGGGTCAGGACAGCCTGACGCGTGAGCAGGTCGCCGAGCTACCGCGTGAAGGTACGCTGCCTGTTGCACTGCTCTGGCTGGGTGTCGCGTTGATCATTATGCCCATGGCAACACGGATGGTCGTGGATAACGCGACGGTACTGGCGAATTATTTCGCCATGAGCGAACTGACCATTGGCCTGACCGTGATCGCCATCGGCACCAGCCTGCCGGAGCTGGCCACGGCCATTGCCGGGGCTCGTAAAGGTGAAGATGACATCGCCATCGGCAATATTATCGGCTCGAACATCTTCAATATTGCCATCGTCATGGGCCTGCCAGCCCTGATAACGCCCGGGCCGTTTAACCCGCTGGCCTTCTCACGTGATTACGGGGTGATGTTGCTGGTGAGCGTTATCTTTGCCCTGCTCTGCTGGCGGCGGCAACGACAGATCGGCAAAGGCGCAGGCGCGCTGCTGACGGGTGGATTTATCGTATGGATGGCGATGCTGTACTGGCTTTCGCCTCTTCTCTCTGGGTAAACGGAAACGCATTATGTCGCAAATAGAATTGCAGCCGGGTTTTGACTTTCAGAAAGCAGGCAAAGACGTTCTGGAGATTGAACGTGAAGGTCTGGCGCAGTTAGATCAGTACATTAATCAGGATTTCAGTCTGGCCTGTGAGAAGATGTTCTACTGTGCCGGTAAAGTCGTGGTAATGGGGATGGGCAAGTCCGGCCACATTGGCCGCAAAATGGCCGCCACTTTCGCCAGCACCGGCACCTCCTCCTTCTTTGTACATCCAGGAGAAGCGGCACACGGCGATCTGGGCATGGTGACGCCGCAGGATGTCGTCATTGCGCTGTCAAACTCCGGGGAGTCCAACGAGATCCTGGCGCTGATACCGGTTCTGAAGCGGCTGCAGGTCCCGCTCATTTGCATGACCAGCCGCCCGGAAAGCAGCATGGCGCGTGCGGCGGATATTCACCTGTGCGTGAAAGTGCCGAAAGAGGCCTGCCCACTGGGTCTCGCGCCAACATCCAGCACCACCGCGGCGCTGGTGATGGGCGACGCGCTTGCCGTTGCGCTCCTTGAAGCCCGCGGTTTTACCCCTGAAGATTTCGCGCTTTCCCATCCTGGCGGTGCGCTGGGTCGGAAACTGCTGCTGCGGGTTAACGATATTATGCATACTGGCGATGAAATCCCTCACGTCAGTAAAGAGGCCTCCCTGCGTGATGCGCTGCTGGAAATCACCCGTAAAAACCTGGGCATGACGGTGGTGTGTGACGATCTGATGAAGATCGAAGGGATTTTCACCGACGGTGACCTGCGTCGCGTGTTCGACATGGGCGTGGATGTTCGCACGCTGGGTATTGTCGATGTGATGACGCCCGGCGGGATTCGCGTTCGCCCGGGCACGCTGGCGGTGGATGTACTGAACCTGATGCAGTCCCGACATATCACCTCAGTGATGGTTGCCGATGGCGACCAATTGCTGGGTGTGGTACATATGCATGATCTGCTGCGCGCAGGCGTAGTGTAATGAAGGATAAGACAATGAGTAATGCGGGTGCATCCCTTGCAACCTGTTATGGTCCGGTCAGTGCCCACGTGATGGCAAAGGCAGAAAATATTCGCCTGCTGATTCTGGATGTGGACGGCGTACTGTCCGATGGCCTGATTTACATGGGCAATAATGGTGAAGAGCTGAAAGCGTTCAACGTTCGCGATGGCTACGGTATTCGTTGTGCGCTCACATCGGGTATCGAGGTTGCCATCATCACCGGGCGAAAAGCTAAACTGGTAGAAGATCGCTGTGAAACGTTGGGCATTACCCATCTGTATCAGGGACAGTCCGATAAGATGGCTGCTTTCAATGATTTACTGGGTAAACTGTCTATCGCTCCAGAACATGTGGCCTATGTCGGGGACGACCTGATCGACTGGCCGGTAATGGCTGAGATTGGCCTGAGTGTCGCGGTTGCGGATGCGCATCCGCTGCTGATCCCGCGGGCTGATTATGTTACCCACATCAACGGTGGCCGTGGTGCCGTACGTGAAGTCTGCGATCTGCTTCTGCTGGCGCAGGGCAAGCTTGATGAGGCCAAAGGGCAATCGATATGAGTAAAACCAGACGTTGGGTTATCATTCTGCTTTCGCTTGTCGCACTGATACTGATTGGCGTGAACCTTGCCGATCGTGACGATACGCAAACGGAAGTGATCAACAATAACGATCCAACCTATAAAAGCGATCACAGTGATACCGTAGTCTATAGCCCGGAAGGTGCGCTGAACTATCGCCTGATTGCCCAGCACGTTGAATATTTTTCAGATGACGGTATTTCGTGGTTTACCCAGCCGGTCATGACGACGTTTGATAAGGATAAAGTGCCGACGTGGTCGATTAAGTCCGACCGGGCAAAACTGACGAATGACCGTATGCTTTATCTTTATGGCCATGTTGAAGTCAACGCCCTGACCGCTGACTCACAACTGCGCAAAATTACGACAGATAATGCCCAGATCAACCTGGTTACTCAGGATGTGACGTCGCAGGATCTGGTCACTCTGTACGGCACAACATTTAATTCCAGCGGTTTAAGAATGCGCGGGAACTTACGCAGCAAAAACGCCGAGCTGATTGAAAAGGTTAGAACCTCCTATGAAATTCAAAACAAACAAACTCAGCCTTAAAGTAATTATCGCCAGCGCGATGCTGGCGGCCAGTCTTCCCGCGCTTGCTGTTACTGGCGATACCGAACAGCCGATCCATATCGAGTCCGATACGCAGTCTCTTGATATGCAGGGTAATGTCGTTACCTTTACCGGCAACGTGGTTATGACCCAGGGCACCATCAAGATTAACGCCGATAAGGTGGTCGTTACCCGTCCAGGTGGCGAACAGGGCAAAGAGATCATTGATGGCTACGGCAACCCAGCCACGTTCTACCAGATGCAGGACAACGGCAAGCCAGTGAAGGGCCATGCCAGCCACATGCATTATGAACTGGCGAAAGATCTGGTCATCCTTACCGGTAACGCCTATCTGGAACAGCTCGATAGCAATATCACCGGCGATAAGATCACCTATCTGGTGAAAGAGCAAAAAATGCAGGCCTCCAGCGAGAAAGGCAAACGCGTCACCACCGTGTTAGTGCCGTCTCAGCTGCAGGACAAAGGCAAGGGCCAGGCTCCGGCACAGAAGAAGAGTAACTAATTCGTTATGGCAACATTAACTGCAAAAAATCTCGCGAAGGCCTATAAGGGCCGCCGTGTCGTGGAAGATGTCAGTCTGACCGTCAACTCCGGCGAAATTGTAGGCCTGCTTGGTCCAAACGGTGCAGGTAAAACCACGACCTTCTACATGGTCGTGGGTATTGTCCCACGCGATGCCGGTAACATCATCATTGATGATGAAGACATCAGCCTTCTGCCACTGCATGCGCGCGCACGCCGTGGTATTGGCTACCTGCCGCAGGAAGCCTCCATTTTCCGTCGCCTGAGCGTCTTCGATAACCTGATGGCCGTTCTGCAAATTCGTGACGACCTGACCAGCGAACAGCGTCAGGATCGCGCCAACGAGCTGATGGAAGAGTTTCACATTGAGCACCTGCGCGATAGCCTCGGTCAGGCGCTGTCCGGGGGGGAACGCCGCCGTGTTGAAATTGCACGCGCGTTGGCAGCAAACCCGAAGTTCATCCTGCTGGATGAACCATTTGCAGGCGTTGACCCCATCTCCGTTATCGACATTAAACGTATTATTGAGCATCTGCGCGACAGCGGTCTTGGCGTGTTGATTACTGACCACAACGTCCGTGAAACACTGGCCGTATGTGAACGTGCGTATATCGTGAGCCAGGGCAACCTGATCGCCCACGGCACGCCACAGCAGATCCTCGAAGATGATCATGTTAAGCGCGTCTATCTTGGGGAAGACTTCAGACTCTGATAGGGTAGAGGTAAAGTAACGCCGAACCGGAGAAAAATGCTCTGAACATGAAGCAAGGTTTGCAATTAAGGCTCAGCCAACAACTGGCGATGACGCCGCAGTTACAGCAGGCGATTCGCCTGTTGCAACTGTCCACATTAGAACTCCAGCAGGAGCTCCAGCAAGCGCTGGACAGCAATCCGCTGCTGGAGCAAGCCGATCTTCATGACGAGGTAGACACTCAGCAATCACAGGACACGGAAGCCCTCGATACCGCCGATGCACTCGAACAAAAAGAGATGCCGGACGAGCTTCCGTTGGATGCCAGCTGGGATGAAATCTACACCGCCGGAACCCCTTCCGGCACGCGTGCAGACTACCAGGACGATGAGCTACCGGTCTATCAGGGTGAAACCACCCAGTCACTACAGGATTACCTGATGTGGCAGGTGGAGCTGACCCCTTTCTCCGATACCGATCGCGCGATTGCTACATCGATTGTCGATGCCGTTGACGACACCGGCTATCTGACCGTCACGCTGGACGATATTCTGGAAAGCATGGGCGATGACGAGATTGAACTTGAAGAGATAGAAGCCGTTCTGAAGCGCATTCAGCGTTTCGACCCGGTGGGCGTAGCAGCGAAAGACCTGCGCGACTGTCTGCTGATCCAGCTTTCGCAGTTCAGCAAAGAGACGCCCTGGATCGATGAAGCCCGCTTAATCATCAGCGATCATCTGGATCTGCTGGCTAACCATGATTTCCGTACCCTGATGCGCGTTACGCGTCTGAAAGAAGAGGTGCTGAAAGAGGCGGTTAACCTGATTCAGTCGCTCGATCCTCGCCCCGGCCAGTCGATCCAGACCAGTGAGCCTGAATACGTCATACCTGACGTGCTGGTCAGAAAACACAACGGCCGCTGGGTCGTTGAACTCAATTCAGACAGCATTCCTCGCCTGCAAATCAATCAGCAATATGCCTCCATGTGCACCAGCGCGCGTAACGACGCCGACAACCAGTATATTCGTAGCAATCTGCAGGAAGCGCGTTGGTTAATCAAAAGCCTGGAGAGCCGCAATGATACGCTGTTGCGGGTGAGCCGCTGTATCGTCGAACAACAGCAGGCTTTCTTTGAGCAGGGCGAAGAGTATATGAAACCGATGGTGCTGGCGGATATCGCCCAGGCCGTCGAGATGCATGAATCAACGATTTCCCGCGTGACCACGCAGAAGTATCTGCACAGTCCTCGCGGTATATTTGAGCTTAAGTATTTCTTCTCCAGCCATGTGAATACCGAAGGCGGTGGCGAAGCCTCGTCAACGGCGATTCGTGCACTGGTGAAGAAGTTGATCGCCGCGGAGAACCCCGCGAAGCCACTGAGCGACAGTAAGTTAACCACCATGCTGTCCGACCAGGGTATTATGGTGGCACGTCGTACTGTTGCGAAGTATCGAGAGTCTTTATCCATTCCGCCGTCTAACCAGCGTAAACAGCTGGTCTGACACAACCGATAAGGAAGACACTATGCAGCTCAACATCACTGGACAAAACGTCGAAATTACTGAAGCTTTACGCGACTTTGTGAACACGAAATTCGCAAAACTCGAGCAGTATTTCGAAAGGATCAATCAGGTCTATATTGTGTTGAAAGTGGAGAAAGTGACTCATATCTCGGATGCAACCCTGCATGTCAATGGGGGCGAACTCCACGCCAGTGCGGAAGGGCAAGACATGTACGCTGCTATCGACGGCTTGATTGATAAGCTTGCAAGACAGCTCAATAAACATAAAGATAAACTGAAACAACACTAATTGTCCGGGCAGTTAACGGGTGCAGGAAGGCCTGTTGTGGAGCACAACAGGCCATTTGTACAGTTAGCGCTTAGGTGAAATTATGATGAACAACGATTCCGCTCTTCAATTGAGCAATGTCCTTAACCAGGAATGTACCCGCAGTGGCGTTCACTGCCAGAGCAAAAAACGTGCGCTGGAGATTATCAGTGAACTGGCCGCAAAACAGCTGGGCCTGCCACCGCAGGTCGTATTCGAAGCCATCCTGACCCGTGAAAAAATGGGCAGTACCGGTATCGGCAACGGCATTGCGATCCCGCATGGCAAACTGGAAGAGGACACCCTGCGTGCCGTCGGTGTGTTTGTGCAACTGGAAACGCCTATTGCCTTTGATGCCATCGATAACCAGCCCGTTGATCTCCTCTTCGCGCTGCTGGTTCCTGCCGATCAGACGAAAACCCATCTGCATACGCTTTCACTGGTCGCTAAACGCCTGGCCGATAAAACCATCTGCCGTCGACTGCGCTCAGCGCAAAGTGATGAAGAGCTTTATGAAATTATCACTGAAGCAGAAGGCAGTCAGGATGAGGCATAACCAGGAGATGGCCTTCACATCTGTTGTCCTGAGGAGAAACGGAACATGGTGCTGATGATTGTCAGTGGCCGTTCAGGGTCGGGGAAATCCGTCGCCCTGCGCGCGCTGGAAGACATGGGTTTTTACTGCGTAGATAACCTGCCGGTGGTACTGCTGCCCGAGCTGGCACGCACCCTTGCAGACAGACAAATCTCTGCCGCCGTCAGCATCGACGTCCGTAACATGCCTGAATCGCCAGAAATCTTTGAACAGGCGATGAGCAACCTGCCGGACACGTTTTCACCTCAGTTGCTGTTCCTTGATGCGGACCGCAACACGCTGATCCGTCGCTACAGCGATACCCGTCGTTTGCACCCGCTTTCCAGCAAGAACCTCTCTCTGGAGAGCGCAATCGACGAAGAGAGCGACCTGCTGGAGCCCCTGCGCTCACGTGCCGATTTGATTGTCGACACCTCCGAAATGTCCGTTCACGAGCTGGCAGAAATGCTACGTACCCGTTTACTGGGCAAACGCGAGCGTGAACTGACAATGGTGTTTGAGTCATTCGGCTTTAAGCACGGCATTCCTATCGATGCGGATTATGTTTTCGACGTGCGCTTCCTGCCAAACCCGCACTGGGATCCGAAACTGCGTCCAATGACCGGTCTGGATAAACCCGTCGCGGCGTTCCTCGACAGGCACACAGAAGTTCACAATTTTATCTACCAGACGCGAAGCTACCTTGAGCTATGGTTACCTATGCTGGAGACAAACAATCGTAGCTATCTGACGGTGGCGATTGGCTGTACCGGCGGTAAACATCGTTCGGTCTATATCGCCGAACAGCTGGCCGACTATTTCCGTTCACGCGGAAAGAACGTTCAGTCCCGTCATCGCACGCTGGAAAAACGTAAAACATGACCGTAAAACAAACCGTTGAGATCACCAATAAGCTGGGCATGCACGCACGCCCGGCAATGAAGCTGTTTGAACTGATGCAGGGTTTCGATGCGGAAGTTCTGCTGCGAAATGATGAAGGGACCGAAGCGGAAGCAAACAGCGTCATTGCGCTGCTGATGCTGGACTCCGCCAAAGGTCGCCAGATTGAAGTCGAAGCCACCGGCCCACAGGAAGAGGAAGCGCTGGCGGCGGTGATTGCGCTGTTTAACGCCGGGTTTGACGAGGATTAATTTCAGCCCCGCTGGCGGGTGGCGCTGCGCTTACCCGCCCTACATCAGCTTATTACGCTGCATAAACCCTTCCCCGCCTAACTGACGCATCTGGCGCATGATCCACGCCTGACGGCTTCGCACGTACCCGGACGGGGCATTAGCCTTAAAGCGGATGGGATTAGGCAAGACGGCAGCCAGGAGCGCCGCTTCGGACATACTCAGTCGGCTGGCCGGTTTATTGAAATAGCGCTGCGCGGCGGCCTCAACACCAAACACGCCATCGCCAAACTCAGCAATATTGAGATAGACGGTCAGAATGCGTTTTTTGCTCCAGACCGTTTCCATCCCCAGCGTCAACCCCGCTTCCAGCCCTTTTCGTACCCAGCTGCGACCGTCCCACAGGAACAGATTCTTTGCGGTTTGCTGCGATAATGTCGATGCCCCACGGACGCGGTTTTCGTGGCGTTCATTGTGCGCCAGCGCTTTCTCGATTGCCGCCACGTCAAACCCCCAGTGTTCCGGGAATTTCTGATCCTCTGCCGCAATGACCGCCAGCCCCATAAAAGGTGAGATCTCATCCATACTTACCCAGTCCGAGTGGGCCACATAGCTGAAATCACCGCTGAGCCATGCCCCAAGCTGACGCTCGACCATCACGGCCGAAAACGGGACCGGCATAATGCTGAATAAGGCGAGTCCGCCGCCCCAGAATACCGCGAGCACGAGAACGATGCGCAACAGGGCGCGTTTCACCCACGCGCCTGCGCCGAATTTACGACTCATTCAGTCAACACCAGCACTCTGGCCACCAGTTTTTCGATGCCTGCAGCAGCCTCGGCAATATTCTGCGCCAGCATCCAGGCAGGCGTGGTAACGACCTTGTTGTCTTCATCCACCACAATGTCATCCACCGGACAAGGTACGTGCTCGCCGCCCATCTCCTCAATGATTTCTGCGGTATCAATATCGGTGCCGATTGTCAGCCGCAGCGGGAAATCAAAAATTTTAGGCAGCATTGCCGGCGCGATACAGATAAAGCCCTGCGGTTTACCTGCCGCGTGCATCGCCTGCGACAGCGCTTTTAAATGGGGATCGATCTGACACGCCGCCCTTTCTGAAGCAAAGGTACTGAGATTTTTGGCCGCCCCAAACCCGCCCGGCACGATTAACGCATCGAGCTCAGCGGCGTCCGCCTGAATAAGGGGGTGGACATCGCCACGCGCAATACGCGCCGCTTCAATCAGTACGTTACGGGTTTCCGCCATGGCCTCTCCGGTCAGATGATTAATCACATCTGCCTGCTTTTTGTCTGGCGCAAAACAGATCGCTTCCGCCCCCTGCCTTGCCAGGGCCAGCAGCGTGATGACGGCTTCATGAATTTCTGAACCATCGTAAACACCGCATCCGCTCAGTACGACACCAACCTTTTTCATCCTGACGTTCCTTCTTTGCAACTTGCTGAAGCACATAATTAATTTTGATTAAAACGCTATGCTTCACACATTTCACTGATTCATGTAACAAACCATTTAAGATTTGCTATCTTATCTGCGTGCGGCCTAAATTTTCAGGCGGCGCCCATGCGAAAACAACACGAAAAATCAGGCGCAGCCACGATTTCCCTGGTGTTGGCGCAGTATTCGCGCACCCCGGTTAAGCCGGGGTCATTTTTTTCTGGCATCCACCCAGGCTTTGAGCACCGCCACATCGTTCTGCCACTCTTGTTTCATCTCTTCGACCCAATCACCCACGTTATCTTCCCATGCCGGTAAATCAGGTGACTGAATCTGTTGTCCCAACTGCTGTAAGTGGCGTAACCCGACAGAGCCTGCAGCGCCTTTGATCTTATGTCCTTCTTCCACAATGCCTTTCTGATCGCGTGCGGTCAGGTTGGACTCCAGCACGCTCAGGTAGCCAGGCATCATTTTTTCGAACACGGCCAGACCATCGGTTATCAGTTTTGGGCCAACCAGGTCGATGTACTGCTCCAGCATCGCAGTATCCAGAATCGTTTGGGTCTTCGCGCTATCAACAGACGTCATG
The DNA here is from genome assembly GCF_049237765.1 of Enterobacter cloacae complex sp. SHL021. Classification (NCBI taxonomy): domain Bacteria; kingdom Pseudomonadati; phylum Pseudomonadota; class Gammaproteobacteria; order Enterobacterales; family Enterobacteriaceae; genus Enterobacter; species Enterobacter cloacae complex sp. SHL021. Next base: position 79,051 of record NZ_JBMKJG010000013.1, on the reverse strand, counting down.
GTGCTCTCCTCTTCATCATGGGTATCCCAGAACTTCTTGATCATGGCGGTCAGAGCAGGCACCGCCAGCGGCTTGCTGAGCACATCATCCATACCGGCATCGAGGTACTCTTTTTTATCTTTCAGGACGTTGGCCGTCAGCGCGACCAGCGGCGGCAGTTCATCGGCGGCATACTGCGTTGTCAGCGCACGGGAGATATCCAGCCCGGTCATGTCCGGCAGTTGAATATCCAGCAGGACGAGGTCATATTCGCCCGGTTTAAACATCTCCAGCGCGGCTTTTCCGGTCATCGCCACGTCCACGCTGTTACCCAGTTTTTCCAGCACCGAGCGCGCCACAATCACGTTCAGCTCGATGTCTTCTACCAGCAGAACATGCAGCGCCGGGAGCGGCATATCGTCTTGTTCAAAGGTATCCTCAACCTCTTCTGCCACCGCCGGGGCATGCACCGTCAGCGTAAAGGTAGAGCCTTTGCCCGCCTGGCTGGCCACGGTGATATCACCGCCCATGCTCTTCGCGAGCCGTTTCGATACCGCAAGGCCAATGCCCGTGCCGGTAGCAGGCTTACCACCGTTGCTGTCCTTCACCTGATAATACATGGCAAAGATTTTGTCCTGCTCTTCCTGCGGAATGCCAATGCCTGAGTCTTCCACCTCAAAGTGCAGCATGTCTCCTTCGTCATAACGGATACGCACCGCCACCTGCCCCTGCTGGGTAAATTTCACCGCGTTACTGATCAGGTTCCAGAGGATTTGGCGCAGACGCGTGCCGTCCGTGACCACTTTGTGCGGCAGCGGCAGGGTTGGCTCCATGACAAAGCTCAGCCCCTTCTGCTGCGCCTGCAGGCCGGACAGGTTTTCCAGATCGGCAAGGAAGCTGGTGAAATCAACCGGCTGGTTATCAAGCTGGACTTTACGGCGCTCCATCTTATCCATGTCAATAATATCGTTGAAGATATTCCCCAGCGTGACCGCCGAGACATGGATCGTTTTGAGGTATTTTTCCTGTTCCGCCGTCAGGTCGGTGTCCAGCAGAATACGGCTTAAGCCGACGATGCCGTTCAACGGGGTACGCAGTTCATGGCTTATGGTGGAGATGAAGGTCGTCTTATCGCGGCTGGCGCGCTCAAGGGCATCCTGATAACGCTTACGCTCGGTGATATCGCGGCCAAAGCCCATCAGGCCGTGGCGTTTCCCGACGCGGTCGTAGTACGGCACTTTACGGATTTCAAAGCAGGCTTTACGCCCGTCCGGGTAATCCAGCCACTGTTCATAGGTCAGCGAGACATTGTGGCGGAAGACTTTTTCGTCCGTCTCCATGACCTTGGCGGCCGCCTCTTCGGAGTACACATCCTGGGGTTTCAGGTGGATCAGCTGCTTTTCGCTTTTGCCGGTCAGCAGCTCCATCGCCCGGTTACAGCCGGAGAACTCTTTGTCTTCGTTACGGTAGAAAACCAGATCCGGAGAAGCATCAAGGAATGAACGCAGGAAAGAGGATTGCTGCTCAAGCTGGATCTGCGTCACCTCACGCTCTTTCATTTCGATTTTCAGCTGCTCAAGCGTCGCCTGACGCTCGGCTTCCGCCTTCTCACGATCTGAAATCTCCTGGTTAAGCTGGGCAATGTTGTCTTTCAGCTGGACGTTGAGCTTTAAATCGCGCTCGCGCATCTCTTCCAGCTTATCAACCAGTTTTGACAGGCGCTGACGGGACTCCTCCAGCTGTTCAACGACGACGGAAAGAAAATAGACCGCCCAGGGGGTGATCAGCAAACCGAAGAAGATAGAGCGGATGACGTCGATACTCTCGACCTGACCATGCAACACCATGGTCACGGCCATTTGCACGACAATGGCCAGAACAACCAGCGCCAGCGCCAGCAGCATGGAGAAACGCACCAGCCCGAGCTTCATCATCAGGTCGACGTAGTACTGGGCAAGCATTCGAATTTGCTTCATAGAGGATCCCTTCACGACTTTATCGCTCAATAATACTCAAATTCGCGGCGGGACGTTGAAGGTTGTGAGAAAAAGTGCGGGGTGAAACAGGAGATTAGCCTCGCTTCCGGCTAACCGGAAGCGAGGAGAGGACAATCAGGAGCGTTTCAGCAGCAGCCAGAGGCTGATCAGCAGGAAGCTGGCGCTCGGCAGCAGCGCACCAATAATTGGCGGAATGCCGTAAACCAGCGTCAGCGGGCCAAAGATCTGATCGAGGACGTAGAATACAAAGCCGAAGCTGATCCCGGTGACCACTCGAACACCCATCGGTACGCTACGCAGCGGGCCAAAGATAAACGACAGGGCCATCAGCATCATCACCGCCACGGACATCGGCTGGAAGATTTTGCTCCACATATTGAGCTGATAACGCCCGGCATCCTGCCCGCTCGACTTCAGGTATTTGACGTAGTTGTGCAACCCGCTGATGGAGAGCGCGTCCGGATCCAGCGCCACCACCCCGAGTTTGTCCGGCGTGAGGTTGGTTTTCCACGTCCCGGACACCGTCTGAGAGCCGGTGATCTGTTTTGGGTTCGTCAGGTCAGACTCGTCAACCTGGGATAACCGCCACTGCTTGTGTTCGGGGTCAAACTTCGCTGACGATGCGTGACGTACAGACTGTAAACGACGCTCATCATTGAAGGCGTAAATACTCACGCCGCCCAGCTCATCATCCCCTTTCACGCGTTCGATATAGACGAAGTTCTGGCCATCTTTCGCCCATAACCCTTGCTGTGTAGAGAGCAGTGAACCGCCGTACATCGCCTGGGCACGATAGTTACGCGCCATCTGTTCGCCCTGCGGTGCCACCCACTCGCCAATCGCCATGGTCAGCAGCACCAGTGGGATCGCGGTTTTCATGACCGACAGCGCCACCTGCAAACGGGTAAAGCCCGATGCCTGCATCACAACCAGTTCGCTGCGCTGTGCCAGCATCCCCAGCCCCAGCAGCGCGCCCAGCAGGGCTGCCATCGGGAAGAAGATCTGCACATCTTTTGGCACGCTGAGCAGGGTATACATCCCTGCACCCAGCGCGTCGTAGCTCCCTTGCCCGGCTTTTTTCAGCTGATCGACAAATTTAATAATGCCGGAGAGCGACACCAGCATGAACAACGTCATCATGATGGTGGTAAAAATGGTTTTACCGATATAGCGATCAAGAACGCCAAACGCCTGCATTAGATGGCTCCTTTACGCGAAAATCGGGCACGTATGCGGCGCACTGGCACCGTATCCCACAGGTTTAATCCCAGCGCCAGTAAGATGTACAGGCTGTTGACGAACCACGTCCAGACCATCGGGTCCAGCTTACCCTTCGCGCCGTTAGAACGAATCGAGGTTTGCAGCAGGAAGTAGATCAGGTACAGCAGCATCGCCGGCAGCATTGAGAGCACGCGCCCCTGACGCGGGTTCACCACGCTCAGCGGCACTACAATCAATGCCATCATAAACACGGTGAAGACGAGCGTAATACGCCAGTGGAACTCCGCACGCGCTCTGTCGGTATCGGTGTTCCACAGCGTACGCATATCCATTTGCTCGGTATCCGTTGGATCGAGCGCCACCGCCTGATGACCAATAATGGCCTGATAGTTCTGGAAATCCGTAATACGGAAGTCACGAAGCATCGCGGTGCCTTCAAAGCGGGTGCCTTTATTCAGCGTCACGACCTGGGAACCATCTTTGCGCTGCGCAAGCTGACCGGAGTCTGCCACCACCACCGATGGACGGGCGTTTCCTTTGGTCCGCAGCTGCGCCAGGAAGACGTCGTTGAATTTACTGCCGTCGACGCTCTCAATAAACAGCACTGAGTTTCCGTCGGTCGCCTGCTGGAACTGCCCCTGCGCTAATGCCGCCATACCGGGGTTCGCTTTTGCTTCAGCCAGCACTTCATCCTGATGACGAGAGGACATTGGGCCCGCCCACATCACATTCACCGCGGCGACGATACCCGTGAACAGCGCCAGTATCATGGCGGCTTTCACCAGAACAGCCTTGCTCAAACCACAGGCATGCATCACCGTGATTTCACTCTCGGTATAAAGCTTACCGAGCGTCATGAGCAGACCGAGGAAAAGACTTAGCGGCAGAATAAGCTGCGCCATTTCCGGGATCCCTAAACCAAGCAGGGAAAGCACCAGATTCGTTGGAATTTCGCCGTCAACGGCCGCACCGAGGATCTTGACCAGCTTCTGACAGAAAAAAATCAGCAGCAGGATGAAGAGGATCGCCAGTTGGCTTTTGAGCGTCTCCCGCACCAGATATCTTATGATTATCACTTTAAATACGCCCGTAAAAACCCGTCTCTTTGCTGGAAAATCGCTTGTTTCATGGCTTAAACGTCATTTATTCTCTTGAGTCGTCGAAATCATCGCTAAGATTAAAACACCCGGCGGATTCACGCTTCAGGACTTTTTCTGACGTGTCGAAACCGTAATAACGTAAGATTAACACGAAGTCACCACAACAGCGGACTTGAGTTACGAAAGGTTTCAATTCTATCCGTAGCAGCCGCTGTTGTCTTTAAGATTCAGGAGCGTAGTGCATGGAGTTCAGTGTAAAAAGCGGTAGCCCGGAGAAACAGCGGAGTGCCTGCATCGTTGTGGGCGTCTTTGAACCACGCCGACTCTCCCCAATCGCCGAGCAACTCGATAAAATCAGTGACGGCTACATTAGCGCCCTGCTGCGCCGTGGCGAACTGGAAGGCAAACCTGGGCAGACGCTGTTACTGCACCATGTTCCGAACGTGCTGTCCGAACGTATTCTGCTGATTGGCTGCGGTAAAGAGCGCGAGCTGGATGAACGTCAGTATAAGCAGGTGATTCAGAAAACAATTAATACCCTGAATGACACCGGCTCAATGGAAGCCGTTTGCTTCCTGACCGAACTGCACGTCAAAGGTCGTAACACCTACTGGAAAGTGCGCCAGGCTGTCGAAACCGCAAAAGAGAGCCTGTACAGCTTCGATCAGCTCAAGACCAACAAAAGCGAGCCGCGCCGTCCGCTGCGTAAAATGGTCTTTAACGTGCCAACCCGTCGCGAACTCACCAGCGGCGAGCGCGCCATCCAGCACGGTCTGGCGATTGCCGCCGGGATTAAAGCCGCAAAAGATCTGGGCAACATGCCGCCTAATATCTGTAACGCCGCCTATCTGGCCTCTCAGGCGCGCCAGCTGGCTGACTCCTATAGCAAGAATGTCATCACCCGCGTTATCGGCGAACAGCAGATGAAAGAGCTGGGTATGCACTCTTACCTGGCGGTGGGCAACGGCTCGCAGAACGAATCCCTGATGTCGGTTATCGAATACAAGGGCAATCCGTCAGAAGACGCGCGTCCTGTTGTGCTGGTTGGTAAAGGCCTGACCTTCGACTCCGGTGGTATCTCCATCAAGCCTTCTGAAGGCATGGATGAGATGAAGTACGACATGTGTGGTGCAGCGGCGGTGTATGGCGTGATGCGTATGGTGGCTGAACTTCAGTTACCGATTAACGTTATCGGCGTGCTGGCGGGCTGCGAAAACATGCCGGGTGGACGCGCTTATCGTCCGGGTGATGTCCTGACCACCATGTCCGGCCAGACCGTTGAGGTGCTGAACACCGATGCCGAGGGCCGTCTGGTGCTGTGCGACGTATTAACCTACGTTGAACGCTTCGAACCTGACGTGGTGATCGACGTAGCCACCCTGACCGGTGCCTGCGTGATCGCGCTGGGCCACCACATCACCGGCCTGATGTCGAACCACAATCCGCTGGCGCACGAGCTTATCGGCGCGTCCGAACAAGCCGGTGACCGCGCATGGCGTCTGCCATTGGGTGACGAATACCAGGAACAGCTGGAATCTAACTTTGCGGACATGGCGAACATCGGCGGCCGTCCTGGTGGTGCCATCACCGCGGGCTGCTTCCTGGCACGCTTCACCCGCAAGTACAACTGGGCGCACCTGGATATTGCCGGCACCGCATGGCGCTCCGGAAAAGCCAAAGGCGCGACTGGTCGTCCGGTTGCATTGCTGTCGCAGTTCCTGCTCAATCGCGCCGGATTTAATGGCGACGAGTAAGTCAAAACGGCAGTAAACCGTAGGCCGGGTAAGGCGAAGCCGCCACCCGGCTTAAGCATTTAAAGTGAGCACAAGAAGCCCCATATATGAAGAATGCAACGTTCTACCTTCTGGACAACGACACCCATCAGGATGGCCTCAGCGCTGTAGAACAGCTGGTGTGTGAAATTGCCGCAGAACGTTGGCGCGCAGGTAAGCGGGTTCTAATTGCCTGTGAAGATGAACAGCAGGCGATTCGTCTTGACGAAGCGCTGTGGGCGCGCCCGCCGGAGAGTTTTGTACCGCATAACCTGTCTGGCGAAGGGCCGCGCGGCGGCGCACCGGTCGAGATAGCCTGGCCGCAAAAGCGCAACAGCAGCGCGCGCGATATTCTGATTAGCCTGCGGATAGATTTTGCAGATTTTGCCACCGCTTTCACAGAAGTGGTAGACTTTGTCCCTTACGAAGAATCCTTGAAACAACTGGCGCGCGAACGCTACAAAGCGTACCGCCTGGCTGGTTTTAACCTGAATACGGCAACCTGGAAATAATGGAAAAGACATATAACCCACGCGATATCGAACAGCCGCTTTACGAGCACTGGGAACAGCAGGGCTATTTCAAGCCTAACGGCGATGAAAGCAAAGAGTCCTTCTGCATCATGATCCCGCCGCCGAACGTCACCGGCAGTTTGCATATGGGTCATGCCTTCCAGCAGACCATCATGGATACCATGATCCGCTACCAGCGCATGCAGGGCAAAAACACCCTGTGGCAGGCGGGGACTGACCACGCGGGTATCGCGACCCAGATGGTGGTTGAGCGTAAGATTGCCGCTGAAGAGGGTAAAACCCGTCACGATTACGGTCGCGACGCCTTTATCGACAAAATCTGGCAGTGGAAAGCAGAATCTGGCGGCACCATTACCCGTCAGATGCGCCGTCTCGGTAACTCCGTAGACTGGGAGCGCGAGCGTTTCACCATGGACGAAGGCCTTTCCAACGCCGTAAAAGAAGTGTTCGTCCGTCTGTACAAAGAAGACCTGATTTACCGTGGCAAACGCCTGGTTAACTGGGACCCGAAACTGCGCACCGCGATCTCTGACCTGGAAGTGGAAAACCGCGAGTCTAAAGGTTCCATGTGGCACATCCGCTATCCGCTGGCCGACGGCGCGAAAACCGCAGACGGTAAAGATTACTTAGTGGTGGCAACCACCCGTCCGGAAACCCTGCTGGGCGATACCGGCGTGGCCGTTAACCCGGAAGATCCGCGTTATAAAGATCTGATTGGCAAATTCGTGGTGCTGCCGCTGGTGAACCGCCGCATTCCGATAGTGGGCGACGAACACGCCGACATGGAAAAAGGCACCGGCTGCGTGAAAATCACCCCGGCGCACGACTTCAACGACTACGAAGTGGGTCGTCGTCACGCCCTGCCGATGATCAACATTCTGACGTTCGACGGTGACATCCGTGAAAGCGCAGAAGTGTATGACACCAAAGGCAACGAATCCGACGTTTACTCAAGCGACATTCCGGCAGAGTTCCAGAAGCTGGAACGCTTTGCCGCGCGTAAAGCGATTGTGGCTGCTGTTGACGCACTCGGCCTGCTGGAAGAGATTAAACCTCACGATTTGACCGTGCCGTACGGCGACCGTGGTGGCGTGGTTATCGAGCCAATGCTGACCGACCAGTGGTATGTGCGTGCCGACGTGCTGGCAAAACCGGCTGTTGAAGCGGTTGAAAACGGCAGCATTCAGTTCGTGCCGAAGCAGTACGAAAACATGTACTTCTCCTGGATGCGCGATATTCAGGACTGGTGTATCTCCCGTCAGCTGTGGTGGGGTCACCGTATCCCGGCATGGTACGACAACGAAGGCAACGTATACGTTGGCCGCAGCGAAGATGAAGTGCGTCAGGAAAACAACCTGAGCGCAGACGTTGCCCTGCGTCAGGACGAAGACGTGCTGGATACCTGGTTCTCCTCCGCGCTGTGGACCTTCTCCACCCTCGGCTGGCCAGAGAACACCGACGCGCTGCGTCAGTTCCACCCAACCAGCGTGATGGTGTCCGGCTTCGATATCATCTTCTTCTGGATTGCCCGCATGATCATGATGACCATGCACTTCATTAAAGATGAAAACGGCAAGCCGCAGGTTCCGTTCCATACCGTCTATATGACCGGTCTTATCCGTGACGATGAAGGCCAGAAGATGTCCAAATCCAAGGGCAACGTCATTGACCCGCTGGATATGGTGGACGGGATCTCCCTGGAAGAGCTGCTGGAAAAACGCACCGGTAACATGATGCAGCCACAGCTGGCAGAGAAGATCCGCAAGCGCACCGAGAAACAGTTCCCGAACGGGATTGAATCTCACGGTACTGACGCCCTGCGTTTCACCCTGGCGGCGCTGGCCTCTACCGGTCGCGACATCAACTGGGACATGAAGCGTCTGGAAGGTTACCGTAACTTCTGTAACAAACTGTGGAACGCCAGCCGCTTCGTGCTGATGAACACCGAAGATCAGGATTGCGGCTTCAACGGCGGCGAGATGATCCTCTCTCTGGCCGACCGCTGGATCCTGGCGGAATTCAACCAGACGGTGAAAGCGTTCCGCGAGGCGCTGGACAGCTACCGCTTCGACATCGCGGCGGGCATTCTGTACGAATTCACCTGGAACCAGTTCTGTGACTGGTACCTGGAGCTGGCGAAGCCGGTCATGAACGGCGGAACGGAGGCAGAGCTGCGCGGCACGCGTAACACGCTGATCACTGTGCTGGAAGGCCTGCTGCGTCTGGCGCACCCGATCATTCCATTTATCACCGAAACCATCTGGCAGCGTGTGAAAGCGATCGCGGGCATCAACGCCGACACCATCATGCTGCAGCCGTTCCCGGAATTCGATGCCGCTAAAGTGGATGAAGCTGCCTCAGCGGATACCGAGTGGCTGAAGCAGGCGATCGTCGCTGTACGTAACATCCGTGCAGAAATGAACATCGCCCCGGGCAAACCGCTGGAACTGCTCCTGCGCGGTTGCAGCGACGCGGCTGTTCGTCGTGTCACCGAGAACAATACCTTCCTGAAAACCATGGCGCGTCTGGAAAGCATCACCGTGCTGCCAGCCGATGACAAAGGTCCGGTCTCCGTGACGAAAATCATCGACGGCGCTGAGCTGCTGATCCCAATGGCGGGTCTCGTCGACAAAGACGCTGAGCTGGCACGTCTGGCGAAAGAAGTGGCGAAAGTCGACGTGGAAATTGGCAAAATCGAAAGCAAACTGGCGAACGAAGGCTTTGTCGCCCGAGCGCCGGAAGCGGTCATCGCCAAAGAGCGTGAACGCCTGGTTGCTTTCGCCGATGCGAAGACCAAGCTGATTGAGCAGCAGGCGGTGATTGCGGCCCTGTAATGCTTTTACCCCTTACGCTTCAGGGCGTAAGGGGTATTCTTCCTGAAAACTCCTCGCTTGCACTCCCCTTTCTGCGGTGCTATTAACAGCAGTTGTGTGTCAATTTTTGTAATGAGTAATGCTATGAGCGTGATTACCCCCGTCGCGACGACGATGCGTCGGATCGCTGTGCAGGACAACCCGGCTATCGCCGCCGTTATCCGTACGGTTTCTGCCGAATATGGCCTGACGGCTGATAAAGGCTATACGGTTGCTGATCCAAATCTGGACGAGCTGTTCCAGCTTTACAGCCAGCCGGGCCATGCCTACTGGGTTATTGAGCAGAATGGCCAGGTGGTGGGCGGCGGCGGCGTTGCTCCGCTCAGCTGCAGCGAGCCGGATATCTGCGAGCTGCAGAAAATGTATTTCCTGCCATCTGTTCGCGGACTAGGCCTGGCGAAGAAACTGGCGCTGGTCGCACTCGACTATGCCCGCAATCAGGGTTTTACACGCTGTTACCTCGAAACAACCGCCTTTCTCAAAGAGGCCATCGGCCTGTATGAACATCTCGGCTTTGAGCATATTGATGCACCGCTGGGCTGCACCGGCCACGTCGATTGCGAAGTCAGGATGCTGAAAACGCTGTAAATACTTTTGCTGCCCTCTTCTGTTAAGCGGTGGTTAACTGAATGCTCTACACTCTCAGTTCACACCATAACGGGGGAAACACGATGTCGAAGATAAAAAGCTACGCCGCACCGCAGGCGGGTGCAGAACTTGAACTGTACGAGTACGATGCGGGCGAACTAAAAGCGGAAGACGTCGAAGTACAGGTTGATTACTGCGGGATCTGCCACTCGGATCTCTCCATGATCGACAACGAATGGGGCTTTTCAAGCTATCCACTGATCGCCGGACACGAAGTGATTGGCCGCGTCGTGGCGCTCGGCAGCGCTGCGCAGGACAAAGGCCTGAAAGTGGGCCAGCGCGTGGGTATTGGCTGGACGGCACGCAGCTGCGGTCATTGCGACGCCTGTATCAGCGGCAACCAGATCAACTGCCTTGAAGGCGCCGTTCCAACCATCCTCAACAGGGGCGGTTTTGCCGATAAACTGCGCGCCGACTGGCAATGGGTCATTCCGCTGCCGGACAGCATTGATATCGAATCCGCAGGCCCGCTGCTGTGCGGCGGCATTACTGTCTTTAAACCGCTGCTGATGCACCATATCACCGCCACCAGCCGTGTGGGTGTGATTGGTATCGGGGGGCTCGGTCATATTGCCATCAAACTGCTGCACGCGATGGGCTGCGAAGTGACGGCATTCAGTTCTAACCCGGCGAAAGAACAAGAAGTGCTGGCGATGGGAGCGGATAAAGTGGTGAACAGCCGCGATCCAGACGCGCTGAAAGCACTGGCGGGTCAATTCGATCTGATCATCAACACCGTTAATGTCGATCTCAACTGGCAGCCGTACTTTGAAGCACTGGCCTACGGCGGTAACTTCCATACTGTGGGTGCCGTGCTGAAGCCGCTGCCGGTTCCGGCGTTTACCCTGATCGGCGGGGATCGCAGCGTGTCCGGCTCTGCAACCGGCACGCCGTTCGAGTTGCGCAAACTGATGAAGTTCGCCGGGCGCACGAAAGTATCGCCAACCACCGAACTCTATCCGATGTCGAAAATCAACGAAGCGATCCAGCACGTGCGTGACGGCAAAGCCCGTTACCGTGTGGTGTTGAAAGCAGATTTTTAATGTGACACACCCCTCTCCCACAGGGCTGAGGGTTCCTCACAAAATAATACCTGCACGGAGGACTCCCTCTCCCTTGAGGGAGAGGGCTGGGGTGAGGGGGAACATATGGCTGTAGAGGTAATTCCGTTCACTTTACGTTCCTTGCTGCTCTGTAACAACATGACCCGTGAACGTGCCAGGGTGGCTCAGTCGCCACCACCCTGGCAACCCGGGCTCCCGGCGGTAAATCGCCGCTTCGCGGTACCTTCGGCTTATTCCTTCCGGCTTATCGGGGACGGGCGGATGTAACGTCCCTGTAAAGCCGCCCTCTCGGCGCATCCATGCGCCTCGCCCCGGCCTGCAGGAAACGCCTCAGCGATTTACAGCCGGACCAGGGCGTCGCTGTAAATCATTCATTTTCCTGAAACAACTTTCGTCGCTTTCGGTAAAAAAATTACTGGGGATCCCTCAGCCCACAGGGAGAGGGTGCAAACACTAAAAACGGTAACGGTTGTTACCGTTTTGCTTCTACCATGGCCTTAAACACCTCTGCCACCGCAACCGCTCCCGGATCCATTACCCCATCCAGATTCTCTTTATTCACATACGACGAACGTCCCGCGCCCGCTTTGCCCATTCTGGCCGTTGCCTCTGCGCCCTGCTGTGCCGCCTGCGCCGCCGCCTGAAGATCGTTTTTCTGCAACGTCTCCAGCGCCGGCTGTAGCGCATCGATCAGCGTGCGATCGCCGAGATCGGCCCCGCCATACTGCTTCATCTGTGCCAGCCCGCTCAGCAATGCATCCGCAAGCGATTGTCCGTCATGCAGCTTTTGTCCGGCTGCCGTGAAAAAGATCGACATTAATACGCCACTCGATCCGCCCATCACCGTTGCCAGCCGCTCGCCCACCAGCAGAAGTAATGTCGACACGTCGTTAAGAGGAAGGTTGTTCTCCTCCAGACGCTGCGCAATCTCCCGCGCCCCTTGCGCAAAGGTGGATCCGGTATCGCCATCCCCCACTTTCGCATCCAGCGCGTTCAGACGGTTTTCCAGCTGAATCAACGTCTTTGTCACCACAGAGACATATTCGCCCACCTGCGGATTTGCGGACGGGGTAAACTCCACGCGGTCATGGATCGCGCTATGCTCCTGGGTACGCAGCGGGGCAAACGCCACCGGCTTCTGCCAGCCCAGCGTCTCAACCTCTTCATGAAGGGCTTTTTCGAACAGATCGTTTAGCTTCAGCAGCGTCAGCGAAAAGCCCTTCATATCCAGGGCGCTCACCAGCGGTGCCGGGCCAATCAGGTACGCCAGGTTATCTTTCAGTGCCGAGTGGGCCAGCTCTTTGGTGAGCAGAGCCATCTCAAGCGCTGATACGCCCCCCAGGTTATTGATCAACACTGCGAAGCGCCCGTCACCCGCCTTCGCCTTGAGCGGCGTCACCAGCGTGTCGATAATCGCTTTACTGTTCTGCGTATCCACGACGGAAGCCCCCGGCTCACCATGAATGCCCAGACCCAGCTCGACATGACCTTGCTTAATGCGCCCTTCTTCCTCGTCGCTTCCCGGCAGGTTACACGTTTGCATCGCAACGCCCAGGCTCCAGAGGTTATCGCAGGCCTGTTGCGCAATATCACGCACTTCACTCAGCGATTTTCCGTGCTCTGCGGCATAACCCGCGATCTTATGAACCAGCGCCGTACCGGCAATGCCGCGCGGCTGTTTGTTGTCCGGCAGCGCAATATCGTCTGCCACAATGACCATCTCCACCTTCAGGCCGTAGCGTTTCGCCTTTTCTGCCGCCAGACCAAAATTCAGGCGGTCACCGGTGTAGTTTTTAACGATCAGCAGGCAGCCACGGTCACCCGTCACCGCCACAATGGCATTCAGCACCGCATCCACGCTCGGCGAGGCGAACAGATCGCCGCACACTGCTGCCGTCAACATACCTTTGCCGACAAACCCGGCGTGTGCAGGCTCGTGGCCGGAACCGCCACCGGAGATCACCGCCACGCGGCTCTTGTCCCAGTCGCTGCGGGCCACAATGCGAATGGCAGGATCAACATCAAGCTTGACGAGGTTACCGTGCGGAGCAGAAATCAGAATGCCTTCAATAGCATCGTTGACCAGTTGTTTGCGATTATTAAAAAAGAATCTGGACATACATTCTCAACTTGTTGTGAACCGTATGCAAAAGCATAGTCCGCGCTGGGTAATACGCCGCAAAGTAAGGAATTTTTAACGCCATTTTGCCGTCAGGTTGCCTATACTCCACCCAGGACTAAGAGAGGATGAGTATCATGAGTACACCATTGTTAATTGCCAGGACGCTGGAGAAAGAGCTGTTTTTACTGCCTGCGATGGCGAACCGTCACGGCCTGATCACCGGCGCCACCGGGACGGGGAAAACCGTTACCCTGCAGAAGCTGGCCGAATCGCTCTCTGAGATTGGCGTGCCGGTCTTTATGGCCGATGTAAAAGGCGATTTAACCGGTGTGGCTCAGGAGGGGGCCCCCTCAGAAAAACTCCTTGAGCGTCTGAAAAATATCGGCGTCAATGACTGGACGCCGCACAACAACCCGGTAGTTGTCTGGGATATCTTTGGTGAGAAAGGTCATCCGGTACGTGCCACCGTCTCCGATCTTGGCCCGCTGCTGCTGGCCCGTCTTCTGAATCTCAACGATGTCCAGTCCGGGGTGTTGAACATCATCTTCCGTATTGCCGACGATCAGGGGCTGCTGCTGCTCGATTTCAAAGATCTGCGCGCCATTACCCAATACATCGGCGATAACGCTAAATCCTTCCAGAACCAGTACGGCAACATCAGCAGTGCCTCCGTGGGGGCCATTCAGCGCGGGTTACTGACGCTGGAGCAACAGGGGGCAGAGCATTTCTTCGGCGAGCCGATGCTCGATATCAAAGACTGGATGCGCACTGACAGCAACGGCAAAGGCATCATCAACATTCTGAGCTCAGAGAAGCTCTATCAGATGCCGAAACTCTACGCCGCCAGCCTGCTGTGGATGCTCTCTGAACTTTACGAACAGCTGCCGGAGGCGGGCGACCTTGAGAAGCCGAAGCTGGTGTTCTTCTTCGACGAAGCGCACCTGCTGTTCAACGATGCGCCGCAGGTGCTGCTCGACAAGATCGAGCAGGTTATCCGGCTGATCCGCTCCAAAGGCGTCGGCGTGTGGTTTGTTTCGCAAAACCCGTCGGATATCCCCGATAACGTGCTGGGGCAGCTCGGTAATCGCGTCCAGCACGCCCTGCGCGCCTTTACGCCAAAAGATCAGAAAGCCGTCAAAGCTGCCGCACAAACCATGCGCGCGAACCCGGCCTTTGATACCGAAGCGGCGATTCAGGCGCTGGGTACCGGTGAGGCGCTGATCTCCTTCCTGGATGCCAAAGGCAGCCCGTCCATTGTGGAACGCGCCATGGTGATTGCCCCTTGCTCGCGAATGGGGCCGGTAACGGACGATGAGCGCAACGGACTGATTAACCACTCCCCGGTTTACGGGAAATACGAAGATGAAGTGGATCGCGAATCTGCCTTCGAGATGCTGCAAAAAGGGGTACAGGCCACCACCGACTCGCAGGACGCCCCACCCGCCAGGGGGCAGTCAGTCGCGGTGGATGACGGCATTCTGGGTGGGCTGAAAGACATTTTGTTTGGCAGTACCGGGCCGCGCGGCGGCAAGCGCGATGGCGTTGTACAGACGATGGCGAAAAGCGCCGCGCGGCAGGTCACGAATCAGATAGTGCGCGGCATGCTGGGGAGTCTGTTAGGCGGTCGCCGCCGGTAGCGGAGCGACCCACGGCCGTCCCAGCGCCGAGCCCTGCACACCGTGCTCATGCAGATAGCGGTCAATCTCCACCATCCCCGTCCAGCGGTTCTCACACCATAGCGGTGCCAGAAGCGTTGGACGGCGGGCGCTGGCGGAGATACGGTGATAGACAATCTCGGGCGGCGTATGACGGATCATCTCCCCTGCCGTTACCGTATACTCGTCGAGTGCGATGCCGTTTAACCGCCCGGCTTGCCAGGCTTTGGCCATAATGCTGCCCTGCACAATATGCAGCGGGTGCAGCTTGATCCCGTCCACGCCTGTCTCAACGACTTTTTCCAGCGTCTCCAGGCCATGCTGAAGCCCTTCTCCCGGCAGGCCGACAATCAGATGCGTGCAAACTTTCAGGCCACGTTCGCGGGCCAGGCGCGTGGTGCGCTGATAGCAGGCAAAATCATGGCCGCGATTAATACGGTGCAGGGTTTTGTCATGCGCGCTCTGCAGGCCTAGTTCCAGCCAGATCTCATAGCCCTGCTCTTTATACTCGCTGAGTAAATCCAGCACCGCGTCGGGCACGCAGTCCGGACGCGTACCGACACACAGCCCGACAATGTTCGCCTGAGCGACCGCCTGTTGATACATCGAACGCAGCACCTGCACTTCCGCCCATGTGCTGGTGTAGGCCTGGAAATAGGCCAGATACTGCTTTGCCCGGTTCACAAGACGGGCCTGATGCGCGAGCTGTTCCGCGATAGATTTATGCTGCTGCGCCTCGTCCGCAAAGGAGGCCACGTTACAGAAGGTGCAGCCGCCGCGCCCGAGCGTACCATCGCGATTCGGGCAGCTAAAACCGCCATGCAGCGTCAGCTTGTGAACCTTTTGCCCGTAGCGCTGCAAAAGATCCCCACCAAACATATTGACTAATTTCTGTAACTGCATAATCTGATAGACCGTCCCGAAGAAAGGGGACAAGCCTGCCATTTTTAGCCACCATCGGCGATGACCTGGATCAATCGCCCTGGCTGGCCTTTATCTATTTGAATAACTACTCAAGATTACTGCAATTTCATTCACGACAAATGTGATTACTTTTCCTTATGTTCTGATTGTTTTTTTTATTTATAACGCCAGCACTGAAAAACAGTGACTTTATGCGGGTTTAAACCGCACAGCAGTTTATTATCCTGTAAAAAAACCAGCATTCAGCACGCTGCATCAATAATACCGCTTTCATATAGTGAGTCAGATCACACTCCGCTGCGACTTCGCAGGGCGCTTAGTGGTTGTAAAAATAGTTAAATATCTTTTAAATACAATAGATTATCTTCTCTATAGCACATTTTTGTATAAATAAGATTGCCATTTGACCTGTGTACCAATTCCCGATAAGTTGGAAATCCGCTGGAAGCTTTCTGGATGAGCGGCCTGCTCATCATATTTATGCAGTAATTGAGATTCCCTCTGAAGCAAGTCCTCAAACTTGTTTACCTGCGCGAAAGGATGAAAAGAGGGCGAATGCGAGGTCCGCGTATGAAACGCAAACCCCGTCGCCATGCTCTTTCTGTGCCTGTGCGCCACGGTTCAGTGGGAAGCCCGACGAGCCTGGGGAGGTTCACTGATATGTTGTACGATAAATCCCTTGAGAAGGATAACTGTGGTTTCGGCCTGATCGCCCACATAGAAGGCGAACCTAGCCACAAGGTAGTGCGTACTGCTATTCACGCACTGGCCCGTATGCAGCACCGTGGTGCCATCCTTGCCGATGGTAAAACCGGCGACGGTTGCGGCCTGCTGCTGCAAAAACCGGATCGTTTCTTCCGTATCGTGGCGGAAGAGCGCGGCTGGCGTTTAGCCAAAAACTACGCTGTCGGTATGCTGTTCCTGAATCAGGATCCTGAAAAAGCTGCCGCCTCACGCCGCATCGTTGAAGAAGAACTTCAGCGTGAAACCCTGTCTATTGTCGGCTGGCGCGATGTGCCAACCAACGAAGGGGTGCTCGGTGAAATCGCCCTCTCCTCGCTGCCTCGTATTGAACAGATTTTTGTTAATGCGCCTGCTGGCTGGCGTCCACGTGATATGGAACGCCGTCTGTTTATCGCCCGCCGCCGCATTGAAAAGCGTCTCCAGGACGACAAAGAGTTCTACGTCTGTAGCCTCTCGAACCTGGTGAACATCTATAAAGGTCTGTGTATGCCAGCTGACCTGCCGCGCTTCTACCTGGACCTGGCGGACCTGCGTCTGGAATCGGCCATTTGCCTGTTCCACCAGCGCTTCTCCACCAACACCGTTCCACGCTGGCCGCTGGCACAGCCGTTCCGCTATCTGGCGCACAACGGCGAGATCAACACCATCACCGGTAACCGCCAGTGGGCGCGCGCCCGTACCTATAAGTTCCAGACCCCACTGATCCCGGACCTGCATGATGCTGCGCCGTTCGTTAACGAAACCGGCTCTGACTCCAGCTCCATGGATAACATGCTGGAGCTGCTGCTGGCAGGCGGCATGGATATCGTGCGTGCCATGCGTCTGCTCGTGCCACCGGCCTGGCAGAACAATCCGGATATGGATCCGGAGCTGCGCGCATTCTTTGACTTTAACTCCATGCACATGGAGCCATGGGATGGCCCGGCGGGCATCGTCATGTCCGACGGTCGTTTTGCCGCCTGTAACCTGGACCGTAACGGTCTGCGTCCGGCACGCTACGTCATCACCAAAGACAAGCTCATCACCTGCGCCTCAGAAGTCGGTATCTGGGATTACCAGCCTGACGAAGTGGTTGAGAAAGGCCGTGTTGGGCCGGGCGAGCTGATGGTTATCGATACCCGCGGTGGGCGTATTCTGCACTCCGCTGAAACAGACAACGATCTGAAGAGCCGCCATCCCTATAAAGAGTGGATGGAGAAAAACGTGCGCCGTCTGGTGCCGTTCGAAGATCTGCCGGACGAAGAAGTGGGCAGCCGCGAGCTGGACGACGATACGCTGGCAAGCTTCCAGAAGCAGTTTAACTACAGTGCGGAAGAGCTGGATTCCGTCATCCGCGTGCTTGGTGAAAACGGTCAGGAGGCTGTCGGCTCCATGGGTGACGATACCCCGTTTGCCGTGCTCTCCAGCCAGCCGCGTGTAATTTATGACTACTTCCGTCAACAGTTTGCACAGGTGACCAACCCGCCAATCGACCCGCTGCGTGAAGCCCACGTCATGTCATTGGCGACAAGCATTGGTCGCGAGATGAACGTCTTCTGCGAGGCAGAAGGCCAGGCTCACCGCCTGACCTTTAAATCGCCGATCCTGCTTTACTCCGATTTCAAACAGCTCACCACGCTGAAAGAGGATCACTACCGCGCTGACACGCTCGATATCACCTTCGACGTGACCGAAGCGACCCTCGAAGAGACGGTGAACGCGCTGTGTGACAAAGCGGAACAGATGGTGCGTAACGGCACCGTTCTGCTGGTGCTGTCTGACCGTAACATTGCGAAGAACCGCCTGCCGGTGCCTGCGCCAATGGCGGTGGGGGCTATCCAGACGCGCCTGGTCGATAAGAGCCTGCGCTGCGACGCCAACATCATTGTTGAAACCGCAAGCGCACGCGATCCACACCACTTTGCCGTGCTGTTAGGCTTTGGTGCGACGGCGATCTATCCATACCTGGCCTACGAAACGCTGGCTCGTCTGGTGGACACCCGCGCGATCGACAAAGATTACCGTACCGTGATGCTGAACTACCGTAACGGCATCAACAAAGGCCTTTACAAGATCATGTCCAAAATGGGCATCTCGACCATCGCCTCTTACCGCTGCTCGAAGCTGTTTGAAGCGGTTGGCCTGCATAACGACGTGGCAAACCTCTGCTTCCAGGGCGTGGTCAGCCGCATCGGTGGAGCCGGTTTTGCCGACTTCCAGCAGGATCTGGTGAACCTGTCTAAGCGTGCCTGGCTGGCACGTAAGCCGCTGGAGCAAGGTGGTCTGCTGAAGTACGTTCACGGTGGTGAGTATCACGCCTACAACCCGGACGTGGTGCGCACGCTGCAGCAGGCCGTCCAGAGCGGCGAGTACAGCGATTATCAGCAGTATGCTGAGCTGGTGAACAACCGTCCGGCGGCCACGCTGCGCGATCTGCTGGCGCTGAACCCGGGTGATGAAGCGGTCAGCATCGACGACGTAGAGCCTGCGTATGAGCTGTTCAAACGCTTTGACACCGCTGCTATGTCCATCGGCGCATTAAGCCCGGAAGCCCACGAGGCGCTGGCCGAAGCGATGAACAGCATCGGCGGTAACTCTAACTCCGGTGAAGGCGGTGAAGATCCTGCCCGCTACGGCACCAATAAAGTGTCCCGTATCAAGCAGGTGGCATCCGGTCGCTTTGGCGTAACGCCTGCGTACCTGGTTAACGCCGACGTCATTCAGATTAAAGTCGCTCAGGGGGCAAAACCGGGCGAAGGCGGTCAGTTACCGGGTGATAAAGTCACCCCGTACATCGCCAAACTGCGTTACTCGGTACCGGGCGTGACGCTGATCTCCCCGCCGCCGCACCACGATATCTACTCTATCGAGGATCTGGCGCAGCTGATTTTCGACCTGAAACAGGTCAACCCGAAAGCGATGATCTCCGTGAAGCTGGTTTCCGAACCGGGCGTCGGCACCATCGCGACCGGTGTGGCGAAAGCCTATGCGGATCTCATCACCATCGCCGGTTATGACGGTGGTACTGGTGCAAGCCCGCTCTCTTCCGTGAAATACGCGGGTTGTCCGTGGGAGCTGGGCCTGGTGGAAACCCAACAGGCTCTGGTGGCAAACGGTCTGCGCCACAAGATCCGTCTGCAGGTGGACGGCGGCCTGAAAACCGGCCTCGACATCATCAAGGCGGCGATTCTGGGTGCGGAAAGCTTCGGCTTTGGTACTGGCCCGATGGTTGCGCTGGGCTGTAAATACCTGCGTATTTGCCACCTGAACAACTGTGCGACCGGCGTTGCAACCCAGGACGAGAAGCTGCGTAAGAACCACTATCACGGCCTGCCGTTCAAAGTGACGAACTACTTTGACTTCATCGCCCGTGAAACCCGCGAGCTGATGGCGCAACTGGGTGTAAAACGTCTGGTGGATCTGATTGGCCGTACCGACCTGCTGAAAGAGCTGGACGGTTTCACTGCCAAACAGCAGAAACTGGATCTGGGCAAGCTGCTGGAAACGGCCGAGCCGCATCCGGGTAAAGCGGTCTACTGCACCGAGAACAACCCGCCGTTCGACAATGGCGTGCTGAACGCGCAGCTGCTGCAGCAGGCGAAGCCATATGTGGATGAGAAGCAGAGCAAAACGTTCTGGTTTGATATCCGCAACACCGACCGCTCTGTGGGCGCGTCGCTCTCTGGTTACATCGCGCAAACGCACGGCGATCAGGGGCTGGCAGCGGATCCGATCACCGCGCACTTCAGCGGTACGGCGGGTCAGAGCTTCGGTGTGTGGAATGCCGGCGGCGTTGAGCTGTACCTGACCGGCGATGCTAACGACTACGTCGGTAAAGGCATGGCGGGTGGTCTGCTGGCGGTGCGTCCTCCGGTGGGCTCTGCTTTCCGCAGTCACGAGGCCAGCATCATCGGTAACACCTGTCTTTACGGCGCGACCGGTGGCCGTCTGTTTGCCGCGGGCCGTGCGGGTGAGCGTTTTGCGGTGCGTAACTCCGGTGCTATCACCGTGGTGGAAGGCATTGGCGATAACGGCTGTGAATACATGACGGGAGGGATTGTTTGCGTGCTGGGTAAAACCGGCGTGAACTTTGGCGCAGGCATGACGGGCGGTTTTGCATACGTCCTGGATGAAGATGGTGAGTTCCGCAAACGCGTGAACCCAGAACTGGTGGAAGTGCTGGACGTTGATACGCTGGCGATCCACGAAGAACATCTGCGCGGTTTGATTACCGAACACGTGCAGCATACCGGTTCTTCGCGCGGCGAAGAGATCCTGGCGAACTGGCCGGCGTTCTCTGCGAAATTCGCGCTGGTTAAACCGAAGTCCAGCGATGTTAAAGCCCTGTTAGGTCACCGTAGTCGTAGCGCAGCAGAGCTGCGTGTGCAGGCGCAGTAAGGAATTCAGATGAGCCAGAACGTATACCAGTTTATCGACCTGCAGCGTGTTGATCCGCCAAAGAAACCGCTGAAGATCCGTAAAATTGAATTTGTAGAAATCTATGAGCCGTTTTCAGAAGGCCAGGCCAAAGCACAGGCAGACCGCTGCCTGTCCTGCGGTAACCCTTACTGTGAGTGGAAATGTCCGGTCCATAACTACATCCCTAACTGGCTGAAGCTGGCCAACGAAGGGCGTATTTTTGAAGCCGCCGAGCTTTCTCACCAGACCAACACCCTGCCAGAAGTGTGCGGCCGCGTGTGTCCGCAGGACCGTCTGTGTGAAGGCTCCTGTACGCTGAACGACGAGTTTGGCGCGGTGACCATCGGTAACATTGAGCGCTACATCAACGATAAAGCGTTTGAGATGGGCTGGCGTCCGGATATGACCGGCGTGAAGCAAACCGATAAGCGCGTGGCGATCATCGGCGCGGGTCCGGCGGGCCTGGCCTGTGCGGATGTCCTGACCCGTAACGGCGTGAAGGCGGTGGTCTTTGACCGTCATCCGGAGATCGGCGGCCTGCTGACCTTCGGTATCCCGGCCTTCAAGCTGGAGAAAGAGGTTATGACCCGTCGCCGTGAAATCTTCACCGGCATGGGCATTGAGTTCAAACTGAATGTAGAAGTGGGCCGCGACGTGCAGCTCGACGATCTGCTGAAGGATTACGACGCCGTGTTCCTGGGCGTGGGTACCTATCAGTCCATGCGTGGCGGGCTCGAGAACGAAGACGCGCCAGGCGTGTACGACGCGCTGCCGTTCCTGATTGCCAACACCAAGCAGATCATGGGATATGGCGAAACGGCCGATGAGCCTTACGTCAGCATGGAAGGCAAACGCGTGGTGGTGCTGGGCGGTGGTGACACCGCGATGGACTGCGTGCGTACCTCTATTCGTCAGAACGCGGCGCACGTAATCTGTGCTTACCGTCGTGACGAAGAGAACATGCCGGGCTCAAAACGCGAAGTGAAAAACGCGCGTGAAGAGGGCGTGGAGTTCCAGTTCAACATCCAGCCTCTGGGTATTGAAGTGAATGCCAACGGTAAAGTGAGCGGCGTGAAGATGGCGCGCACCGAGATGGGTGCCCCGGATGCCAAAGGCCGCCGTCGCGCGGAGATCGTGGCTGGTTCTGAGCACGTGATCCCGGCTGACGCGGTCGTCATGGCGTTCGGTTTCCGTCCTCACAGCATGGAGTGGCTGGCGAAGCACAGCGTTGAGCTGGATTCGCAGGGTCGTATTATCGCGCCAGAAGGCAGCGACAATGCGTTCCAGACCAGCAACCCGAAAATCTTCGCCGGTGGTGATATCGTTCGTGGTTCTGACCTGGTGGTGACGGCAATTGCCGAAGGCCGTAAGGCGGCAGACGGTATACTGAATTATCTGGAAGTGTAAAAATTGGCCCGGCGATTGCCGGGCCAACTTTTATTTTTTAAGCAGTTGCCAGGTTAAATCGGTCTCCAGCGCGGTTTGATCCGAAATATGGTTAAACGCGCTGTCATTGAGTACCGGGAAAATGGTGACGGTAAAGTTCATCTGCTGGCCGCTGGGTACCCTGCCGTTTTCAACCGCCACGACAGCCTCGTTATTGCGGATATAGAGCGATGACCCATTATCAGTATCCGGCGTAAAATTCACCTGATCCGTTGTTTTCCCTACGTTGTAGCTTTTACCATCCAGCGTCAGGTTGCTGACCTTTATCGCCACACCACCGTTCTGACCAAACTGAAAACGCCCTTTCTGACCAGAAGCCCCCTGTAACAGCGTCGCCATCTGCTGTTTTTCCGGGCAATAGACGCTGACATTTATGTCTTTTTCCGGCATTTTGTTCCAGCTCTGCTGGCTGGTGACAATGCTGTCACGCCGCATCTGATGATAATCCACAACCGGCTGAGAGAGCGTTAGCTGACAATCGTCAGCATAAGAAAGGCACGGTAAAGCAAGCAGCAATAGCGCAGCCAGACGTTGAATGTTCATCGACATACTCCGTTAACTTCTTCGTAAAACGCGTCTTCGTCGTGCTTTTCAGGAAGCGTAAAATCAAGTTTGCACAGACGGTTATTGTCATCATCAACGGCATAAAGCGCGCTAATCTGATCGGCATCGTTCAGGAAGACATGTCCGTCATCAACCACCGTCACCACGTAGTTATTTTTATCATCCACCACCGACAGACCTTTCGTCAGCGGCTTCCCGTCGGCCTGCTTAATACGTAACATCACGCGGCGGCTGTTCAATACTTTAAAGCTCACTTCGCTTACCGAGCCATGTGCAGCAGCAATATATTTGGTCCCGTTCGCCAGGGTCATGCTCTGCGGTAGCTTGTTCGCATCCACTTCGATACGTGAGTTACGCCATTCAGTCAGGCCGGGAATGACAGCCTGGCCCCAGCGGTCGGTCCAGACGGTGCCCTGCGGCGTGGTGATCTCAACGCCCGCTTTCGGTTCGCTGAGTCTGGCGATGGCAAACGTGTCCTTGATGGAATACGGCGAGAAGGTCACACCGTCTTTGTGCATCGCAATGCCGCCAGACAGGGTCGCATTGTAGTTACGCTGATGATCGCCGCTGGTACCGCCCCCAACGCTAAGCTGGGTGTAGTGAAGATTAGTGTTGATGTTGCCGTTGAAGCTGTTTTCCTGCGATTCGTCATCACGATCGGCAGAAATATAGTAGTTGGTGTTCTCCCCCAGCGACCCGCTGTTCGCCAGACCATAGCTGGTGCTGTCGCCCTGCTTACGCATATACGAACTCAGGCTCTGCGAACCACCTAACGGAATGCTGAGGTTGATATAGAGCAGATCGTCGTCCTGGTCGTCATCCGTGCTGCCCACTGCGCTTTGCCAGTTCACGTTGATTGAAGCGTATTTGAAGGTTTTTCCCCACGACAGAAGCAAGTAGCGGGAATCTTCGCCGTCTCCTGCGGCCTGGTTGTAGCTCAGGCCCGCACTAAATGCCCCGGCCAATTCTGTGGACCAACGTACGTTGGCCGAATAACTGTTGTCATAGCCCTGATAATCATCATCCATGGCATCTGCGAGTTCACGATAATCACCGCTGTAATGCGCCACGCTGGCAGACAGGCCGACATTCTCAGTCAACGAGTAATCGCTCTGGAGTTCGTTTTTGATACCGTTATTACTGTCGCCAAATTGCGCGTTGCTGGCGGCCATACTGGTAGAGACGTTCCAGCCATCGGTAACCATAAATTCTGTGCGCGCCCCCGCGGCCTGGTAATCTTCGGCCACCACGCCGGAGGCAAGCAGGTTCATCCAGGGGAAAATTCGCCAGCCATCGGATACGTTGAACACCAGCGGATCGCTGTAGTCACTGTCTATACCACGCACCTGGCCCGCCGAAACGGTCAGGCCGTTTGGTTTTGAAAGATTTCGGGCTTTTACGGATGCGGCGGGAACAATGTAGTGGTTGGTCGAACCGTCGGACTCCACAACGGTGACGTCAAGATCGACGTTGTTACGGACCATCGGGACGTCATCCAGCGTGAACGGGCCCGCCGGTACTAACGTGTTAAAAATGAGTCTTCCGTTTTGACGCACTTCAACGCGCGCCTGCGAGGTTCGGGCAATACCGGATACGCTCACCCCCGAACTGTCTTTCTGCAGACCGCTGGTCGGCATTAACTGCACACCGGTAATCGGGACGCCGCTTAACACATCTGACATGGCGTTAATTT
This sequence comes from Enterobacter cloacae complex sp. SHL021, assembly GCF_049237765.1. Classification (NCBI taxonomy): domain Bacteria; kingdom Pseudomonadati; phylum Pseudomonadota; class Gammaproteobacteria; order Enterobacterales; family Enterobacteriaceae; genus Enterobacter; species Enterobacter cloacae complex sp. SHL021. The sequence goes on along the minus strand of NZ_JBMKJG010000013.1, from coordinate 54,318 downwards.
CCCCCACCTGCATGGTCAGGCGTTGAGGAACAAACACATGCTCTGCGTAGGTATAAATACTCTCTGCGTTTCGGTTGCCGTTGTCATCCGTCAGGATATAGCGGCTGCGTAGCGACCAGTCCATCGCGTTGAAGCCCGCCTCCAGGCTTGCCTGTGAGTAACGGTTACTGCTGCTGTCACTTCCGCTGTATTCGTTTTTGGTGCTGAAGAGCGAGTAGTTAAGCATGCCTGCCGTGCCGCCATGCTGGAAATTTTTGACATCAGCGCTCAGGCTGTTAAGTGCTTCCGCTGGCAGATAAAGCTCGACCGCTTCCTGGTTTGGCAAGGGATTGATCACCGCCTGAGCGTAATCGCTACGCAGATCATGGCAGGTCTCATTCGCCTTTATGGGCACCGGCATGAGACCTGCAAATTCCAGGAAGTCGTTATCAACGCACATCGTCCCGTCTTCACTGAAGCGTACGGCCGCTGTTCCGCGATCGTTACCGTTCACTTTGACAGAAACGGAATGCGTCCCCGGTAAAAAGCGCGGCGCTTGTGCAAAATAGCGGTTTAGATCGGCCCCAAGACCACGTGATTTCAGGATATCAGTATCAAACGTCACCTCCCTCGCGTGGAGGGAGGGAGCATCAAGCAACATCAGAGGTATTGCGCTATAAATCACAGCGCGCACAAAAAGTGCAAGTTGGCTTTTTTTACGCACCGCCATAATCCTTTATTTTTTATTGAGATCCGAGATAAAGCTGGGCACTTCGACCCCATAGCGGCTGGCCGGGAAAAACTTCACTTTCGTGTTTCCACTGACGGATTTGCCCATAGAAACCGTCATGGTTTCACCGGGTAAAATGTAGGTTTTGACAAGCGATCCGCTGATGCCTGAAGGCTGCAGCACCACGTTCTGTGCCAGACGCACAACATATTTGCTTGGGTTTTTTACCGTGACGGACGTGCCTGACGCGGTCCATTCGAGGAATTTCCACGCATCGGTTACCACGGCCAGCTTCGCAGGGCGAATCAGTACGGGCAGGTCCTGACGAATATTGATGCCAATTTTCACTTTATTGTCATCGCTCTTCGGCGGGATCCCTTCAAAGGTCACACGCTTGTAGTGCTCAACGTCCAGCGGTTTGCTGGTTTGCAGGATGAAGCGCAATTGCTGAGTCTGACCGGGCTCGAGTCGTACCACAGGCTGAGTCGTGACGAGTTTCAGGCCTTTATCATCCGGCAGATCCACCACGTCGGTGTACAGTAGCGACGGATGGCTATCGGTATTTTTGACGTTGATGGTGCCACTGTGGGTCGCTTCATCAATCACCAGCAGACTGGTTTCTGGCACCATACCGGCTGCATGTACGCCAAACTGTGCAGAGAATAAAGCTGCGGCAGCGAGTGTTTTAAATAAAACCTTTTTAGAGCATGTCATATGTATATTCCTTGAAAGCACTACTTAACATTCCGTGTTGATGGCGCTTATTTTTGAGAGAAAGCGTATTCCCTCTGCATTAAATTTAACTCACTTTAAATTTGAAAGAATTACAGATACTTTAGGCTGATCGTCAACTGACCATCCAGCCGGGTATCATCGGTAATGGCAAGCGTTGTGGTATTCTGAATAGCCAGAGACGTTACCAGCGGAAATGTTGCTGTCTGGAAAGCAAGCGGGTCAATACTTCCCGCTAATGCGACGGTAATATTACGATTATTTTCACCCTGACTTGAACCATCAGTACTCTTAGCCCAGGTCGTTGAGCCATTCTGCTGATATATTGGATCGACAGATTTTCCGTCTGCAGTAACGCTATTCACCTTCATAAACATGGCATAAGAGCCAATATTTACCGTGCCTGCTTTGCCAACGCCATAGGTCTGGTTAGTCGCACTCTGTGCCCCACCCGTAAATGTACCGGCAGAAACGGTTAATCCTGCGTTAGAGTCGGCGCGATCGTCTATCATATTCCAGGCCACTTTTGTTGCTGCCGTGCAGGTAATGGTGAGATCGATATTCCGTTGCCCTAACTGGTTCACCGCCGTAGAGGACAATTCACCTAAGCGGATATTTCCATAGTCCACCACGCCGCCATTGCTAAATTCAGGAGTACAGGCCGAGGCTGTCAACGTCCCTTTAATTTTCAATATCGCGGTTTCAGCGGCAAACGTAGAGTTTACGCAAAGGAATAATGCTGTAGCCAATAGAATTTTTTTCACGAGTTAATCCATAACTTATGATTTAAAGAAAATAAAATTCGACTGAATTCATCCTTGATAGTCGCTATTACCTCCGTTTGCAAAATGCATGGTGCGATAATATAGAAATCATAAATACATGCAACTTAGGTTTATTAACTTTTCTTTTTAGATTTACTCAAACAATAGGCAGGGTTTATAAAACAGAGGTTTCCAGTTCTTTTTAGACCATTTGTATTCAGAATAATTATTGCTTGCGATGATTTATTTTCGCTGGCTTTGTATTCCAAAATTTCTGTCATATAGAATAAAGCATTGCACTGTCTTAATTTTGTACAAATCTATACATAGAAAAAATATTCGTTCAACAGGCGCTTAATCTTTACATCGACAAAAAAAATCCAGCCGACTGAGGAGGGCTGGATTTTATAATGGATGACGCTTATTTTACCACTCTGAGAGCCGGACGCCCGCCGCGTGGTGGCGGATCGTCATCAGGATCGTTTTCATCCTGGCGGTCAGGTTTGTCGCCGTCAATAACCGACATCACCGTGTCGCTGTCTCGCTCCCCGGTTGCATCGTCTTCATTCAGGCTGGCAACGTCTTCATCGTAAGCCGCTTCCGGCTCGAACATCGTACCCGCGCCGTTTTCCCGCGCGTAGATAGCCAGCACCGCGGCCAGCGGCACGGAAACCTGACGTGGTACGCCGCCGAAACGCGCGTTAAAACGCACTTCGTCGTTCGCCAGTTCAAGATTACCCACCGCACGGGGGGCAATGTTCAAAACGATCTGTCCGTCACGCGCGTATTCCATCGGAACCAGCACGCCCGGCAACGTCACATCCACAACCAGGTGCGGCGTGAGCTGGTTATCCAGCAGCCATTCATAGAAGGCGCGCAGCAGATACGGACGGCGTGGTGAAAGTTGTGACATTTCCACAGTCATTAGCCTCGGCCAAGACGCATTTCACGTTCCGGTTCAGTTAAGGATGCCAGGAAGGAGTCGCGTTCAAAGACGCGGGTCATATAGCCTTTCAGCTCTTTTGCGCCCGGGCCGCTGAATTCAACGCCAAGTGTCGGCAGGCGCCACAGCAGCGGTGCCAGGTAGCAGTCCACCAGACTGAACTCATCGCTCAGGAAGAACGGTTTCTGGCCGAACACAGGGGCAATCGCCAGCAGCTCTTCACGCAGTTGTTTACGTGCAGCGTCTGCTTCTGAAGCAGAGCCGTTTTCGATCACGTTCATCAGCGTGTACCAGTCTTTCTCGATACGCTGCATGTACAGGCGGCTTTCCCCACGCGCCACAGGGTAAACAGGCATCAGCGGTGGATGCGGGAAACGCTCATCCAGGTATTCCATAATGATACGGGATTCCCACAGGGTCAGCTCGCGATCCACCAGCGTTGGTACACTTTGGCTCGGGTTGAGATCGATCAGATCCTGAGGTGGGTTATCCTTTTCCACATGCTCGATCTCAAAACTGACACCCTTCTCGGCCAGCACGATACGAACCTGATGGCTATAAATGTCAGTAGGACCAGAAAACAGCGTCATTACCGAACGTTTGTTGGCAGCGACAGCCATGAAAACCTCCAGGTATATTCAGAATTTTTACTGCTACCGGCCCGGTGGGGCCAGCCAGATGATGTAGCGCCCATCCCAGAGAAGACACATTGTTCAAGAATCGAACAAAAATCGAGTATTCACCGATATTTGGGCAGAAAATTGGATGATAGTTTACCAGATTTTGATGGCTTTGTGGTGAGGGGATTCTGGAAATGCGGAAAAAGAGGAGATATATGCATTGATAATGTGGATAACCTGAGCATTACCCATAAAAAAACCCGCCGAAGCGGGTTTTTCGCCAATCGTTCTGCGTGAGCAGAAAATGATTAACGTTTGGAGAACTGTGGACGACGACGTGCTTTACGCAGACCCACTTTCTTACGTTCAACCTGACGAGCGTCACGAGTAACGAAGCCAGCTTTACGCAGTTCAGAACGCAGGGATTCGTCGTACTCCATCAGAGCGCGGGTGATACCGTGACGGATCGCACCTGCCTGACCGGAGATACCACCACCTTTAACGGTGATGTACAGATCCAGTTTTTCTACCATATCAACCAGTTCCAGCGGCTGGCGAACTACCATGCGGGCAGTTTCGCGACCGAAGTACTGTTCCAGAGAACGCTGGTTGATTACGATTTTACCGTTGCCCGGTTTGATGAACACGCGAGCTGCGGAACTTTTGCGGCGACCAGTGCCGTAGTATTGATTTTCAGCCATTGCCTATAATCCCGATTAGATGTCAAGAACTTGCGGTTGCTGTGCCGCGTGGTTGTGCTCGTTACCTGCGTAAACTTTCAGTTTACGGAACATAGCACGACCCAGCGGGCCTTTTGGCAGCATGCCTTTAACCGCGATTTCAATCACACGCTCAGGACGGCGAGCAATCATCTCTTCAAAGGTCGCTTCTTTGATACCACCGATGTGGCCAGTGTGGTGGTAGTACATTTTGTCTTCGCGCTTGTTGCCGGTTACAGCAACTTTTTCTGCGTTCAGAACGATGATGTAGTCTCCAGTATCAACGTGCGGAGTGTATTCCGCTTTGTGCTTACCGCGCAGGCGACGAGCCAGTTCAGTAGCCAGACGGCCCAGAGTTTTACCGGTCGCGTCAACAACATACCAGTCGCGTTGTACGGTTTCTGGTTTAGCTGTAAAAGTTTTCATTAAAAGCTTACCCAAATAATAAGTTACACGTTGGTGAACACCCAAACGTTTAGTCAGTTGAGGTTCACACGACAAAGTCCGGCAAACCTACCCCTTCGAATAGCTCATGCCGACACATAGAAAGTTTCGGGAAAAAAACCTTCTCGTAACGTGGGGTCGCAAGATTATAGAGAAGTTGAGGTCAAAGATCGACCCTTAAATGTGATTTGGAATGGGTTTTTCGGGGGGCGAGTTTTTGCGGTCCGGTGCCCTCACCCCCAGCCCCTTTCCCACGGGGAGAGGGTAGCATTTAAGGCATATGCTCCAGCTTCAGGTATTCCTCGCTTTGCATCTCCTGCAGGCGCGACAGGCAGCGCTGGAACTCAAACTTCAAACGTTCCCCCTGATACACCTCATATAAAGGCACCTCGGCGCTCACCACCAGCTTGACGTGGCGTTCGTAAAACTCGTCCACCAGCGCAATGAAGCGTCGCGCTTCGCTTTCCATCAGCCGTGTCATGACGGGTACATCCAGCAGCATCACCGTGTGGAACAGGCGCGAAAGGGCGATGTAGTCGTGCTGACTGCGGGCATCCACGCACAGCGTCGCAAAAGAGACCGCCAGCGTTTGGTTTTCAACACCGAGCGTAGGCAACGGACGATGGTTAATCTCCAGCGTCGGGGCGTTTTCGCGCTTTGCCCCCGCCAGCGCCAGCCACAGTTTATCCATCTGGCGGGTGGTCTCGGCATTCAGCGGTGAGAGCCACAGGTGCGCCTGAGTCAGCGTGCGCAAACGGTAATCCACGCCCGCATCAACATTCATAATGTCACAATGCTGTTTGATGGCATCAATGGCAGGCAGGAAACGCGCCCGCTGGAGGCCGTTACGATACAGCTCATCCGGCGGAATATTCGAGGTGGCGACCAGCGTGATTCCGCGGGCAAACAGCGCTTTCATCAGGCCGCCCAACAGCATGGCATCGGTGATATCCGAAACAAAAAACTCATCGAAACAAAGGACGTCCGTTTCGGCCTTAAACCTGTCAGCCACAATATCCAGCGGATCGCTTTTGCCCTGCAGCGCCGTTAACTCTTCATGCACCCGCAGCATAAAGCGGTGGAAGTGCAGGCGTTGTTTACGCTCACCCGGCAGGCTCTGATAAAACAGATCCATCAACCAGGTTTTCCCGCGACCGACACCGCCCCACATATATAAACCGCGTGCCGGAGCGTTAGCCTGTGGCTCTTTTTTTCCGAGCAGTCGGCTCAATGCCGCCTTCAGCCCACCGCTCTGCCCTGCTTCCGCAGGTTTTGCCGTAAGCTCATGGAAAAGGGTATCCAGACGGTTAACCGCTTCACGTTGAACGTCATCCGGCTGATGTGAGCCCTCGTCCAGGGCCAGTTGATATCGCGATGCGGGGGACAGGTTTTGCATAATCTTGTTGTTATTCCTTCAATTAAACCTCATCAGCAGGCGTGACTGATGAAAAAAAGGCCGTTCTACACTACGCGATGATACGTCAGGATTCCACTTCTGCAGAAATAGCGGTTATAGTGGCAATATCAGGCACAGGCAGGAGCCGAGCCAACACCCTACGGAACAACAAGACAACGGGAGAAGTTCATGACCTGGGAATATGCGCTAATCGGTTTAGTCGTCGGCATCGTGATCGGTGCTGTGGCCATGCGTTTCGGTAATCGCAAATTGCGTCAGCAGCAGTCACTGCAATACGAACTGGAAAAGAACAAAGCCGAGCTGGAAGAGTACCGCGAAGAGCTGGTCAGCCACTTTGCCCGTAGCGCTGAGCTGCTGGACAATATGGCGACCGACTACCGCCAGCTGTATCAGCACATGGCAAAAAGCTCCAGCAGCCTGCTGCCGGAAATGACCGCGGAAACCAACCCGTTCCGCAACCGTCTGGCAGACTCTGAGGCCGGTAACGATCAGGCCCCTGTTCAGATGCCTCGCGACTATTCTGATGGCGCGTCCGGCCTGCTGCGCGGCGGTGTTAAGCGCGATTAATCACACAACCTGAAATTATTTTACGGGCGCAGCGATTGCGCCCGTCCTTTCTTCCTGACCCCAGCTATTATTTAGTTAAACACCTCATTGTTCAGCGGTTTAAAATTCAATAACATCAACGTGTTTTTGGGCCCGTTTTTTCCTTTACTCCAGGTTACGAGAGTCAGCATCGATGAAGAAAAAGAACCAGCTGTTGAGCGCGTTAGCGTTAAGTGTCGGGTTATCTCTCTCGGCGTCCTTCCCTGCCTTTGCCGCCCTTCCCTCGCAGGTGCCGGGCCAGACGGCGATTCCGAGCCTCGCACCCATGCTGGAAAAAGTGTTGCCTGCGGTAGTCAGCGTGCAGGTAGAAGGCACTGCCGTGCAAAGCCAGCGCGTACCTGAAGAACTGAAAAAATATTTTGGCGATGAGTCGCCCGACCAGCAGGCTCAGCCTTTTGAAGGGCTGGGCTCAGGCGTCATCATTGATGCGGCCAAAGGCTATATTCTGACCAACAACCACGTTATCAGCCAGGCCGATAAAATCAGCGTGCAGCTGAATGATGGTCGGGAATTTGATGCCAAATTGATCGGCGGCGATGACCAGAGCGACATCGCGCTGTTGCAGGTGCAAAACCCAAGTAATCTGACCCAGATTGCCATCGCGGACTCCGACAAACTGCGCGTCGGCGACTTTGCTGTTGCCGTGGGCAACCCCTTTGGTTTAGGACAAACGGCGACCTCCGGGATCATTTCCGCGCTGGGGCGCAGCGGCCTGAATCTTGAAGGCCTGGAAAACTTTATCCAGACCGATGCCTCAATTAACCGCGGGAATTCCGGCGGGGCGCTGCTGAACCTTAACGGCGAGCTGATTGGTATTAACACAGCAATCCTCGCGCCAGGTGGCGGCAGTATCGGGATCGGGTTTGCCATTCCCAGCAATATGGCCAAAACGCTGGCACAGCAGCTTATCCAGTTTGGTGAAGTCAAACGCGGCCTGCTGGGCATCAAAGGGATGGAGATGAGCGCCGATATCGCAAAAGCGTTCAACATCAACGTGCAGCGCGGTGCGTTCGTCAGTGAAGTGCTGCCCAATTCCGGCTCGGCAAAAGCGGGCATTAAATCAGGTGATGTGATCGTCAGCCTGAATGATAAGCCACTGAGCAGCTTTGCAGAGCTGCGCTCACGTATCGCCACCACCGAACCGGGCGCCAAAGTGAAGCTGGGCCTGATTCGTGACGGCAAACCGCTGAATGTGGAAGTGACGCTGGACAAGAGCACCTCTTCCTCCGCCAGTGCGGAGCTTATCGCCCCGGCACTGCAGGGCGCGACCCTCAGCGACGGGCAGCTTAAAGACGGCACCAAAGGCATCAGCATCGATACCGTAGAGAAGAGCAGCCCTGCCGCGCAGGCGGGATTGCATCAGGATGATGTGATCATCGGCGTGAATCGCACCCGCGTGCAGTCTATCGCTGAGCTGCGCAAGGTGCTGGAAAGTAAACCAACGGTCATTGCCCTGCAAATTATGCGCGGCAACGAATCTATCTATATTCTGTTGCGCTAAGCATTTGCTATCCCGGGTATCACCGCCGCGTGTGATGTCCGGGATAACTCATGTTATGCTGCAAACCGTTCCTTTTTTAACGACACGCGCATCATGCTTTTAAAGCTCTTTCGTTCCATTGCCATCGGTTTGATTGTTGCGGGCCTGCTGTTAGCGGCCATGCCGTCTTTACGCCAGTTCAACAAGCTGTCGGCTCCCCAGTTTGACAGCGCGGATGAAACGCCTGCCACCTATAATCAGGCCGTTCGCCGTGCCGCACCCGCAGTGGTGAACGTCTACAACCGTGGTCTTAACAGTTCAGCCCATAACCAGCTGGAGATCCGTACCCTCGGCTCCGGCGTGATTATGGACGATCGCGGATACATCATTACCAACAAGCACGTGATCAACGATGCTGACCAGATCATCGTCGCACTTCAGGATGGCCGCGTGTTTGAGGCCTTACTTGTCGGCTCTGACAGCCTGACCGATCTGGCCGTGCTGAAAATCAACGCCACCGGCGGGCTGCCCGTGATTCCGATCAACCGAAAACGCACTCCGCACATTGGCGATGTGGTTCTGGCTATCGGTAACCCATACAACCTGGGGCAGACCATCACCCAGGGGATCATCAGCGCCACGGGTCGCATCGGTCTGAACCCATCGGGACGGCAGAACTTCCTGCAAACCGATGCCTCCATCAACCACGGGAACTCCGGCGGCGCGCTGGTCAACTCGCTGGGCGAGCTTATGGGTATCAACACCCTCTCCTTCGATAAAAGCAACGATGGCGAGACGCCGGAAGGGATCGGCTTTGCCATTCCGTTCCAGCTGGCAACCAAAATTATGGACAAGCTGATCCGGGACGGTCGCGTGATCCGCGGTTACATCGGGATTGGTGGTCGCGAAATTGCCCCTATGCATACGCAGGGTGGCGGGATCGATCAGATTCAGGGGATTGTGGTTAACGAAGTGGCGCCTGGCGGACCGGCTGCCAATGCGGGCATTCAGGTTAATGATGTCATTCTGTCGGTCAACGGCACACCGGCGGTCTCTGCGCTTGAGACGATGGACCAGGTGGCAGAAATTCGCCCGGGTTCCATCATCCCGGTTGAAGTCATGCGCAACGATAAGAAACTGACGCTGCATGTGACCATTCAGGAATACCCGGCCACCAACTGACGGGCATAAAAAAACGGAGCGTAGCGCTCCGTTTTTTTACCGGGACAAGATCACTTGTTAACGAACTCTTCGCCCAGCGTGATATCTTTCTTCAGCGTGTCCAGCATGCCTTCCATCGCGTTTTGTTCAAACGCGCTCAGCGTGCCAATTGGCTTACGCTCTTCGATACCATTTTTACCGAGCAGCAGCGGCTGGGAGAAGAAGCGCGCGTGTTCGCCATCGCCTTCAACATAAGCGCATTCAACCACGCCCTTCTCGCCCTGCAGCGCGCGAACCAGTGACAGACCGAAACGTGCAGCCGCCTGGCCCATAGACAGCGTTGCAGAACCGCCACCCGCCTTCGCTTCCACCACTTCGGTGCCTGCGTTCTGGATACGTTTGGTCAGGTCAGCCACTTCCTGCTCGGTGAAGCTCACGCCAGGGATCTGCGACAGCAGCGGCAGAATCGTCACACCTGAGTGACCACCGATGACCGGCACTTCAACTTCCGTAGGCTGCTTACCTTTCAGCTCAGCCACGAAGGTGTTAGAACGGATGATATCCAGCGTGGTCACGCCGAACAGTTTGTTCTTGTCGTAAACGCCTGCTTTCTTCAGCACTTCTGCCGCAATAGCGACCGTGGTGTTCACCGGGTTAGTGATGATACCGATGCACGCTTTCGGACACACTTCAGCGATCTGCTGCACCAGATTTTTCACGATGCCTGCGTTGACGTTGAACAGGTCGGAACGATCCATACCTGGCTTACGCGCCACACCAGCGGAGATCAGCACAACGTCAGCACCCTGCAGCGCAGGACGCGCGTCTTCGCCGGAGAAGCCTTTGATGTTAACAGCGGTCGGGATGTGGCTCAGGTCAACCGCCACACCTGGGGTTACCGGAGCAATGTCGTACAGGGAGAGTTCTGAGCCTGAAGGCAGTTGGGTTTTCAGTAGTAGGGCAAGCGCCTGGCCGATACCACCAGCAGCGCCGAGGACTGCGACTTTCATCCTAAACTCCTTATTATGGTTAACTTAAGTATCTGTAAATCCGTTGCGGCGACCTTAATTCAGCAGGTAATTAATTACAATTTTCGTAGCTAAAGAATTTGAGGTCACGCGACTTTCTCTCTTCCCAGAAGACTCTCTGACAACAGACGGCAACGAATTAAGAGGTGGTTACAATACACCCTGCCACGCCACCAAAACAACATCATTTTGATAACATTTAATTTACTTTTAAGCTTATTTGCGTGGCGTGACCCAGGCATGTTTTCCGATAACGAAATCTGATAATATCACTCCCTTTCATAACATTATTTCAGGCTGCTGCCTGGTAGATAATTTGCATAAAAATTCATCCACATGCATAATAATGTTGTTTCTATCGTCATATTCCGGGTGACTTATGCGAAGCTCGTCTAAGCAAGAAGAATTAGTAAAGGCGTTTAAAGCGCTACTCAAAGAAGAGAAATTCAGTTCTCAGGGAGAAATTGTTCAGGCGCTGCAGGAACAAGGCTTCGACAATATCAACCAGTCGAAAGTCTCCCGTATGTTGACCAAATTTGGCGCGGTGCGTACCCGTAACGCCAAAATGGAGATGGTCTATTGCCTGCCAGCTGAACTTGGCGTGCCGACAACCTCCAGCCCGCTGAAGAATCTGGTTCTGGATATCGACCACAACGATGCCGTTGTGGTGATCCACACAAGCCCTGGCGCCGCACAGCTGATTGCCCGCATGCTGGACTCTCTGGGTAAAACGGAAGGGATTCTCGGTACCATCGCCGGTGATGACACCATCTTTACCACGCCAGCCAACGGCTTTTCGGTGAAAGATCTCCACGAGGCGATCCTGGTTCTGTTCGAACAGGAGCTGTAATCCTCTCTCCCCGTAGCGTCGCTACGGGGTTCATTCTGCCCCCGCTGCGTTTTCCCCTGTTTTCTCCTGTCCTCAATTTAACAAATAGTGCTTTTTACCACTCATTAACATTCAGCCAGTGAATGATAAATCAAAGAATCGCACAAAATATCAAAATCATTTATCCATATGATTTACTTAGATATAACACGCCAAGGTGAACAGAAAACAACCAACATTATGCCATTAGGTTATAAAAATTGCGCTGTTTAACACGTAATTACCCATGAAACAATTAGTCTGGTATTAATTTTTACCGTTATTAGTGTATACTTGATTTTGTGATGAGGGTCACGAAACAAAGACCCCACTAAAAAATTCGACGAGGTAAAAATCATGAAAATCAAAACAACTGTAGCGGCGCTGAGCGTCCTGTCTGTCCTGTCATTCGGTGCTTTCGCAGCAGATTCCATTAATGCCGATCAGGCGCAATCCCGTGAGGCTATCGGTACGGTTTCTGTCGGCGCAATCGGCACGTCTCCAATGGACATGCATGAGATGCTGAACAAAAAAGCGGAAGAACAAGGTGCATCATCCTATCGCATCATTGAAGCGCGTTCCGGTGACCACTGGCACGCTACCGCTGAGCTGTATAAATAAGGTTTAGTAATAACAGAAGACGACTATCTCCACTCAACGGCACCAGGCATAAAAATAGCAGTTCAACCCTTCTCGCCGTTGAGCAAAAACCTCTTCAGGAGCAAAGACTATGAAAACCAAATTAATCATCGCAACCCTCGGTCTGGCATCGGTTCTCTCTTTCGGCGCAAGCGCAGCCGTCCAGCAGGTGAATACCGAGCAGGCGCAAAATCTGCAGTCTATGGGTAGTGTTTCCGTAACGTCCGTCACCGGCTCTCCGATGGATATCCGTCAGGAGCTGGCTGCAAAAGCTGAAAAAGCAGGTGCCAGCAGCTACCGCGTCACCGAACTGAATCAGGGTGACCACTGGCACGCTACGGCAGAACTGTATAAATAAACCCTCGTCGTATCTCATCATACGACTTGCCCCTGGTCTCGCTGGTCAGGGGCTTTTTTTCGCGTAATCAATGGCGCGCGTTGAAACGCAACTGCCCTTCCAGCTCTTCTTCTGCTTCATCAAACAATAAAATCAGCGCCCCAAATCGCCTGCGCAGCTTATCGGGCAGATGAATAAACTCTATTTCCAGCGGTAACGGCAGCTGACTGCCGGTCACCACATCCCACAGCATATCCAGATTCGTGACGCTTTCCCGTTCCAGATCAAACGCCCGGATAAATTCACGATAGAAGTCTTCCTGACTGTCGATCTCGTCAAAATCAAAGGTATAGGTTTTCATTGCCAGCCACCCAGTCCAGGCGAGCGGCAGATGCCGCCCTGTCTATTATAATCCCCCGATATGCAGGGTTTTGACTTCCAGATACTCTTCCAGCCCCAGCACGGACCCTTCTCGACCCAGGCCAGACTCTTTTACCCCACCAAAAGGTCCAAGCTCCGTGGAAACGGCGCACTCATTAATCCCAATCATCCCGCTTTCGATTGCCTGCGAGACGCGGAAAACGCGCGACAGATTCTGAGTATAAAAGTAAGCCGCCAGACCATAAGGCGTGTTGTTGGCGCGCTGGATGACTTCATCTTCAGAAGTGAAACGGAAGCAGGCGGCAACGGGACCAAACGTCTCTTCTTCCGCCAGTTTCATGCCTTCATGACAGTCGCCCAGCACGGTGGGCATCCAGAAATTGCCACCAAGCGGATGTGGTTTACCGCCCGCCAGGACAGTCGCCCCCCGGGCAACAGCGTCTTCCACATGCTCGCGCACTTTGTTCACCGCGGAGGGTTCAATCAGCGGGCCTACGACCACACCGTCTTCCAGGCCATTTCCCACCTTCAGCGCGTTCACCGCATCGGCCAGTTTGTTCACAAACTTGTCGTAGACGGTTTCCTGAATATAGAAGCGGTTAACGCTGACGCAGACCTGTCCGGCATTACGGAATTTGTTGGCGATTGCCCCTTTGACGGCAGCATCGATGTCCGCATCTTCAAACACGATATACGGGGCATTCCCCCCCAGCTCCATCGAAACTTTTTTCATGGTGTCCGCGGCGTTACGCACCAGCGTTTTGCCGACGGAAGTGGAGCCGGTAAACGAGATTTTCCGCACCTCGTGGCTCGCCATAATCGCGTCGCTGATCTCATGCGTATTACCGGCCACGGCGTTGAGGACGCCATCCGGCACACCGGCCTGTTTCGCCAGCGTGAGCAGCGCAAACGCGCTGAGCGGGGTGTTGTTTGCCGGTTTGATGACCCCGGTACACCCCGCGGCCAGCGCCGGGCCGAGCTTACGGGTGAGCATCGCCATCGGGAAGTTCCACGGCGTAATTGCCGCCACCACCCCCACAGGCTCACGAGTAGCCAGAATGCGGGAGCCCGGTTTGATCGGCGGAATAATTTCACCGTTAGCGCGCTTGGCCTCTTCGGCAAACCACTGAATAAAACTGGCGGCGTACTCCACCTCGCCTTCAGCTTCTTTCAGGGGTTTGCCCTGTTCGGTGGTCATTAACCGACCAAGCCAGCTTTTATTCTCAATAATCAGTTCATACCAGCGATAGAGAATGGTCGAGCGCTCTTTCGCGGTTTTGGCCCGCCAGGCCGGGAAGGCTTTCGCGGCGGCGGCAATCGCCTCTTCGGTTTCTGCTTTACCGGCTTTCGCCACTTTGGCGATAACATCACCGGTGGCCGGGTTCAACACATCAAACGTCGTGTCCAGCGTTTTCCATATGCCGTTAACCAGATAACCGGTCTGAAAAAGAATGTGGTCCTGAAGCGCCTGGGTAGTCATGTGTCCTCCCTTTCTGAATGTAAGAGCCTGCAGAAATAAGTATAGCCACAAAAAAACCGACGCTTTTGGCGTCGGTTTTTTACTTCAGTCAGTTATCCGTCAGGACATTCTGGTAGCGGTGCAGCATAAACACCAGCCGCGCTACCGGCTCGGTCACCTGAGGAGGTGCTTCCCAGACCCTGAGCTTCTCCTGGTAGACATCCAGCTCTTCCAGCAACTGCTTAAAGTAACGGCGTCGTTTGTCATCACTGGAGGCGGAAAGCACATGGTCCGCGGTGCGGCGCAACTGGCGGTGGAATGCCGACAGATCGTCGTTGATGGGCACCGGTGCGTTACGCAGACGCTGATGCGCAATGATCATGGTTAACGCCAGACGAAAGCGGGCAATGTCGCCAGGGAACTTATTCAACAGTAAAAACAGCTGCTGATAGAGCGCAGGCAGATGGTTCTCTTTACGGCGCGCAGTGTTGGTGGTCATGGAGGAGACCGCCGCCGAAACGAACTGGTTCAACAGCACGCGACCTGTTCGCGCCTGGGAATTGTCGCGCACCAGCAGAATCACCATCATCGCCAGGAAACAGCCCACCAGCTGACCCAGGGCGCTGTCGAGGAACTGGCTGAAATGGAACGTCATGGGGTTATCCAGCACCAGAATGTTAATAGTACTGGCGAGGGCACCGAGCGATCCCAGACGGCGCTTCTGCACTTCTATCCCGATAAAGAATGCCATCACCGCAAGACTGATACAGAGCAGCAACATGCTCTGCTGCGTGGACGGGAGGATCACCAGGAAATAGAGCGCGCCAAGCGGTAACGCGGCAATCGTGCCGTACAGGAAATCGATAGCGACCATACGCGGGTTGGGCAGACGCATTGCCAGCGCCGTGACGACGGCAATCATGACCATCGCGCCGCTGCCGGAGGTCCAGCCAGTCCACAGCCAGAACAGCGTGCCGAGCATACAGGCAAGCGTCGTACGCCAGAAGTTGACCATCGCGTGGTGGCGCTCGGCCGACTCCGCCTTGATCACCACTTCACCCTGCAGGACTTCCTCTTCCGCCGCGCTGATTTTCGTATTGCCGATCACGCCCCGTTTCAGCAGCAGGTAGCGCGTCGCGGCGCCAACCCACGTATAAATGGTCACCGGTGTGTCGCGCTCTCCGGTCCAGGCAATGACCCGCCGCATGCGTTTGAGCTGCTTATGTACGTCCTGCACCGTTTCCACCGGCTCGGCAAACAGTTCGCGGAAGGTATCGGTAACCGATTCCGGGCGGGTGTTCTGAATAAGGTAGGTTTCGCACGCCTGGGTAATCAGCGTTAAGGAGACGGTATTGATCGCTTTAAGACGACGGTTGGCGCGCGCCCAGCGCGAGGACTCCATGTTAAGGTTACTGCGCATCCCTTCCAGCGCCTGCGTGCGGCGAACCAGTCCACTCCAGGCTTTGTCCACCTCTTCGCTGTCACCGTGCTTGATGCAGAGCTGCATCAGCTGATACTGGGAGACGATCAGCGCATCCAGTTCGCGATCCACCTCCTGTTTGATGGATCGAGGGGAGAAAAGCAGGTCAGCAACGATTGCGCAGACGATACCAATCACGATCTCACTGCAGCGTTCCACGGCAAACTGCGGCGCGAGCAGCGGTTCGGTTTGAATGGTGATGACAATAATCAGTGCGGTATAACCCGCCAGCCCCCAGGCGTAAGAGTTTTTGACCTTCACCAGAGAGGAGAGCCAGGTGCAGAAGCCCGCCCAGATACAGCACACCAATACCATCAACAGTGGCGTGCGGATCATCAAAATGATAATGGTGAGCGCGGCCATACAGCCGATAAACGTCCCGATGATACGCAGCATCCCGCGATAGCGGATCGCCCCGGAATAAGGCTCCCCACCTGCCGCGAATGCCGGGCCAGCCGCGACAATCGCCGCCGTTAACACCGCCCAGCGGGGGGTTTCCAGCTGGAAGTGAAAGCCGACAAACAGCGCCAGCACAATGGCACTCGCCAGCTTCACGGCGAAGCGAATGTGCTGGCTGGCGATAGTAAAGATCCCCATAGCGATTAACCAAACTCGCGCAGACGATGGGCGATTTTACGGAAAATAGAGTCCTGGCTGGCGTCCCGGTCTTTCTCACCGGTGATCACCACCGTCGCGGTTGTGCCCGCAGGCCACAGGTTGCCCTGCTGTTCGTCCAGATGAATACGTACCGGCACACGCTGGGCCAGGCGCACCCATTCCAGGTTGGAATCAACCGTCGCCATCCCTTTCGCATCATTGGAGCTGCTGGAGTTGGTGACGCCAGCCGCAACGCTGTCTACGGTACCTTTAAAGACGCGGTTGCTGCCAAGCGGCGTGATCTCTGCGCGGTAGCCAGGACGAACGCCTTCCAGTTTGGTCTCTTCCATATAGGCAAGCACATAGAATGAGTTTTGTTTCACCAGCGCCACGGCGGTTGAACCGCGGGTGATAAACTCACCGGCATAGACATTCAGGTTGGTGACCCAGCCATCGGCAGGTGCGCGGATCACGGTACGCTCCAGATCGAGCTTCGCCAGGTCGCGCGTCGCCTGCGCCTTTGCCAGCTGATGCAGCACGGTTTGCAGCACGTTGTTAGACTGATCGATCTCTTCCCGGGACATCGCCTGAACCCCCAGCTGGTTACGGCGGCCCGCCTCGCGGCGTTTCTCCGCAGCCAGCGCCTGGTAATAGGCGACATCCGCTTCCGCTTCTTCCAGTGCTTTCTGGTAACGCGGCTGGTCAATGGTGAACAGCACCTGGTCTTTCTTCACCAGCTGGTTATCGTGGACGTTAACCGCCGTGATAAGACCGGCCACGTCGGGGGCGATCGCCACAACATCGGCGCTAAAACGCGCGTCACGCGTCCACGGTGATTCGGTGTAATAGACCCAGGCGCGAAAAATAGCGATGAACGCGAGGATAACCAGCGCCATGGTGATGGCGGTGCGGGAGATTTTTCTTGTTAGCGTTTTCACATCAACCTCAGACAAACATGCGCGATATCAGGTAGAACAGGCAGCAATACAGCGCGGTATTGAACAATGCAGGGTGCCAGACGAAATCGTAGATCCCGGTAGGAACCAGCACCTTGCGCACCAGCCAGAAGATCGCCAGTGATAAAAGAAGCTCGAAAAATATCGGTGGGAACGACAGACCGAACACCACGATAACGGGAAACAGACTCATGTTGACCTTGATAAGAGAGAGTGCAGGCTTCAGAATTTTTAGCGCACGCCACCGCGGGAGAGCAAGAAACGCCGGGCGAGAATGGCGCAGCCGTTATGTAATTAATAATATATTAACGTAACTGTTATGCTGTTATCTATAATATGTGATCTAAATCACTTTTAAGCCAGAGTGAACAATGGAACGTTTAAAACGCATGTCGGTCTTCGCCAAAGTGGTTGAACTTGGCTCATTTACTGCTGCTGCCCGGCAGTTGCAGATGAGCGTCTCCTCCATCAGTCAGACGGTGTCAAAACTGGAAGATGAACTGCAGGTGAAGCTGCTCAACCGCAGCACCCGCAGTATTGGTCTGACGGAGGCGGGTAAAATTTACTATCAGGGCTGTCGCCGCATGATGCATGAAGTGCAGGATGTTCACGAGCAGCTCTATGCCTTTAACAACACGCCCATCGGGACACTGCGGATTGGCTGTTCTTCAACTATGGCACAAAATGTTCTCGCCGCCATGACCGCAGAGATGCTGAAAGAATATCCGGGATTAACCGTGAATCTGGTTACCGGTATTCCCGCCCCGGACCTGATCGCAGACGGGCTGGATGTGGTGATCCGCGTTGGCGCGCTGCAGGACTCCAGCCTCTTCTCCCGTCGACTCGGGAGTATGCCGATGGTGGTCTGTGCCTCGAAGAGCTATCTGGCGCAGTACGGCGTGCCGGAGAAACCAGCCGATCTCGCCAACCACTCCTGGCTGGAGTACAGCGTCCGCCCCGATAATGAATTTGAACTGATTGCCCCGGAAGGCATTTCTACCCGACTGCTGCCGGAAGGACGGTTTGTCACCAACGACCCGATGACCATCTCGCGCTGGCTGGTGGCGGGCGCCGGGATCGCTTACGTCCCGTTAATGTGGGTGATCAATGAGATCAACAGCGGAGTGCTGGAGATCCTGTTCCCTCGCTACCAGTCCGATCCGCGTCCGGTGTATGCCCTGTATACCGAAAAAGACAAACTGCCGCTTAAGGTGCAGGTGTGCATTAACTATCTGACCGAGTATTTTGTGGAGGTTGCGGAACTGTTTCAGGGCATGCGGGGAAGAAGGAAAGAGTAGGTATTTCCCCTCTCCCCGTTGGGGAGAGGGTTAGGGTGAGGGGAGAAAATTACGCCGTGCCGCCCACCGTGAGGTTATCGACCTTCAGTGTCGGCTGGCCCACGCCCACTGGCAGGCTCTGGCCCTCTTTACCGCAGACGCCCACGCCGTTGTCCAGCTTGAGATCGTTACCGACCATGGAGATCTGCTGCATGGCTTCGATACCGGAACCAATCAGCGTCGCGCCTTTCACCGCTTTGGTCACTTTGCCTTTTTCGATCAGATACGCTTCTGACGTAGAGAAGACGAATTTACCGGAGGTGATGTCCACCTGACCACCGCCAAAGTTTGGCGCGAAGATCCCGTAATCAACAGACTCAATGATCTCCTGCGGCGTGGACTGGCCTGGCAGCATGTAGGTGTTGGTCATACGCGGCATCGGCAGATGTGCATAAGATTCACGACGGCCGTTACCCGTTGGCGCCACGCCCATCAGGCGCGCGTTCAGTTTGTCCTGCATGTAGCCTTTCAGCACACCGTTTTCGATCAGCACGTTGTACTGACCCGGCGTACCTTCATCATCGATGGAGATAGAGCCACGGCGATCAACCATGGTACCGTCATCCACCACCGTGCACAGTTCAGAGGAGACAAGCTGCCCTATCTGACCGCTAAATACGGAGGTGCCGCGGCGGTTAAAGTCCCCTTCCAGACCATGCCCCACGGCTTCATGCAGCAGCACGCCCGGCCAGCCAGCGCCCAGTACCACCGGGAATGTCCCCGCAGGTGCCGCCACGGCAGAAAGATTGACCATCGCCATACGCACGGCTTCTTTTGCCCACGCGTCCGCACGGGCTTCACCGTCGACGTCACCCAGGAACCAGTCATAACCAAAACGACCACCGCCGCCGCTTGAGCCACGCTCGCGCTTGCCGTCCTCTTCCACCTGCACGCTGATCGAGAGACGCACCAGCGGACGGACATCCGCCGCCAGGGTGCCATCCGTCGCCGCGACCAGAATCAGTTCATAGACACCGCTCAGGCTGGCAGACACTTCCTGTACACGTTTATCAGCAGCACGCGCCACTTTGTCCACGCGGCGCAGGATATCCAGCTTCTCTTCACGGCTCATGCTCTGCAGCGGGTCGATGCTGGTGTAGAGCGCAGAATGCTGCACCTCACCCAGCGTTTTAACACGGCCATCGCCTGCGTCACGCACGATGGTACGTGCCGCCTGCGCGCTCTGCTCCAGCGCAGCCAGGCTTATCTGGTCCGCATAGGCAAAACCGGTTTTCTCACCGCTGATGGCGCGCACGCCAACGCCCTGGTCAATGTTGTAAGAACCATCTTTGATGATGCTGTCTTCTAAAACCCAGGATTCGTGATAGCTCGACTGGAAATAGAGATCGCCGTAGTCGAGACGGCGTTCGGTCAGTTGACCAAGAATGGAGAACAGGTCCTGATGGCTCAGGCCGTTCGCTGCGAGCAAATGTTCACTTACCAGGTTCAGACTCATCGTATTGCTACTCGTTCGTTGCCGCCTGTGGCGGTATAAAGATCGTATTTATTGAGAGTGAGGCAATTACCTGCCCACGTCAAATCATTGCTGTGCATCTTTGCGCGGCTGGCGCAGCACTTCATTAATCTGCGGTTTATCCACCGGACCGGTGATGCGGTAGCGCAGAATAGAGACTTTGCTCCACAGCGGCCCCAGCACTTTACTGGCGGCAAACACCGCAGCACCAACAATCGGGTTCACCACAAAGGCGGCTGCCACCCCCACGCTCGCGGAGATTTCTGGTGCCACCACGGCTTCCATATCCAGCTCGCGACGTACAAGGTTAACCGAGCCCTTCATGGCGATATCCGCTTCCAGGCCGTCCACCAGCGTGTCGTCCGTATGCATAACGCCGTCCTTGATCCATGCCGTACTGCGGATGGAATCGTAGTAGAACCCTTCACTGAAGGTATCGCTGAAATCAAAACGCAGCTTACGCAGCAGTGCATCAAAGCTCAGGAGACGCAGGATCTGCCCGGCGCGTCCCGTGCTCACATCGGCAATTTCACCTTTTCCGAAGCGGGTTTTCAGTATGCCGTTAAGCGAGGCCTCATCCGGCTTCCACGGCGCGTCACGCCAGTGAAGATCGTAATCGACGTCAAATGACGAGCCGCGCAGCGGCGTGCTGATACCAAAGAAATTGGCTGCTGCATCCAGTTTGTT
The DNA here is from genome assembly GCF_049237765.1 of Enterobacter cloacae complex sp. SHL021. Lineage (NCBI taxonomy): Bacteria > Pseudomonadati > Pseudomonadota > Gammaproteobacteria > Enterobacterales > Enterobacteriaceae > Enterobacter > Enterobacter cloacae complex sp. SHL021. The sequence goes on along the minus strand of NZ_JBMKJG010000013.1, from coordinate 33,480 downwards.
ACCCTTAATGTCGCCTTTCAGCGAGGTGCGCTGTTCGCCTGGGTTATTCACCCACTCGCCCGCGGCCGTCAGACGACCAAAGCCGGTATCCACCAGCCCACCGGTGAGGCTCAGCGTGTTGCCCTGAATCGCGAAGTCACCGTCAATGCGGCCATATTTTTGTCCCCACAGCCAGCACTCAGCACAGCGCAGTTGCAGATCCGGCCAGCCGCTGAAGTCCACGCGGGAAGTGTTACTCAACGGCGATGCCGGAGTCGATTGATCTTTCCCGCCCGCCGTTGCCGGGTTGTAGTAGAGATAGCGGATTGCCGCCTGCCACGGGGCGTTATCGCGCATGGTCAGGGTGGCGTTGATCTCCCTGCCCTGAGCCTCTACTTTCGAGCCGTTAGCCGTGGGCTGAGAGACGATACTCAGGTTGTTCCACTGTTGCCCACCCAACGTGAGCGACGGTGTGCGCACGGTGACGGTTTGCGGGAACTGCGCCGCCTCATCCACGTTTTGCCCGACACCTTTCTGGAACAGCGCCAGCCACTGCGCGCCATCCATCGGCGGGAGATTCAGCTCAATGCCCTGGTGATCCGGGAGCGGAGGCGTGGTTCGGCTGTCCGTCGTCCAGATGGCTTTGTCCAGCGTCAGCTTACGGTTGAGCAGCCAGCGGCTGTTGAAATGATTCGTGCCACCCGCGCTGCCGGTTAACTCGAAGCTGTTCAGGTTGCCCACGACGTTAAGCTTCACGGGCAGCGCCTGTCCGGCCTGTTTATCCAGCGGTGCAGGCAACTGGCTGCTGAGATTTTTCAGATCGCCAGTAAGGTCGACCTTATACTTCGTACCGGCGTGGTAGGGCAGTTCAATATCCACCTTCCCCTTCCAGGCGGCTGCACCATCAACCGACTCCTGAATGGGTTTCGGCAGTACATCCATCCGCGAGGGTTGCCAGTTACCGTCCAGATTGACAGCCACCTGGTAGGCCTTCTCCCCCTCGGTGGTCGAGAAGTCGATGTTGACGGGCTGATTGAACCAGTTGGCTGTGAGCGGCTCACTCTTCAGGTTGCCGTTCACAAAGCTGAACTGTCCGCTGAGGTTCTTCAGCGTACTTTCCAGCGGTTTGATATACAGGCTGTTGTTGTTCAGGCGGACGTCACCTTTGGCGGTGGTCATTTCGCCGTCCAGCGGGATATCCAGATGTAAGCGAGCATTCACATCGCCATCAAGCTGGAGTTGCTCAAGCGTGGCAGCCAGCGAAGCTTTCAGCGGCGTCTCTTCAAAATAGGGACCGACCGCCTTGCCCGGCCCGTTGATATCGGCATCAATCAGCAGTTTCTCTTTTGAGTAATCGGGGATATTTGCCGTCAGGTTGGTGGCCGTCACGCCGCCCAGCGCGACGCTGTCTGACTTCATCCACAACCCGTCATTGAGAAAATTAAGCTCGATATCGAGGTTTTTCAGTGCAGGCCAACCCGGCTGGAACGCAAAGGTAGCGTTGTGCAACGGCACCAGCACCTGGAACTGACCTTCGTTATGTTTGTATGGGAAAAGATGCGGATTACCACCATAGGCCAGGGTGGCGTTATCCGCCTGACCGCCCTGGATCGCCCCGCTCAGGTAGTCCACAAGCGCTTTACCCATCAGGTTTTCCGGGAAGTAACGCCAGGCCTGAGAACCGTCGCTGGTGCTGATCCCCGCCAGAATACCCAGCCACGGCTCTTCACCTTCAGGCTTTAAATAGCGGAAATCCCCGCGGGCATGAACCGCTTTGGCTTTCACATCGATATGGCGGCCATCAAGCTGGAAGCCCTTATCGTTGCGCAGCCAGTTAAGCACCGCGTTGCCTTTTTCAATTTCCAGAGGTGCCCTGAAGACCGTTTCATAAGGCATTTTGGCGTCATGCATCTCAACGGTCAGCCTGCCGTTCTCAACGCTGCCCTCCAGCTTGCCGCTGAAGTTCTCAGCCCCCGGCAGCAATTTCCACTGTTTCCAGGCCAGATCTTTCCACGTCGCCTGGAAGCGGGTTTTCTCGGTTGCCTGCAGCGGGATATCCAGCGCGAGGGCGTCAATTTCCCCACTTGGCTGCGTTGCCAGCCAAACGTCACCCAAATCCGGAGAGAGCTTCGCTGCCATGGAGCGCAGCCCTTCAATGGCCGCCAAATCGAGATGCGTGGCGCGGATACGCAGCTCATCGCTACGCTTATTATTCGTGCCGCCGACATCATGCTCAGGCATCCATGCCAGCGTCAGCGCGCCGCGCGGCCAGGGTTTGCCGTCCATGGTGATGCGCGTATCCGGGATGGCAAACTGCCAGCCCCCTTTCTCTTTCGTCACATGTGCGGTGAGGTTATCTACAGAGAGTTGATGCTGCTTGCTTTCGCCTTGCCAGCTTGCACCGCCCTGCTTCAGCCAGATATCACCGCTGGCGAACACGCCTTTCGTCAGGGTCATCCAGCCTTCCAGGCTAAAACGGGCCGTTTCCAGCTGCATGTTTTGCTGCAGCCAGTCGCCGAGCCACGGCTTCACATCCACGTCGTCAGCCTGTAGCCACACCTTGCCGTTGTTGAGCAAGCCGTCGTCGTCACGCAGATCCATACGGACCTGCATGACCCCATGCTGGCCGTTCAGGCTGGAGAGGTTCACCTGCCCCTCGGCACGGTGACGCTCTTTGCCGTTAAGCCAGGTCAGTTGGGGGATCTTCAGTTCGGCGCGTTGGCCGGAAAGGGTAATAAAGCTCACTTCGCTGTCGCGCAGATCGAAATGATCGAACTGACGCAGGAAGAGATCGCTCAGGCGGTTGGCTTCAAGGCTCTGCGTGTTATCCCCGCCAGAGATCGGCGTGTTGGTCAAAAACTGAAGCTGATAAAAGGTGAGATCGCGGAACTGCCAGCGCATGTGCAGCAGGCTTTGCCAGACATCCAGTGCCAGGGTCACGCGTTTGATTTTCAGATAGCCGCCATCTTTCAGGCTGGCACTGATGTCCCGGGCATCCAGCGTCGGGCCAAAGTTTTGCCAGCTGGCGCTGACCTGGCTCACGTCAACCGGCACACCGGTGGCGGATTCGATCTTCGCCAGCACCTGCGGACGCCAGCTGTCCAGATGCGGTAAAACGAGGCGCAGCCCGCTCACGAGCAGCGCGACAATCACGACAAGCGTTGCCCCTGTAAGCAGTAAAATCCCCGGCAATCGCCTCACGCATCTCTCCTTGTCAGCTTTTTCACGCAGCGAACTGCGTCTTACATCATGACGACGTCAAATTGCTCCTGGTTATAGAGCGGCTCAATTTGTACTTTTACCTGTTTGCCGACAAAGATTTCCACTTCCGCCAGCGCGTGCGACTCTTCACCTTTCAGCGCTTCAGCCACCGCAGGGGAAGCATAGACCAGAAAACGATCGGAGTCGTAGGCATGATGAACGCGGACAATTTCACGCATGATCTCATAGCAGACGGTCTCCACCGTCTTTACGGTGCCGCGTCCGTGGCAGGTTGGACACTCGTTACACAGCACATGTTCCACACTTTCACGGGTCCGTTTACGCGTCATTTCCACCAACCCCAGCTGTGAGAAGCCGTTAATGCTGGTTTTCACTCGATCTTTACTCAGCGCCTGCTCAAGCGAGTGCAGCACACGACGGCGATGGTCTTCATTATTCATATCGATAAAGTCGATGATGATAATGCCACCCAGGTTGCGCAGACGAAGCTGGCGCGCAATGGCCTGTGTCGCTTCAATGTTGGTATTGAAGATGGTGTCATCCAGGTTGCGATGACCGACAAACGCACCGGTGTTGATGTCCACGGTGGTCATTGCTTCGGTCTGATCGATGATCAGATAACCGCCGGACTTCAGTTCAACCTTGCGCTCCAGCGCACGCTGGATCTCATTTTCGACATCATAGAGATCGAAGATTGGCTGACGCCCGGTGTAATGTTCCAGCAGGCCAGGCATTTCCGGAATGTACTCAGCGGTAAATTCGAGCAGCGCTTCGTAGGTGAGGCGCGAGTCCACGCGGATTCGGTCGAGCTGAGCATCTGCAAAATCACGCAGGACGCGCTGGGCAAGCGCCAGCTCACCGTACAGCTGATAGCGGGTCTGGTTGCGTTTCTTACGCTCCATCACCTTGGTCCAGACGCGCTTCAGGTAAGCCGCATCGGATGCCAGATCCTCTTCGCTAACCCCTTCGGCGGCGGTTCGGATGATAAATCCGCCCTGTTCGTCGCAGTAGGCGCTGACCACTTTCTTAAGGCGCTCGCGCTCGCTTTCACTTTCAATACGCTGGGAAACCCCCACGTGCGACGCGCCGGGCATAAAGACCAGGTAACGGGAAGGTAACGTGATGTCGGTTGTCAGACGGGCGCCTTTGGTGCCAAGGGGGTCTTTCACCACCTGCACCATCAGATCCTGCCCCTGACGCACCAGCTCTGAAATGTCGCGTACGGCAAACTGCTTTTGCTCTTCGCCTGCGACACACTCAGTATGCGGCATGATATCGGAGGCATGTAAAAATGCCGCCTTATCCAGTCCAATATCTACAAAAGCCGCCTGCATACCCGGCAGTACGCGGCTGACACGACCTTTGTAGATATTGCCCACTATTCCGCGTCGCGCTTCACGCTCAATATGAATTTCCTGAAGAATGCCACCATCAATGTAGGCCACACGGGTTTCCGATGGCGTTACGTTTACCAACAATTCAGCCGTCATAATTATCCCTTCCCTCACGCAGTGAGTTAAAATTGCTCAGCAACTCATACGTTTCCACCAGCGGTAAGCCGACTACGGCGTGATAGCTGCCATTTATCTTCCTGACAAAACAGCCACCCAGCCCTTGAATACCGTATGCACCTGCTTTATCCATCGGTTCACCGCTGGCAATATACGCGGCGATCTCGTCGTTGGTCAGTACTCTGAAGGTCACATCCGTCACCACCAGACAATCCAGCACGTGCTTGCTGTCCGCCAGCGCCACCGCGGTCATCACCTGATGCGTTTGCCCGGACATTTTGTGCAGCATATGTGCTGCATGCTCAGCGTCTCGCGGTTTCTCAAGCACTTCACCGTTAAGGATAACGATGGTATCCGCCCCCAGCACCGGCAGGTCGCGTGGCACGCACGCAACGCCAGCCTGCGCTTTCTCACGCGCCAGGCGAGAAACATACTGCTGAGCACTTTCACCCTCAGCACGTTTTTCTTCGATGCCGGTAACGATACGTTCAAAAGCGATGCCCAACTGCGTGAGCAACTCCTGACGACGTGGAGAACCGGAGGCAAGATAGATAGACGTCATAGAAACCTTTTACTGCACAGCAAACTGCTGGCGAACCTTACGCATCAGCAGGAACAGCCACGGCCAGAGCACACCGTTGACTACACTACTCCAGAATACTTCGGGTCGGAAAGAGACGTTGATCACTAAAAACTCTGCCCAGAAAACAACGATATCCGCGGCAAGCGACAACAACATCACGACCAGCGCCTGTTGCCAGAGCGCGAGGTTACGAAAGAGCTGGAATTTGAGTGCAACGAGATATGCAATGATGCTCATGGATAACGCGCGAACACCCAGCGTTGAGCCACTAATGAGATCCAGTATGGCACCCATTACAAAGCCTGTGCCAACATTTACGCGGTGCGGCAGGGCAAGGATCCAGTAGAGCAAAATGAGCAATACCCAGTTTGGCCGGTAAACAAGAATGTCGTCCGGCCAGGGCATTATCTGCAGCAACAGCGCGATGAGAAACGAGAGCCAGATAACCCAGCGTCCCTGGCTACGATAACTGGCCACTACTGCCCTCCGGATGAGAGTTTAGGCGGTGGCGGCGCATCCGTTATCCCGGTCGCCGGCGCGGGTACTGGCGCAGGTGGCCCCATCGCATCCGGAGCAGGAAGAACCTGCGGCATCATCTGCATCAGGCGCTCATTGGCAACGCGATGCACCTCTTCAGGCGTCATTGGGTTAGCACCGTTACGATCGGCTCCCCACAGCAGCAGCAGGTAGCGAAGACGCTGTAAACCCGCTGTTGGACGCGCCTGAATCACGGTGTAGGCACGCTGCGTATCAAGCTTCACAGAAGAGACAACCGCAACCGGATACCCTTCAGGGAAACGTCCACCCAGACCGGAGGTGACCAGCACGTCGCCCACACGTATATCCGTGTTGGCTGGCAGGTGCTCCAGCTGCAGATCGTCCGTGCAGCCGTTACCCGCCGCAATGACGCGAATATCGTTACGCAGAACCTGAATAGGCAGCGCATGGGTGGCATCACAGATCAGCAGTACACGGCTGGTCAGTTTGGCGACGGCGACCACCTGGCCCACCACACCTTTATCACTGATAACAGGCTGACCTTCATACACACCATTCACGCTACCTTTGTCGATCACCACCTGATCGCTGTAAGGATCGTTTACGGTAGAGATCACCTGCGTCACCATCTTCTGCTCATCCTGACGCAGCGGCGATCCAAGCAGCTCACGCAAACGCGCGTTTTCCTGCTTGTATTGCCCTAACATCAGCAGTTCGCTGTTTTTCAGCAGCAGTTCCTGGCGCAATGCCCGGTTTTCAAGTTCGAGTTGGTCACGTGAGGACAACGTTTGAGAAACGGAGTCGAGCAGTTCACGGGGACCATTGGATATAAAGTAGAAAGGACTGACGGCGGTATCCATGTACGTTCTGATCTGGCTGAACGTACCGAGGCGGCTATCGGCAATAATGACACCAAACGCAACCAGAACCGCCAGGATCAGGCGAAACTGTAGCGAGGGGCCACGGCTAAAAATTGGCTTCATAGGCTATGCGTATTCTCGTGTCAGAGAGAAAGGGTAGCGATTCGCTACCCTTTCACCATGACTACTCTTCGCTGAACAAGTCGCCGCCGTGCATGTCGATCATTTCCAGCGCCTTGCCACCACCACGGGCGACGCAAGTCAGTGGATCTTCTGCAACTACGACAGGAATACCTGTCTCTTCCATTAACAGGCGGTCGAGGTTACGCAGCAGCGCACCACCACCGGTCAGAACCATACCGCGCTCAGAGATATCGGACGCCAGTTCAGGCGGGCACTGTTCCAGCGCAACCATCACCGCGCTCACGATACCGGTCAGCGGCTCTTGCAGCGCTTCCAGAATTTCGTTGGAGTTCAGGGTAAAGCCGCGTGGCACACCTTCCGCCAGGTTACGGCCGCGCACTTCGATTTCGCGAACTTCATCACCCGGATAAGCAGAACCGATCTCGTGCTTGATGCGCTCAGCGGTCGCTTCACCGATCAGGGAGCCGTAGTTACGGCGCACGTAGTTAATGATCGCTTCATCGAAACGGTCACCACCGATACGCACGGAAGAGGAGTAAACCACGCCGTTCAGGGAAATAACGGCCACTTCAGTAGTACCACCACCGATATCAACCACCATCGAACCGGTAGCTTCAGAAACAGGCAGGCCTGCACCGATAGCCGCAGCCATTGGCTCTTCAATCAGGAACACTTCACGCGCGCCTGCACCCTGAGCAGATTCGCGAATTGCGCGACGTTCCACCTGGGTCGCACCGACCGGCACACAAACCAGCACACGTGGGCTTGGACGCATGAAGCTGTTGCTGTGAACCTGCTTGATGAAGTGCTGAAGCATTTTTTCAGTCACGAAGAAGTCAGCGATAACGCCGTCTTTCATTGGGCGGATCGCGGCGATGTTACCTGGGGTACGACCCAGCATCTGCTTCGCGTCATGACCCACTGCGGCTACGCTTTTCGGCGAGCCGGCACGATCCTGACGAATGGCCACAACAGAAGGCTCATTCAATACGATGCCTTGTCCTTTTACATAAATAAGGGTATTCGCGGTACCCAGGTCAATGGACAGGTCATTGGAAAACATGCCACGAAATTTTTTCAACATACTAAGGGATAATCCTGAAAGCTGGGGCGGAAAACAAAATCCGCTTACTTTACCAACCACACGCAGCAGCGACAAGGCGCAAAAATCAACTGCTGCGGTGAAAATTTGTGCAGTACGTTTCCTTCTGTTACAAATTCATCCCCTGACTCCCTCAGGGCTGAGTACACAGTAGCGTTCCTCACTTTCATTTGTAACCCGCTAAAGGTCGTTCACTGGCTTTTTGCTCGTCATACTCAAAGCTACAGGCGCGATATTCTACGTGAAAACAGCGTAAACGGCAGGTCAAACAGAGTATCTTTGCAAATATTTTTTCACATTGGTGTCAAGCGGCTGAGAGGCGGCAAAAAAATCCCCCTGACCACCCATCACACCACGCTCTGTCAACATCTGCCATTCGCCTCTGGAGCGCACGCCCGTGGCAAATACTTGTGTTCGCGTTCCCTTACACGCTTCCACCAGACTCTGCACCAGCAGCTGGTTTTCCGTGCGCTTTTCAATATTCCTGACCAGCCCCGGATGTAGCTTTAATAATTCCACATCCAGCTCCTTGATCCAGCTGGTACTGACCAGCGTCAGGCCCGCCTGTGTCACCGCCACACGCGCACCCAGCGCATTGATCAAACGTACCACCGGACGTAACCGGCTGATGTGTTGACCAACATCCGCCTCTGCAAGTTCAAAAATAATGTGTTTGCGTTGCGATTTTTCGCATTGCATTAATGTATCGCGCAGCCAGCGTTGAAAACGCGGGCGAATTAACGACTCGACGGTCACCTGTAATGCCAGACTTTCTTCAGGCCAAAAAGATAAAAACGGAATCAGTCGGCTAATTTGCTGACGGTCATACTCTTCGGAGAGTCCAAATTGCAGGACCATCGGCAGATATTCCGCTGAAATAACCTCTTCCGTGCCGTCGAAAATGCGACACATTAATTCACGGTGGTGAACATGGCCGTTTTTCATCACCGCTGGTTTTTGATAAAGGCGGGGGCCACCGCGGCTCAACATTTGTTCAATCAGGGTACGCCAGCGCACATTGCCACGCCCTTTCTCAGGCAGGGAATCGTCATATACCGCCCAACCGTTCGCCCCTTGCAGCACTGCGTTACGGGTTGCCGCTTCCGCATGCTCCATCACCTGTTCAGTTGACTGCCCGCCGCGCCAGGCGCAAATCCCCATATGCACCATATCATCCCGGTCAAGCATTTTGCTCTGCGGCAGCGCATCCACCGCCTTCAGCAACTGGCTGGCGATGCTCTCCGACTCCTTAAGTGTGCGATGGGGTAACAACACCGCAAAGTCGCTGCGGTGATAGCGCGCCAGCAGCGCGCCGGGATAGCGCATAATAAAAGTCGACAGCAAGTTGATGAGCGTAAAGAGGTTCTCTTCCGCCACGCGGCGTCCCCAGGTATCGCGCAGGAGATCGAAATCCGGCAGACGAACCATCATGACGACCCCGTGCGTTCCCACTTTTTCCGGGTCGTCCAGCAGCGTGGCCAGTTGATTATCAAAGAACAGGCGGTTATTCAGACCGGTTTTGTTATCCTGCGCGGCATAGGAACGGATCAGCGTATCCATGCGGCTGCGCTGATCGCTGGCGAACTGAATTTCTGAAAGCAGCGTATCCAGCGCGCTGCTGGTGCTGGACGGCCACTCATAGACCGACCCCCGCACCTGCGGGCCGCGCTCCCCGTTGAGTATTCGCACGGAGCGGTTTTCCAGCAGCTCCTGACCGGAGAGCTGACGGCGTAGCCAGCGAACCGCAAGAAAAATCAGCAGGACAATAAAGGCGACGGCAACGGTGAGTGGCGCGGTGGTCATCATCGAGCGGAAATAGCTGGCCATGGGATCGAGGTAGACCAGGCGTATCGTCATCCCCGGATTTTTAAGGGAATGGACATTCACTTCCCGATACTGGCTCACAACGCCCGCAGGCCGATAGCTGCCCTGACGCTGATGGCTTAACACCGGATGCTTTCCCTGGGTGATGTCGACCTGCACAATATCAACCGGTACCATCAATTCATCCAGCTCGCGGGAGAGTTCCGGTAGCGGAGTGGTAATCAGACGCGTATCAATAACTGACGCAACAGACTCAACCCGGTTGACCAGCTTGTCCTGAATGGCGTTATAAAAGCTCAGGGAGCAGCCAAGGAGCGTGACAAAAATGGTTAACCCCGTCAGCAACGTGATAAAAGCTGAGAACTTCGTCGTTAATCGCATCCTTGAGATTACTCCGTGGGTTGATGGGTAGCGAGTAAGCGCTAACTTGCATTTCAAATGCGCCATACTACCAAACCTGGTGTATCTGGCAATTTATTGCGTTAAATCGGCATAGCGTTTCATTGAGCGAGTATAGTCTTCAGAACAAATTTTCCAATCATCAGAATAGTGAGGATCCTGTATGCAGGCTTTGATCTTAGAACAGCAGGACGGCAATACCGTTGCCTCGGTGCAAGCCCTTGATGAGAGCCGTCTGCCCGAAGGCGACGTCACCGTCGACATCGACTGGTCCAGTCTGAATTACAAGGATGCCCTGGCCATCACCGGCAAAGGTAAAATCATCCGAAATTTCCCGATGGTGCCGGGGATTGATTTTGCAGGCCACGTTCATTCCAGCGAAGATCCGCGGTTTCATGCCGGCCAGCAGGTGCTGCTCACCGGTTGGGGCGTCGGCGAAAATCACTGGGGCGGGCTGGCAACGCAGGCGCGGGTGAAAGGCGAGTGGCTGGTGCCCATGCCTGCTGGGCTGGATGGCCGCAAAGCGATGATTATCGGTACCGCAGGCTTTACCGCCATGCTGTGCGTCATGGCCCTTGAAGATGCCGGTATCCGCCCTGAGTCAGGCGAGATAGTCGTGACCGGGGCCAGCGGTGGCGTTGGCAGCACGGCGGTGGCTTTACTGCACAAACTGGGGTATCAGGTCGTCGCGGTCTCAGGCCGTGAAAGCACCCATGACTACCTGCGTCAGCTTGGTGCCAGCCGCATTCTTGGCCGCGACGAATTTGCCGAAACCCGTCCGCTGGAAAAACAGCTCTGGGCCGGAGCGGTGGATACCGTCGGAAATAACGTGCTGGCAAAAGTGCTGGCGCAGATGAACTACGGCGGCTGCGTGGCGGCCTGCGGTCTGGCGGGCGGGTTTGCCCTGCCAACCACCGTTATGCCCTTTATCCTGCGTAACGTGCGCCTGCAGGGTGTGGATTCCGTCATGACTCCGGCGGCCCGTCGTGCAGAAGCCTGGGAGCGTCTGGTGCGCGACCTGCCTGAGTCCTTCTTCACGCAGAGTGCAACCGAAATCGCCCTCAGCCAGGCGCCGGAATATGCCGGTAAGATCATGGATAATCAGTTCCATGGCCGCACGCTGGTGAAAATTGCCTAATCTTCAAATTTTCGTGACATATTCGCGCTAATCCTTCTCCTCCGTCATGCTTAGAAAAACGCATGACGGAGGATGCCATGAAAACCCGAAAACTGACGGAAGCCGACGTAACGTCCGAATCTGTCTTTATGTTACAGCGCCGCCAGATCCTGAAAATGCTTGGCATCAGTGCCACCGCGTTGTCGCTCACACCTGCGGCTCACGCTGATTTGCTCGACTGGTTTAAAGGCAACGATCGGCTAAAAGCCCCTTCCGGTGCCCCGCTCACCTTTACGAAACCTGCCGAGTGGCAAAACAAACTGACGCTCACGCCAGAAGATAAGGTCACCGGTTATAACAACTTCTACGAATTTGGGCTTGATAAAGCCGATCCTGCGGCCAATGCAGGCAGCATGAAAACCGATCCGTGGACGTTGAAAATTGACGGCGAAGTGGCAAAACCCTTAACGCTGGATCATCACGATCTCACCACCCGTTTCCCGTTAGAGGAACGCATCTATCGTATGCGCTGCGTGGAAGCCTGGTCGATGGTGGTACCGTGGGTAGGTTTTCCGCTGCATAAGCTGCTGGCAATGGTTGAACCCACCAGCAATGCGAAATATGTCGCATTCCAGACGCGTTACGCCCCGGACGAGATGCCAGGCCAGAAGGACCGGTTCATCGGCGGTGGGCTTGCATATCCTTATGTAGAAGGATTACGCCTTGACGAAGCCATGCATCCTCTTACCCTTCTGACCGTCGGCGTTTACGGTAAAGCGCTCCCGCCGCAGAACGGCGCCCCCATCCGGCTAACGGTACCGTGGAAATATGGCTTCAAGGGCATTAAATCGATCGTCAGTATCAAGCTCACCCGTGAGCGTCCGCCCACAACATGGAATCTCGCCGCGCCGGACGAGTACGGTTTCTTCGCCAACGTGAACCCACATGTCGATCACCCACGCTGGTCGCAGGCGACGGAACGGTTTATCGGTTCTGGCGGTGCGCTGGATGTGAAGCGTCAGCCCACGCTGCTTTTTAACGGCTATGCGGATGAAGTGGCGTCGCTCTACCGTGGCCTCAATTTACGGGAGAACTTCTGAGTGCGTTTAACGGCAAAACAGGTAACCTGGCTGAAAGTGCTGCTGCATTTAGCCGGGTTGCTCCCTTTTATCTGGTTGTTCTGGGCCGCCAGCCAGGGGCTCTTTAGTGCCGATCCGGCTAAAGATATCCAGCACTTTACTGGTCGGATGGCTCTGAAATTTTTACTGGCGACCTTGCTGGTTTCGCCGCTGGCGCGCTACGCTAAACAGCCATTATTGATACGCACACGTCGGCTATTAGGGCTATGGTGTTTTGCCTGGGCCACGTTGCACCTGACCAGCTACGCGCTGCTGGAACTGGGGATTAACAACCTGGCACTGCTGGGCCGCGAACTGGTCACGCGTCCTTATCTGACGCTGGGCATTGTCAGTTGGCTGGTGTTACTGGCATTAGCGCTGACATCCACGCAATATGCGCAGCGAAAACTGGGTAAGCGCTGGCAGCTGCTGCACAACTTCGTCTATCTTGTCGCGATCCTCGCACCCATCCATTATCTGTGGTCCGTGAAGATCCTCTCGCCTCAGCCCATCCTCTACGCGCTGCTGGCTTTGGCGCTTTTAGCATGGCGTTACAAGAAGTTCCGCCAGTGGTTGCGATAGTTCGCGAAACTGTGCGTTTTCCCGCAGATTACTTATCAACCGCCATTCTTTTTCGGATAGCGGTTGATAATCTTCCCTGATAAGACCAGTATTTAGCTGCCAAATGCTACGAAATCGTTATAATGTGCGACTTTGGTTTTCCTGAATGCATTTTAGGAAAGTCATCAGGTGACTTTCGCGTTTCAAAGGTATATTTTGGTTTTTACCCGAGATTCGCAGGAGATAGCGACACAATGGCAGAAAAATTCCGAATCTTAGTTTTAAACGGACCGAACCTGAACATGCTCGGCACCCGTGAGCCAGAGAAGTACGGCACGCTGACATTAAGTGAAATTGTTAACCGTTTGGGCACGGAAGCAACGTCACTGAATGTGGATTTGGATCATTTTCAGTCAAACGCGGAGTACGCACTCATCGACCGTATTCATCAGGCTAAAGACACTGTGGACTATATCCTGATCAATCCGGCCGCGTTTACGCACACCAGTGTTGCTATCCGCGACGCACTGCTGGCGGTGAGTATCCCGTTTATCGAGATCCACCTCAGCAACGTGCACGCCCGAGAGCCGTTCCGCCACCATTCGTATCTGTCGGATATCGCCGCTGGCGTTATCTGCGGACTGGGCGCAGACGGTTATTCATACGCTTTACAGACAGCGGTAAAACGCCTGTCACAATCACACTAAACAAGAGTACGGAACCCACTCATGGATATTCGTAAGATTAAAAAACTGATCGAGCTGGTTGAAGAATCAGGCATCTCCGAACTGGAAATTTCTGAAGGCGAAGAGTCTGTACGTATCAGCCGTGCAGCCCCAGCCGCTAGCTTCCCGGTAATGCAGCAAGCTTATGCTGCGCCAGTGCAGCAGCCTGCGCTCTCTGCAGCCGTTGCACCAGCCGCAACTGAAGCCGCACCTGCCGCTGCAGCAGAAATCAGTGGTCACATCGTACGTTCCCCAATGGTTGGTACTTTCTACCGCACCCCGAGCCCGGACGCGAAGGCGTTCATCGAAGTGGGTCAGAAAGTCAACGTAGGCGATACCCTGTGTATCGTTGAAGCCATGAAAATGATGAACCAGATCGAAGCAGACAAATCAGGTACTGTGAAGGCGATTCTGGTCGAAAGTGGTCAGCCGGTAGAATTTGACGAGCCGCTGGTCGTCATCGAGTAACGAGGCGAACATGCTGGATAAAATTGTTATCGCCAACCGCGGCGAGATCGCACTGCGTATTCTTCGTGCCTGTAAAGAACTGGGCATCAAGACTGTCGCTGTGCACTCAAGCGCGGACCGCGATTTAAAACACGTATTGCTGGCGGATGAGACGGTCTGTATCGGCCCGGCTCCGTCCGTAAAAAGCTATCTGAACATCCCGGCAATCATCAGCGCCGCTGAAATCACTGGCGCGGTGGCAATTCACCCGGGTTATGGCTTCCTCTCCGAGAACGCCAACTTTGCTGAGCAGGTTGAACGCTCTGGCTTTATCTTCATCGGCCCGAAAGCTGACACCATCCGCCTGATGGGTGACAAAGTGTCTGCAATCACCGCGATGAAAAAAGCCGGTGTTCCAACCGTTCCAGGTTCTGACGGCCCGCTGACTGACGACATGGATGCAAACCGTGCACATGCTAAACGCATTGGCTACCCGGTGATCATCAAGGCGTCCGGCGGCGGCGGCGGTCGCGGTATGCGCGTAGTGCGCAGCGACGCTGAACTGGCACAGTCCATCTCCATGACCAAAGCGGAAGCGAAAGCAGCTTTCAGCAATGACATGGTGTATATGGAAAAATACCTGGAAAACCCACGCCACATCGAAATTCAGGTGCTGGCTGACGGTCAGGGTAACGCTATCTATCTGGCAGAACGTGACTGCTCCATGCAGCGTCGTCACCAGAAAGTGGTCGAAGAAGCACCAGCACCGGGCATCACCCCGGAACTGCGTCGCTACATCGGCGAGCGTTGTGCCAAAGCGTGTGTCGACATCGGCTATCGCGGGGCGGGTACCTTCGAATTCCTGTTCGAAAACGGTGAGTTCTACTTCATTGAGATGAACACCCGTATTCAGGTTGAACACCCGGTTACCGAAATGATCACCGGCGTTGACCTGATCAAAGAGCAGCTGCGTATCGCTGCCGGCCAGCCTCTGTCCATCAAACAGGAAGAAGTAGTGGTCAAAGGCCATGCGGTCGAGTGCCGTATCAACGCCGAAGACCCGAATACCTTCCTGCCAAGCCCGGGTAAAATCACGCGTTTCCACGCACCGGGTGGCTTTGGCGTGCGTTGGGAGTCTCATATCTACGCCGGTTACACCGTACCGCCGTACTATGACTCAATGATCGGTAAGCTTATCTGCTACGGCGAAAACCGTGACGTGGCGATTGCCCGCATGAAGAACGCCCTGCAGGAGCTAATCATCGACGGTATCAAAACCAACGTTGATCTGCAGATGCGCATCATGAGCGACGAGCACTTCCAGAATGGTGGGACGAACATCCACTATCTGGAGAAAAAACTCGGTCTCAACGAGAAGTAAGAAAGCATCTATGCTAAAAGGCCGGTTTAACCGGCCTTTTTTATTTCTGGGGATCGTCAAGGCCCATCATGTACAATCCCCGCTTTCTTCATCCACAAGGGACAAAAAATGGACAAACGTTTTGTTCAGGCCCATAAAGAAGCGCGCTGGGCGCTGTGGCTGACCCTTCTCTATCTTGCCGCATGGTTGGTAACCGCTTACTTACCTGATTCTGCAATTGGCATCACCGGCCTGCCTCACTGGTTTGAAATGGCCTGTCTGCTGGTACCGCTGATTTTTATCCTGCTGTGCTGGGCAATGGTGAAATTCATTTATCGCGATATCCCGCTGGAGGACGACGATGCAGCTTGAAGTCATTCTGCCGCTTATCGCGTATTTGTTGGTCGTGTTTGGCGTGTCCGTGTATGCCATGCGCAAAAGGGCAACCGGCACCTTCCTGAACGAATATTTCCTCGGCAGCCGTTCAATGGGCGGCATTGTGTTAGCGATGACGCTCACCGCCACCTATATCAGCGCCAGCTCATTTATTGGCGGTCCCGGGGCAGCCTATAAATATGGGTTAGGCTGGGTGCTGCTGGCGATGATCCAGCTCCCGGCTATCTGGCTTTCGCTGGGTATACTCGGCAAGAAGTTCGCTATTCTGGCGCGTCGCTATAATGCCGTGACGCTGAACGACATGCTGTTTGCCCGCTACCGCAGCCGTTTACTGGTATGGCTGGCAAGTCTAAGCCTGCTGGTCGCCTTTGTGGGTGCGATGACGGTGCAGTTTATTGGCGGTGCACGTCTGCTTGAAACCGCAGCAGGGATCCCTTACGAGACTGGCCTGCTTATCTTTGGGATCAGTATCGCGCTTTATACGGCGTTTGGTGGATTCCGCGCCAGCGTACTGAACGACACCCTGCAGGGCATGGTGATGCTCATCGGAACCATTGTGCTGCTGGTGGGGATTGTCCATGCGGCAGGCGGCCTGAGCCATGCTGTTGAAACCCTTGAAGCGATTGACCCGAAACTGGTCACTCCAGAGGGCGCAGATGACATTCTTTCACCCACCTTTATGACCTCCTTCTGGGTGCTGGTCTGCTTCGGCGTCATTGGACTGCCGCATACCGCTGTACGGTGTATCTCCTATAAGGACAGTAAAGCGGTTCATCGCGGCATTATTATCGGGACCATTGTGGTGGCGATACTGATGCTGGGAATGCATCTGGCGGGTGCATTAGGTCGTGCGGTGATCCCAGATCTTACCGTGCCCGACCTGGTGATCCCTACCCTGATGGTTAAAGTCCTGCCCCCCTTTGCTGCCGGGATTTTCCTAGCCGCACCGATGGCCGCCATTATGTCGACGATCAACGCTCAGTTGCTGCAAAGTTCCGCTACGATTATCAAAGATCTCTATCTGAATTTGCGTCCCGAGCAGTTGAAAAACGAACGACGCTTAAAGCGGATGTCTGCGGTGATTACGCTGTTATTAGGGGCGCTGCTGCTGCTGGCCGCCTGGCGTCCACCGGAGATGATCATCTGGCTGAACCTGCTTGCGTTTGGCGGCCTTGAAGCTGTTTTCCTGTGGCCGCTGGTGCTTGGCCTGTACTGGGAACGCGCGAATGCTGCGGGCGCGCTAAGCGGCATGATTGTTGGCGGTGTCGTGTACGCCGTGCTCGCCACCTTTAAGATCCAGTACCTGGGCTTCCATCCAATTGTGCCTTCGTTACTGTTAAGTTTACTGGCGTTTGTGGTGGGGAACCGTTTCGGTCAACCCGTCCCACAACCCGCTATGATGTCTACTAATAAATAAAGAGTTTTGCCATGCCGTGGATCCAACTAAAACTGAACACAACCGGCGCTCACGCCGAAGAGCTGAGCGATGCGCTGATGGAGGCCGGCTCGGTCTCTATCACCTTCCAGGACACGCATGACACGCCAGTCTTTGAGCCGCTGCCGGGCGAAACGCGCCTGTGGGGCGATACCGACGTGATTGGCCTGTTTGATGCTGAAACCGACATGAAAGAAGTGGTCGCGATTCTGGAACATCATCCTCTGCTGGGCGCGGGTTTTGCGCACAAAATCGAACAACTGGAAGACAAAGACTGGGAACGCGAGTGGATGGATAACTTCCACCCCATGCAGTTTGGCAAGCGTCTGTGGATCTGCCCAAGCTGGCGCGAAGTTCCCGATGAAAACGCGGTCAACGTGATGCTCGACCCGGGTCTGGCATTCGGTACCGGCACCCACCCGACCACCTCACTGTGCCTGCAGTGGCTGGATGGCCTGGATCTGGAAGGGAAAACCGTGATCGACTTCGGCTGTGGATCCGGGATCCTCGCCATTGCCGCCCTGAAGCTGGGCGCCGCAAAAGCCATCGGGATCGATATCGATCCGCAGGCCATTCAGGCCAGTCGTGATAACGCCGAGCGTAACGGCGTTTCCGATCGCCTTGAGCTGTATCTGCCGGACGCGCAGCCAGAGGCCATGAAAGCCGATGTGGTGGTCGCTAACATCCTGGCGGGCCCATTACGCGAGCTTGCACCGTTAATCAGCGTGCTGCCCGTTGAGGGCGGCCTGCTGGGGCTGTCCGGGATCCTGGCAAGCCAGGCTGACAGCGTTTGCGAAGCCTACGCCGATCTCTTCACCCTCGATCCGGTGGTGGAAAAAGAAGAGTGGTGCCGCATCACGGGCCGTAAAAAATAAGAACATTTTTCGTACTGAGATGATGTTCTAAAATGCGACGCAGATCGCATAGAAGCGGGAGAATCTGCTGCTAAAAACAGCAGAATATCCCGCTCAACGGATTCATTTTTTGAGAAATGATGAGAAGTTACGGGAAATTGTAAGCGGTCATAAAATCGCCGTTAATACATAACATAATGATTTAAATAAAAAATAATTTTCATCATTGTGACTGGGTGGCGATTCCTTGATCTACAACAGTGGATTGTTCAAAGTTTGGCCTTTCATCTCGTGCAAAAAATGCGTAATATACGCCGCCTTGCAGTCACAGTATGGTCATTTCTTAACTCATGCGCATCGGACACCACCAGCTCAGAAATCGCCTGATCGCAGCCCCAATGGCAGGTATTACCGACCGGCCGTTCAGGACGCTGTGTTATGAGATGGGAGCCGGTTTAACCGTTTCCGAGATGATGTCGTCTAACCCGCAGGTCTGGGAAAGCGATAAATCCCGCCTTCGGATGGTGCACATTGATGAACCAGGTATTCGCACCGTGCAAATCGCCGGAAGTGTGCCTGAAGAGATGGCAGATGCCGCGCGGATTAACGTGGAAAGTGGCGCCCAGATTATTGATATCAACATGGGTTGCCCGGCCAAAAAAGTGAATCGCAAGCTTGCAGGTTCAGCCCTTCTGCAATACCCCGACCAGGTGAAGTCAATCCTGACGGCGGTTGTCAGCGCAGTGGACGTTCCTGTTACGTTGAAGATTCGCACGGGTTGGTCGCCGGAACACCGTAACTGTGTAGAGATTGCCCAACTGGCCGAAGACTGTGGCATTCAGGCCCTGACCATTCATGGACGCACTCGCGCCTGTTTGTTCAACGGTGAAGCTGAATACGACAGCATTCGGGCAGTTAAGCAGAAAGTTTCCATTCCGATTATCGCGAATGGCGACATTACTGACCCGCTTAAAGCCAGAGCTGTGCTCGACTATACGGGAGCTGATGCTCTGATGATAGGACGTGCAGCTCAGGGAAGACCCTGGATCTTTCGGGAAATCCAGCATTATCTGGACACTGGGGAGCTGCTTGCCCCGCTGCCACTGGCAGAGGTTAAGCGCTTGCTTTGTTCGCATGTTCGGGAACTGCATGACCACTACGGCCAGGCAAAAGGGTACCGAATTGCGCGTAAACACGTCTCCTGGTATCTCCAGGAGCACGCTCCAAATGACCAGTTTCGGCGCACATTCAACGCCATAGAGGATGCCAGCGAACAGCTGGAGGCGTTGGAGGCATACTTCGAAAATCTTGCGTAATGAAATAAAGAGCTGACAGAACTATGTTCGAACAACGCGTAAATTCTGACGTACTGACCGTTTCTACCGTTAACTCTCAGGATCAGGTAACTCAAAAACCCCTGCGTGACTCGGTTAAACAGGCACTGAAGAACTATTTTGCTCAACTGAATGGTCAGGATGTTAATGACCTGTATGAGCTGGTACTGGCTGAAGTTGAACAGCCACTGTTGGACATGGTGATGCAATACACCCGCGGTAACCAAACCCGCGCTGCGCTGATGATGGGTATCAACCGTGGTACTCTGCGTAAGAAACTGAAAAAATACGGCATGAACTAATTTCGGTTAGCGAAATGCTTGTTTAAAAAGGCGCTACCTGGCATGGGGATGCGCCTTTTTTATTGCTCCACATTTGCCACCGTCAACGCTTTGTAAACCTTCGCTTTCCCCACTTTTCAACCGCCGCTTTTCGTGTATATTTCCACCACCTTACTGGCTCTCTTCTCCCGGAATGTCATAATGATTCGTAAATACTGGTGGCTGGTTGTCTTTGCTGTCTCAGTTTTTCTCTTTGATGCGCTGCTGATGCAGTGGATTGAACTGATGAGCACCGAAACCGATAAGTGTCGCAATATGGATTCCGTGAACCCGCTTAAACTCGTCAATTGTTCAGAGCTGGACTGAGCCGCCAACGTCGTCAAAAACCCCGAAATCACTTAATAAAAACGGGGATTTAAATCCCTTTGAGTCATTACCTTACGATGATAATGTCTCGCCCTTCACCACCGCCCTTGCGTAACCTCACACTCGAGTTGAACCGATCATGCTGGTTAGCCAATACAACCATATCCTTGTCGTCCTCTCCTTTGTTGTCGCTATCCTTGCTGCCTATACCGCGCTGAATATGGCCGCGCGTGTGGCGGGAAGTCAGGGCGTGGCAGCGCGCATCTGGCTGGCCGGTGGCGGTGTTGCAATGGGTATTGGCGTATGGGCGATGCATTTTATCGGCATGCTGGCGATGGATCTCTCCATGAGCATGAGCTACAACGCCACCCTGACGGGGTTATCGATGGTTATCGCCGTGGGTTCATCCTTGTTTGCGCTGTGGCTTGTCAGCTGTGAGCAGCTGCGTTTGCGCCGTCTGCTGCCCGGTGCACTAGTCATGGGAACCGGTATTGTGGTCATGCATTACACCGGCATGGCGGCCCTGGAGGTTACGCCCGGTATTATCTGGGATAAAACATGGGTGGCGATATCAGTCGCTATTGCGCTTGCTGCATCGCTCGCGGCACTGTGGCTGACGTTCCGCCTGCGTCATGAGGCCGCTCAGGTCGCGCTGATGCGCATGGGTGCTGCAATTACGATGGGGATTGCGATTGCCGGAATGCATTATGCGGGGATGAAAGCCGCACAGTTTCCAGTGTCGACCATGGCTCACCATGAGGGGATTAACGGCAGTTGGCTGGCCGTGCTGGTGAGCGTTGTCGCACTCGCCATCCTTGGTATCACCCTGCTGGTGTCGATGCTGGATGCGCGCCTGCAGGCGCGCACCTCTCTCCTCGCCTCGTCTCTGGCGGAAGCAAACCGGGAGCTGGCCCAGCTGGCGTTACAGGATACGCTGACGCGCCTGCCCAATCGTATCCTGCTGGAAGATCGACTCGATCAGGCCATCAACAAAGCAGATCGTGAAGGCACGCATTTCGCATTGATGTTTATGGATCTCGACGGCTTTAAAACCGTCAATGACGCCTACGGGCATGATGTCGGCGATAAACTGCTGGTTGCCGTTACGCAACGCCTGCTGCTCCCTCTGAAAGGCCAGTTCACCCTTGCACGTATTGGCGGTGATGAATTTGTTCTGCTGGCAGAAGTTGGGGGGCCGGACGATGCAGCCTCCCTTGCCAATGCCCTGGTGCGCACTATCGATAGTCCATTCAATGTGGATCCGTATGAGCTGGTGGTGACCCTCAGTATTGGCATTGCGCTTTATCCTCACGATGGCAAAACCGATCGCGAGCTGATGTTTAACGCCGATGCGGCGATGTACCACACCAAGCATATGGGCCGTAACGGTTATCACTTTTTCCAGCCCTCCATGAACACGCTGGCGCAAACCCATCTGCAGCTGATGAACGATCTGTGGCTGGCCATCGATCGTAATGAGCTACAGCTGCATTATCAGCCCAAATTCCACGCGCCGGCAGGCCCCGTACTCGGGTTTGAGGCACTCCTGCGCTGGCAACACCCGAAGCTGGGATTGCTGACGCCAGACCTGTTCCTGCCGCTGGCGGAAAAAACGGGACAGATCATTCCCATTGGCAACTGGGTTATCAACGAAGCCTGCCGCCAGTTGCGGGAATGGCACCTTAAAGGGCATCAAAACTGGTCAATGGCGGTGAACCTGTCGACACTTCAGTTTGAACAACCTTCGCTGGTGAGTACGGTGCTTGATTGTCTGACACGTCACCAGGTGCCACCGGAAATGCTGATCCTTGAAGTGACGGAAACCACTGCGATGAGTAACCCGGATGAGAGCGTGCGGGTGCTGACAGAGCTGACGAATGCGGGTGTGAAAGCCTCTATTGATGACTTTGGTACCGGCTACTCGAGCCTGCTGTATCTTAAACGCTTACCCGCCTGTGAATTGAAAATCGACAGGGCGTTTGTAAAAGAGCTCAGTGGAGAAAGCGAAGATGCGACCATTGTCTCCGCGATTGTCGCCCTGGCGAAAACGCTGAATCTGAAAGTGGTGGCTGAAGGCGTAGAAACCGAAGCACAGCAAGCCTTTTTGACAGAACTGGGCTGTAATACCCTTCAGGGCTATTTGTTAGGAAAACCTGTCAGTGCGCAGACCATTGAAACGCTTTGCGAGCAGGGAGAGATCTTGCCCGACACCGAGTCGTAAGCCTCTTCACGTGGCGACACGCGCATCACCGGGAGTGTCGCCAGAATGTTATCGACCAGAGCAGGTGCCTGTTGATAGAGGTTGAAGCTGTCGTTATTCATTAACCAGTTTTTAATTATTCCGCTAAAAAATCCGTGGAACACTATCAGCGTTAAATCCACATTGACCTGCGAAGAAATGATGTTTCGTGAAATACAGCGCTCCAGTGTCGCACGTAGAAAATCATTGTTGAAACCAATACGTTTCCTGATTTCATACTCGGAAACCATATCACTGGTAAATTCACACTTATGATACAAAATCTGCAACAGCGCCCACTGGCGAGGCTCATGCGCAATATATTGCAACGCAGTGATAAATTGCTCACGAAGCATTAACAAGGGATCATCTTTTTCGGAAAGAGAAAGTCTGTCGCGAATGAGATCGCGAAGCGGCAATTGCTGTTCCCAGATAGCATTAAATATCTCTGTTTTACTGGTGAAATGCCAGTAGACGGCCCCACGCGTCACCTTTGCCGCATCGGCGATATCCGTCAGCGTTGTGTTGGTTACGCCACGTGTCGCAAACTGCCCGATAGCCGCTTCAATCAGCTGTTGACGGGTTTGTTGAGCCTCTGCTTTCTTTTTACGCGCCATGGACGACTACTCGTTACTCACAAGAATTAAGCTGTTTAGTAGGGTTTTGTAATCGGAAGTATTCATGAAAGACAAGGTGAATTCTGCACAAAAAAAGTCAATTCGCTTTATTTATAACTGAGGCAAATGCATACCAATAATTAAATTCACAAAACAGATGAATGCCCTCTATGAAACATCACTCTCCTGATTACTTTTGTTAAAGTATATTGCTGTAAACGCAAAGCCTTCTTCTGATTTTCTTTCCTGCCGCATTTATCCGCACTTATAAATTAAAAAACATTAAATACCCTCATTATTATACGCAGCTACATTTTTTGTTTTTGTCCCCTGCCCTGTCACCGATCCACGGAAATATCGGTTAATGGGTATTTAAAGGAACAGTAATGACGAATCATTTCAGACGCTTGCCCTTAACCGGTTTTATTGTCTGCGCCGCACTGCTTGCCGGATGCGATGGGCAGGAAAATCAGCAACATCAACCGCAGCCGCCTCAGGTGAGTGTACACATTGTCAAAAGTGCCCCCCTCACTGTGACAACAGAGCTGCCGGGTAGAACAGATGCGTTTCGCGTTGCGGAAGTGCGTCCTCAGGTTAGCGGCATTATCCTGCGTCGCAATTTCACCGAAGGCAGCGATGTCAAAGCTGGCCAGTCACTTTATCAGATCGATCCCGTCAGCTATCAGGCGGCGTATGACAGCGCAAAAGGAGAGCTGGCGAAAGCCCAGGCGGCAGCCAATATTGCGCACCTGACGGTAAAACGTTATCTCCCGCTGGTGGGCACACAGTATGTCAGTAAGCAGGAGTACGACCAGGCCGTTGCGACGGCTCAGCAGGCGGATGCCAGCGTCGTTGCTGCAAAAGCAGGAGTTGAAAGCGCACGCATCAACCTTGCCTATACCAAAGTCACCTCTCCCGTCGATGGTCGCATTGGTAAATCCAGCGTGACCGAGGGAGCTCTCGTCACCAACGGCCAGGCAAACGCCCTGGCAACGGTACAGCAACTGGATCCGATGTATGTCGATGTCACCCAGTCCAGCAATGATTTTATGCGTCTGAAGCAGACAAGCCTGCAAAAAGGGGAGACAACCAGCACCGTCGAGCTGTTGATGGAGAATGGTCAGCCCTATCCGCTAAAAGGCACGCTGCAGTTTTCTGATGTGACGGTTGATGAAAGCACTGGCTCCATCACTCTGCGGGCGATTTTCCCGAATCCGCAACACCTGCTGTTACCGGGAATGTTTGTACGCGCCCGCATTAATGAGGGTACGCAGCCGAATGCGATTCTGATCCCACAGCAAGGCGTCACCCGCACGCCGCGTGGGGATGCAACCGTCCTGATTGTTAACGACAAAAACCAGGTTGAGTCACGCACCGTCGTTGCCTCTCAGGCCATTGGCGATCGCTGGCTGGTCACAGAGGGGCTGAAAAACGGTGACCGCGTGATTGTCAGTGGGTTACAAAAAGCCAAACCTGGGGCTACCGTCGTCGCCACACCCGATACCTCTACGACTCCAGCCGGTTAAGGAACGACGTCATGGCTAATTTCTTTATCCAGAGGCCGGTTTTCGCCTGGGTACTCGCCATCATTTTGATGATTGCAGGTGGGCTGGCAATCCTCAAACTGCCTGTAGCGCAGTATCCGACTATCGCCCCACCCGCGGTTGCCATAACTGCAACCTACCCTGGCGCAGATGCGCAGACGGTGCAGGATACCGTGACGCAGGTTATCGAACAGAACATGAACGGCATCGATAACCTGATGTATATGTCATCCACCAGCGATTCTGCAGGTAATGTCACCATCACCCTGACCTTTGAGTCTGGTACAGATCCGGATATCGCCCAGGTTCAGGTTCAGAATAAACTTCAGCTCGCCATGCCGCTGCTGCCGCAGGAAGTGCAGCAACAAGGGATCGGCGTTGAGAAGTCCAGCAGCAGCTTCCTGCTGGTGGCTGGCTTTGTTTCAGACAATAAAAGCCTCTCGCAGGATGACATTTCCGACTACGTCGCCTCGAATGTGAAAGATGCCATTAGTCGAACCACTGGGGTGGGTGATGTTCAGCTGTTTGGTGCCCAGTATGCAATGCGCATCTGGCTCGACAGTAACGCGATGAATAAATACCAGCTGACGCCGCTGGACATTATTAATCAACTGAAAACCCAGAATGACCAGATAGCGGCAGGCCAGCTAGGCGGAACGCCGTCCGTGCCGGGCCAGCAATTGAACGCCTCGATCATTGCGCAAACCCGCCTGAAATCACCGGAAGAGTTTGGCCGCGTGACGCTGAAGGTGAACCAGGACGGCTCGATGGTGCACCTGAAGGATGTCGCACGCATTGAACTGGGCGGTGAAAACTACAATATGGTGACCAAAATCAACGGGCAGGCCGCAACCGGCCTGGGGATTAAGCTGGCGACCGGTGCAAATGCGCTGGATACGGCGGCGGCCATCAAGAGTAAGCTGGCGCAACTGCAGCAATTCTTCCCACAGGGTCTGAAGGTGGTTTATCCGTACGACACCACGCCGTTTGTGAAGATCTCTATTCACGAAGTGGTAAAAACCCTGTTTGAAGCGATCATTCTCGTCTTCCTGGTGATGTATCTGTTCCTGCAAAACCTGCGCGCGACGCTTATCCCCACTATCGCGGTGCCGGTTGTTTTGCTGGGTACCTTCGCGGTGCTGGCGGCGTTCGGGTTCTCCATCAATACCCTGACGATGTTCGGGATGGTGCTGGCAATAGGCTTGCTGGTTGATGATGCCATCGTGGTCGTTGAGAACGTCGAACGCGTGATGGTAGAAGACAAACTGCCGCCGAAAGAGGCGACGCAGAAGTCGATGGAACAGATTCAGGGCGCACTGGTGGGTATAGCCATGGTGCTGTCGGCGGTCTTTATCCCGATGGCATTTTTCGGTGGCTCGACCGGGGCCATCTATCGGCAGTTTTCGCTGACCATCGTTTCGGCAATGGCGCTCTCCGTATTGGTCGCCCTGATCCTGACCCCCGCGCTGTGCGCAACCCTGCTTAAACCGGTATCCGGCGATCACCACGAAAAGAAAGGCGGTTTCTTTGGCTGGTTTAATGCGCTTTTTGACCGCAGCGTGGAGCACTACAGCAACAGCGTGAGCGGCATTTTACGCAAGACCGGACGCTACCTGGTGGTGTACATCATCATTGTGGGTGGTATGGCGGTGTTATTCCTGCGCTTGCCCACCTCCTTCCTGCCCGAAGAGGACCAGGGGGTATTTATGACGATGGTGCAACTTCCGGCCGGTGCGACCCAGACGCGTACGCAGCAGGTCCTCGATCAGGTCCAGAACTATTATCTGAAAAACGAGAAGGCCAATGTTGAATCTGTCTTTACCGTTAATGGCTTTAGTTTTAGCGGCCAGGGCCAGAACGCCGGTATTGCCTTCATTAGCCTGAAGCCCTGGGATGCACGACCGGGGGCGGAAAATAGCGTTGAGGCGATTGTTGGCCGCGCGACAAAAGCCTTCAGTCAGATAAAAGATGGGCTCGTATTTCCGTTTAACCTGCCTGCGATTATCGAACTGGGAACCGCAACGGGCTTCGACTTCGAATTGATTGATCAGGCAAACCTGGGGCATACCTCGCTGACGCAGGCGCGGAATGAGCTGCTCGGAATGGTGAAAGCGCACCCTGACATGCTGGTGCGCGTGCGGCCAAATGGTCTGGAAGATACCCCGCAGTTTAAACTGGATGTCGACCAGGAGAAGGCTCAGGCGCTGGGCATCAGTCTTTCTGATGTCAACCAGACCATCTCAACGGCCCTGGGTGGAACTTATGTAAATGACTTTATCGATCATGGCCGCGTGAAAAAAGTCTATGTCCAGGCCGATGCGCGCTTCCGTATGCTGCCTGGTGACATCAGCAACCTGTATGTACGCAGCGCAAATGGTGAGATGGTTCCTTTCTCCGCCTTTAGCACCTCGCACTGGGTGTACGGTTCACCTCGCCTGGAGCGCTATAACGGGATGCCATCCATGGAGATCATCGGTGAGTCCGCACCCGGGAAAAGTACTGGTGAGGCCATGGCGCTGATGGAGAGTCTTGCTGCAAAACTGCCTTCCGGCATCGGGTATGACTGGACAGGAATGTCTTATCAGGAGCGACTTTCCGGAAATCAGGCGCCTGCGTTGTACGCTATTTCACTTATTGTGGTGTTCCTTTGTCTGGCTGCTCTTTACGAAAGCTGGTCCATTCCCTTCTCAGTGATGCTGGTGGTTCCGCTGGGAGTCATTGGGGCGCTGGTTGCAGCAGCGTTACGTGGCTTAAACAATGACGTCTATTTCCAGGTGGGTTTGCTGACAACGATTGGTTTGTCGGCTAAAAACGCCATTCTGATCGTTGAGTTTGCCAAAGATCTGATGGAAAAAGAGGGTAAAGGCATCATTGAAGCCACGCTGGAAGCATCGAGAATGCGCCTTCGACCGATCCTGATGACCTCGCTCGCCTTTATTCTTGGCGTCATGCCGCTGGTAATCAGCCATGGCGCCGGGAGCGGTGCGCAAAACGCGGTCGGGACAGGGGTAATGGGGGGCATGCTTTCCGCAACGCTTTTGGCTATCTTCTTCGTGCCCGTTTTCTTTGTGGTCGTCCGGCGACGCTTTACGCGCCATAAAGAGTAATGAATACCTGAAAGGCACCTCTGGTGCCTTTTTTATTTTAAGATAAACAGTGTATTAAGATCGCAGTGTTAAAAAGAGTCAGTTTGCATTAAGTAAGAACGCCACGTTGTTACTCCATAATTTCTCCATTAATTCGTTCTGACGAAACGCTTTTCTCCACGATGTTTACAAACAACATAATTTGAGATTATTCCTCGTGTAACGTGGGCTTATCCCGGTGGTAAAATAACCTCCAGTTCGTTAATAGCCCTCCTGGCTTTATAGCGGACGCGAAATAATACTGAGGTAACATCATGAAAAGATTCATTTCCGTTGCACTACTCGCTGCGCTGCTGGCTGGATGCGCGCACGACTCTCCATGTGTACCGGTATACGACGATCAGGGCCGACTGGTTCATACCAATACCTGTATGAAAGGTACCACTCAGGATAACTGGGAAACAGCAGGTGCTATCGCTGGTGGTGCTGCCGCGGTGGCGGGGTTGACGCTGGGTATTGTTGCCCTGACCCGATAACATCTGTTCAGAAAGCGCGGCTCTGGCCGCGCTTTTGCTTTGAATGAGTGCAGTAATATCAAATCAGTAAAAAAAAGACAGTATTTATTCACACCATTAATTTTAGCCAGAAACCTGTCACCTCTTTTTCACTTCCCCTTTTAATTTTGTATTCAGTTTTGATGATTTTCACCCATTCATATTATTGAATACCCGGCCAATATTCACTCTGGAAACTATCTCTTCTTTTTTTCTGACCCTCCTTAAAAGTTTTGCTCCGATTTGTGGCACAGGTTGTAATTTCGCACCGTTTCGGGGCGCTCCTTTTATTTAAGCCTGTCTACACTCAGCATTAAGCGTTCACTTATCGCTTATTTCATCGAGCGCGAAACCTGGCATTACGTTTGCTATATAAACGTCGGCCAACGCCACAGATGGGTAAAAGTGTTTAAAACACCTAAATAACGATAAATTTAGCCACACAGGATGCATTATGAAAAAGACGATGATAGCCAGCCTGGCCGCTGCGGGTATGTTGTTTGCTGTTGCGGGTCAGGCCCATGCGGGCACAACGCTGGATGCCGTGAAAAAGAAAGGTTTTGTTCAGTGCGGTATCAGCGACGGTTTGCCTGGCTTCTCTTATGCCGATGCTAACGGCAAATTTACCGGTATCGATGTTGACGTCTGCCGGGGCGTCGCCGCTGCCGTTTTCGGTGATGACAGCAAAGTAAAATATACCCCGCTGACGGCCAAAGAACGTTTCACCGCGCTGCAGTCCGGCGAAGTGGACATGCTCTCCCGTAATACCACCTGGACCTCCTCCCGTGATGCAGGCATGGGGATGTCATTCACCGGTGTCACCTATTATGACGGCATCGGTTTCCTTACCCACAATAAAGCGGGCCTGAAAAGCGCCAAAGAGCTGGACGGTGCGACCGTGTGTATTCAGGCCGGTACCGATACCGAGCTTAACGTCGCCGATTATTTCAAAGCGAATAATATGAAGTATACCCCGGTGACATTCGATCGCTCTGATGAATCAGCCAAAGCGCTGGAATCTGGCCGTTGCGATACGCTGGCGTCTGACCAGTCACAGCTCTACGCGCTGCGTATTAAGCTGAGTAACCCGGCAGAGTGGATCGTCCTGCCTGAAGTCATCTCCAAAGAACCCCTTGGACCCGTCGTTCGCCGTGGCGACGAAGACTGGTTCTCTATCGTTCGCTGGACCCTGTTCGCCATGTTAAATGCAGAAGAGATGGGTATCAGCTCGAAAAACGTCGATGAGAAAGCTGCCAAACCCTCAACCCCGGATATGGCACACCTGCTGGGCACAGAAGGCGATTTTGGCAAGGATCTGAAGCTGGATAACAAGTGGGCGTACCACATCATTAAACAGGTGGGCAACTACGCTGAGATCTTTGAGCGCAACGTGGGATCGGAAAGCCCGCTGAAGATCAAACGCGGCCAGAACAATCTCTGGAATAACGGCGGTATTCAGTACGCACCGCCAGTACGTTAAGTCTTTGCTGTAACGGGCACTGTGAACGCAGTGCCCACTCCAGAGTCATGGTTACCGAGGTTTCTTTATGTTCCATCGCCGCTCCCCCGTAAAAGGATCGTTATCCTTTTCTCATCCCGCGGTCCGCGCCTGGCTATTCCAGATTATTGCCATTCTTGCGGTTGTTCTTATCGCCATTTATTTAATTCATAACACGGTTACCAACCTGAATAATCGCGGTATTACCTCCGGCTTTGCTTTTCTGGATCGCAGTGCGGGTTTTGGCATTGTTCAGCATCTTATTGACTATCAGGAAGGCGATACCTACGGCCGCGTGTTCCTCGTCGGTTTACTCAATACACTGCTGGTCTCCGCGCTGTGTATTGTTTTCGCCTCCATACTGGGCTTTTTTATTGGCCTCGCTCGCCTGTCAGATAACTGGCTGCTGCGAAAGCTGTCCACCATTTACATTGAGACGTTCCGTAATATCCCGCCGCTGCTGCAGATTTTTTTCTGGTATTTCGCCGTACTGCGTAACCTTCCGGGCCCACGTCAGGCTGTCGATGCCTTCGATCTGTTTTTCCTGAGCAACCGTGGGCTCTATATTCCTTCTCCTGAACTCGCAGAAGGGATATATGCTTTTATCGCCGCGATTATCATCGCGCTCGCCCTCTCTGCCGGGCTATTTCGCTATAACCGCAAACATCAGATCAAAACCGGGCAGCTTCGCAAGACATGGCCAATTGCGGCGCTTTTGATTATCGGTCTGCCGCTACTGACACACTGGCTTTTTGGTGGCGCGTTACACTGGGATGTCCCACATCTGCGGGGCTTTAACTTCCAGGGCGGGATGGTATTAATTCCTGAACTGGCGGCCCTGACCCTGGCCCTTTCCATTTATACGTCTGCGTTTATTGCCGAAATCATTCGGGCGGGGATCCAGGCAGTCCCGCATGGACAGCACGAGGCAGCACGCTCTCTGGGGTTACCTCATACGGTAACGCTTCGACAGGTCATTATTCCACAGGCGTTACGGGTCATCATTCCGCCCCTGACCAGCCAGTACCTCAATATTGTCAAAAACTCGTCGCTGGCAGCCGCTATTGGCTACCCGGATATGGTGTCACTGTTCGCCGGAACCGTGCTTAACCAGACAGGACAGGCCATTGAAACCATTGCCATCACTATGTCCGTCTATCTGATTATCAGCCTGGCGATCTCGTTGCTGATGAACCTGTATAACCGCCGTATTGCACTGGTTGAGCGCTAAGGAACTATGATGACAAAAGCGATACTGTCGCACTCTTCGCGTCCTGCCAACCCGACAGGTGGGCGTTTTATTCTCTGGGCGCGTAAGAATCTGTTCTCCAGCTGGGGTAACAGTCTGCTGACAATAATTTGTCTGTGGCTGATGTGGGAGTTGATCCCGCCACTCATTAACTGGGCTTTCTTGCAGGCTAACTGGGTCGGTTCAACCCGGGCAGATTGTACAAAAGCTGGCGCTTGCTGGGTGTTTATCCACGAGCGTTTTGGTCAGTTCATGTATGGATTGTATCCGCACGAACAACGCTGGCGAATCAATCTGGCGCTGGTTATTGGGCTGCTCTCCATCGCCGTGATGTTCTGGAAAAGGCTGCCGCAACGCGGACGGTACATCGCCTGCTGGGCGGTGGTGTATCCGATTGTTGTGTGGGTGCTGTTGTACGGTGGTTTCCTGGGGCTGGAACGCGTGGAAACCCGAC
Organism: Enterobacter cloacae complex sp. SHL021; assembly: GCF_049237765.1. Taxonomy (NCBI): domain Bacteria; kingdom Pseudomonadati; phylum Pseudomonadota; class Gammaproteobacteria; order Enterobacterales; family Enterobacteriaceae; genus Enterobacter; species Enterobacter cloacae complex sp. SHL021. Next base: position 2,123 of record NZ_JBMKJG010000013.1, on the reverse strand, counting down.
AATGGGGCGGCTTAACGCTGACGCTGATTATTGCTTCTGTTGGGATCGCTGGCGCACTGCCGTGGGGCATTTTACTGGCGCTTGGCCGTCGCTCAAAAATGCCCGTTGTCCGTGTGCTCTCGGTTATTTTCATTGAGTTCTGGCGCGGTGTACCGCTTATTACCGTCCTCTTTATGTCTTCGGTCATGCTGCCATTGTTTATGGCAGAAGGCACGACGATAGACAAACTGATCCGTGCCCTGGTAGGAGTCATTCTGTTCCAGTCAGCCTACGTTGCGGAAGTGGTGCGTGGCGGTCTGCAGGCATTGCCTAAAGGGCAGTATGAGGCTGCGGAATCACTGGCGCTCGGTTACTGGAAAACACAGGGGCTGGTGATACTTCCGCAGGCACTCAAGCTGGTTATCCCCGGGCTGGTGAATACGATCATCGCCCTCTTCAAAGATACCAGCCTCGTGATCATTATCGGATTGTTCGATCTCTTTAGCAGCGTGCAACAGGCAACGGTTGACCCTGTCTGGCTTGGCATGTCCACCGAAGGATATGTCTTTGCTGCTCTGATCTACTGGATCTTTTGTTTTAGCATGTCGCGCTATAGCCAGCATCTGGAAAAGCGCTTTAACACCGGGCGTACACCGCACTGAGGAAATTATGAGCCAAATAACTATGACACCCGCCGACGCGATGATTACGCTGGAAAACGTGAATAAATGGTACGGGCAATTTCACGTCCTGAAAGATATCAATCTTAAGGTCAAGCAGGGCGAACGCATTGTCCTTTGCGGCCCTTCCGGGTCCGGGAAATCGACAACCATTCGCTGCATCAATCACCTTGAGGAGCATCAGCAGGGGCGTATTGTTGTTGATGGTATTGAACTGAATGAAGACATTCGCAACATCGAACGCGTGCGTCAGGAAGTCGGGATGGTGTTTCAGCACTTTAACCTGTTCCCCCATCTGACGGTGCTGCAGAACTGTACGCTTGCGCCGATTTGGGTGCGCAAAATGCCAAAAAAGGAAGCTGAAGCGTTAGCGATGCACTATCTGGAACGTGTACGTATTGCTGAGCACGCCAATAAATTTCCAGGCCAGATATCGGGTGGCCAGCAGCAGCGTGTGGCTATCGCCCGTTCACTGTGCATGAAGCCCAAAATTATGCTTTTTGATGAGCCAACTTCAGCGCTGGATCCTGAAATGGTGAAAGAAGTTCTGGATACCATGATTGGACTGGCGCAATCCGGAATGACTATGCTGTGCGTGACTCACGAAATGGGGTTCGCTAGGACCGTGGCTGATCGGGTGATCTTTATGGATCGCGGAGAGATTGTTGAACAGGCGCCACCGGATGAGTTCTTTGCGCATCCGAAGTCAGAACGCACGCAAGCATTCCTGTCACAGGTGATTCACTAGTCGTTTGTTATGCCGGGTGGCGGCTTCGCCGTACCCGGCCTACGCTGTGTGCCGTGTAGAAATGCAAAAAGGCCATCCTTTCGGATGGCCTTTTCACTTGTTTGATGTCTGGCAGTTCCCTACTCTCACATGGGGAGACCCCACACTACCATCGGCGCTACGGCGTTTCACTTCTGAGTTCGGCATGGGGTCAGGTGGGACCACCGCGCTAAAGCCGCCAGACAAATTCTTTTACTTCTTGCCGAACTTTAACCTAAGTATAAAGTGGTGCTGATACCCAGAGTCGAACTGGGGACCTCACCCTTACCAAGGGTGCGCTCTACCAACTGAGCCATATCAGCACACTAAATTTGATGCCTGGCAGTTCCCTACTCTCACATGGGGAGACCCCACACTACCATCGGCGCTACGGCGTTTCACTTCTGAGTTCGGCATGGGGTCAGGTGGGACCACCGCGCTAAAGCCGCCAGACAAATTCTGTTAATCTGTATCAGGCTGAAAATCTGTCTCTTCGCCAAAACATCTTCGGCGTTGTAAGGTTAAGCCTCACGGTTCATTAGTATCGGTTAGCTCAACGCATCGCTGCGCTTACACACCCGACCTATCAACGTCATCGTCTTTAACGTTCCTTCAGGAGACTTAAAGTCTCAGGGAGAACTCATCTCGGGGCAAGTTTCGTGCTTAGATGCTTTCAGCACTTATCTCTTCCGCATTTA